>JBNJGT010000006.1:7444-39977 GCA_051819765.1 Nanobdellota archaeon
AAGGGACTTACGCATAAAAAAAGGAACAATCCCCTTAGATTTTCGCATACATAACGTGCGTCATAACAGTCGCTTTCTTAGTAGATACATGATCCTTGAATCCTTTGAGGAGCTGGATAATGAACTAACCATCATTAATCGATATGATAATCCGAAACGGAAAAAGAACCCCCGGACAAACAAGATTGATACCTATAAGGATCACCAGGCATTGATTGTCACTCAGAAAGGGAGGGTCATGGAATTCCAGTTCAAGGATCGCTGGACCCATCTTGACAATGAGAAGGGATGCCTCAACCATGAGGACTATGTGAAGAAACAACAAAGGGACCTTGAAAAGTACCCTGAACTCATGATGTTTTGCCAGGCTCTGTCGACTGGTAAACCTGACTCCCAATTGCTTCAGTTGTTTCGTGCGTCACGATTCAGGAAAAGATACGATTCTTACATCGAATCCCTCCAGCAATGCAGTGTACCCAACCTGGTCAAAGAAACAGAGGAGATCATCTCCCTTTATCAGCAATTGGAAAGACCGTCAGGAGAACTAATGGAAGAGTCCATGAACGAGCTTGAGTCAATGCTCATCGATATCCCTCTCAACTTCATCAACAAGCGCATCACTGATGGAACTGATTATCTGAGGAAGGGCCTTATCCTGAATCAAATATTGAGTTCACATGGCATATCAAGCTGGAATGAAGATGTCCTTGTGGAATACGCATTAAGTGAGGAAAGTGAATATCTCAAGGAAGTGATTGCCCATTCATCATTCAGGGACATACACAGAGAACTCATAAACAGACTGTTCCATTTCACCCAAAATCTGGAGACCTATGCCACGGATGAAATATTGGAACAACGAATCATGGACCTGGATACCATACCGATCAATTATGCGATGAGCACAATCATGCGCTTGCAAGAAAGTCCACTCAGTGTGGTATTACCTGAGTTCCTTGATCAAGGATCAACACTGTACCAGGCCATTGACCTGCTTGAGGAGACACGGAAAGATTATGCTCTTGCTTATAACACGGAAGAACTGAAGAATGAGTTGATCACTGCAGTCCAACACAAAGTTGGCATGCGTATCACGGAAGCGTTCCAGGCATGCGCTCACTGCACCAGGCAGGAAGGGGTGTACCGGAGCATGGTGGGTTTTTCGCTCTATAAGGACCTGCAACACGTTGAGGAATCTTTGCCTGAGGATGCACCCCGCCTGACCCAAGATATCCATGAAACAAGTTTCTATTTCGACAGTGAGCATCTTACCTATCTTCCCAAGGGAATCCTTTTCTCTGATATTCCTTCTAGTAAACAGACCAATATGGGTCTCCTCAGAAGGGTCTCTGACCATTTCGTGGGTGAAGCGTCCTATGCCACCCGTGTGAAAGAGACAATGAAAGACATCCGGCGTTACCGCTGACCCCAGTCTTTGCGAAGGACCTTATTGTGTTCCTTGACTTGTGTTCCAAGCACTGCATGGCCGCTCATGTCAGGGGAATATTTGCTTGCGGGAACCGTCCTTCCCAACCGCTCTGCCATGGCCCGGATAAAGTGGGGAGCACCCCCGCAGCACAAGCCGATATAGTTGATGCCCATCTCTTTTGCAGCTCGGGCGAAATCGGCGCATTCCCGTCGGTTGATGAGAAAGTGCTCAAGGTGGACAGGCCAATCGCTTGTATCATCCGTTAACTTCTGGAAATTCTTGTGGCTCTCGTCTGTTGCGTATGTCACCGGCAGGGCAGCGATATGACCGGAAACCACGTTCCGTATCTCTTTGAGAAGCGGAAGCATGGTGGCAGGACCCCGACCACAGTTGAGGCCAACAACATCAGCCCCTTTCTCTGATATGATGCGGCAGGCTTCTGGCCAGGAATGATCATCGGCGGTTTGCTCGTGGAATGGTGCGAGGGTTATGACTGCCGGAAGACCGTATGATTTGATCACCTCAAGCGCAATAAGTGCCTCTCCCAGGTAGAAAAGCGTCTCGGCTATGATGTAATCAACACCCTCTTCCTTGGCCCATCTGACCTGTTCATCAAAGATTGAACGAGCAGCCTTATGGCTTTGAGGATCATGGGGGTCATATACCCAGGTATTGCATATGTTACCAGCACAGAGCTTGTCACCTGCGGTCTTTCGCGCAATCTGCAATGCAGTGCGATTAAGGGTTTCGAGTTCACCCTCACGACCGATGGCCTTCATCTTATCCCGATGACCATAGTAGGTGAATGCAACCGAAACGTCTGACCCGCATGCGATGAACTCCTCGTGGAGCTGTTCCAAGGCTTTGGGATTATCAAGGACCACCTCAGGTACGAATGGGCCTGCTTTGAGATGGCCGCGCCGTTCAAGTTCGAAGAGATATCCTTCAGCACACAGGAGAAAACCTGATTCCAGTTTTTGCAAGAGATCCATATTAAAACTCCGTGAGGTCCTTGTTTTTCTTGTGATGCACATAAGTGGTGTTCCCATCAGAACCACCACCGGTCTTTGTGGTCTCTATGAATTTTGCTTTCTCCAGTTTCTCTATCTTGCGTTGAAAGGTCTTTGAGGTCTTGTCCCCACCCTGCTCCTTATAGATACGGTACAGATCACCAATGCGCTTGCCGGTGTTCTCCTTTATTATCTTAAGAATGAGTTGGGAGTCATCCTCAAGGTCAGTTGATTTTTTCACTGAGAATTCTTCAAGCTTCTGTATTGCTTTTCTTGCATGCTCAGGAGTTATCTTGCGTGCTGCCGCATCCTCGGCACACCGACCTGCCTCACGCAAGAGGTAGATTCCCTGCCGCACATCTCCAAGTGAATAGGTCTTGTCAACTATCCGATCAAAGGCTTCGTCGTCCCAAACATCCTGATAGAAGGCGTATTTGATCCGTTCCTTCAGGATATCGGTTATCTCCCTCGCGGAATATTTCTCAAATTCAAGTGAATCAGGAGTCAATCTCGATTTGATCCGTGCATCAAGGTGGATGATCCATTCCTTGTAATTGGTGATAAGCAGGATGGACTTCTTGAAGATCTCCTCACTTATCATATACAAAAAATCATTATCCTCAAGCTTATCTACCTCGTCAAAGGCAAATACTGCACTTTTCTTATTGTTGATTATGCTTTTTGCGACCTTGAAGAGCTCATCGGTCTTTTTATTCTGGGTAAAGCGATACCCTATCTGATCGCAGATCTCAACAATCACCTTATAGCTGGTGTTCTTCTGCCAGCAATTGATATAGATGGGAAACACTTCTTCTGTCTCGTCTTCAAGATCCCGGAGGACCCAGCGGGTGGCAGCAGTCTTTCCAATACCAGGGGGGCCGTAGATGAAAAGATTCTTGCCAGTCCGTGACTGGAGGAGTGGCGAGATGCAGGAGGCGACATATTTTTGCTTTTCCTCTCTATGAGGAAGCATCTTGGGGACAAAGTCATAATCGAGCGCAATCTCGTTGCTGAAGAGGGTCTCTTCATCTTTTAGCATATCCTTAAAAAAACTCATAGGGTGCAGCAAGGATGGCTGCTTTAAATAGTTTATGGTGGATTTTTCCGCATATTTCCATAGGGGCTCTGTGTGTTCTGATAGGGTTGTGTCTGGGGTTGTCCCTGTTGTTGCACCTGTTGTTGCACCTGTGGTTGCGCCTGTGGTTGCGCCTGATACCTGGGTTGTGGCTGCTGGTGCTGCCCTTGTGGTCCAAAATTCTGTGGGGGCCTGAACTGTTGGGGATTGCCTGGTCCATAGGGATTCTGTGGATTTTGTGGCTTTTTCCGCATGAAAACGATCATCCAGGCCATATTTATACCTATGAGGACAACGATCAAGACAATAAGCAGCGTGTTGCTGTCTGACTCACCTTGTTCTGCAACCACCTTGGCAGTGGGGGAGAAGTCTGTCACGATCTCATTCAATGTCACTGTTGCGTTGAAAAGTTTCTCGGTCACTTTTTCGGCGTAGTTGACCTGTACTTTAATATCATAATCGCCTACCTGTACATCCTTGGTATCCCAGTATGCATTGACCTGTTCCACTGAGTCTGGAGCGATGGATACTGAGGATGTCTTGAAATCGGCGTAAGCCGTGCCTTTGCCGTCAAGCACAAAGAGATGTGCATACACGTCATTTATGGGGCGGTTCCACCGGTTCATGAGATCTATCTGAAACTTTGCAATATCACCATGCTTGAACTCAGGAACAGTAATGTCCACGACCTCTATGCGCATGCTGCCGACATAGAAGTTCTTCTTTACTGTGAAGGATTTCTCATCGTAGGTAACCTTTGCAATGGCATGGTAGAGACCGGGATGCACATCAGCTTTCCATCGGGTGATCAGCTTTACTTCCTCTTGTACCGGCAGATCTTCTGACTGGGTGATGACTGTTCCAAGCACTTCATTGGTTGGACCACGGATCTCTATTGTGGCCTGCATCTCACTAATAGGTTTGCTTCCGAAGTTATAGACAGGTAACTTGAACCCGGCATATCCGCCCACATCAGCGTCTTCAACGAACAGCTTTCCTTCTGCATACTTGTCAGGGTAGGGCACAAAGACAGAGAGTTTGGAAACGACAGCTGTTGTCGCCTGCACAACGGTGCCTTTCTTCTCTGATTCGAACATCACCTGGGAACCGTCGATCACTACTGCTGAACCCGCATCGTCAGGGAGATGCATAGCGACCAGGTCTATCTCGTGGATACCAGGGGTTCCTATTGTTTGTGGTAGTGAGACATTGTAAGAGAGTGTCTTTTCAGTATCCCCCTCTTCGAATGTCACGATTGACTTCTTGAAATGGATGTTTTCTGCAAGGGTCCCTTTGGGATAGACTACTGCTTTCATGCTGTTCCCTTCAGGATTGAGAATGCGCAAATCCAGGGTGTCTTTCAATCCGGGTTCAAACTCAATAGTCCGTTTAGCAGGCGCTATCCCTATTCCACAGGCAGAACTAGCAAGAAGCACTACAAGTATCACTAGCAACAGATTCCTATTCACCGGGCTCACCATAAAATATCAATGTGGATTGTTTCTTACCAGGGGGTTCTTCCCAGGGCACGATGATCCTTACTTCGATCTCTGCCTCATCTGAGGTGTCATGGTGCATGATCTCCCTGATCATGTAGGCATTGGAGGAGGATACATTCACCCAGTCTGTCACTGACTGGTTGAAATCAAAGGCAGCAACCTCGGAACTGTTATCTGCCTTTATCTGGAAGAAACGGGAGGGGTTTTGCCCCACCGGGCTTTCCCACAGATCATCCTGGGCTGAGATGTTATGGATGTTTATGTTGACATTGCCATCATTCCTGATAATAAAGGGGTCTGGTGTTGATGTGTTCTCATCGTCGGTGGTGTCGGTTGCCTCGCCCCCCCTTTGGACCCCGAATGACACATTATCATTTGCAAGAGTTACAATGATTTGGGATTCGATGGAAAAATTCCAACGGGTTGACCAGTTGCTCGTCTCGATCCCATCGTAAGCCTGGATCTTCCATGAATACACTGAATCATAGTCAAGGTCTTCATAATGGGTATAGTTGAGAGAGGTTATGTTGGTCTGGTTTATCTCCAGCACTGAACACTGCAAGGGGCCGCTGCATTCCAGGAGCTCGACATAGAGATTATACGAGAGGTTATCAGCGTTGGCATCATAGGCTTCCTCCCAGGAAAAGAACGGGCGTCTCTCAAATACAGTATAGTTGTCCTTTTGAGGAGTCAGTCTAAAGGGTACTTCAGGCGGCGTGTTCTCCTTTAAACCAAGGGTGAATGCGTTTGTTTGTGATTGGTTCCGGATCTCATGGTCATGCCAACAGAACACACTCCAGTTATGCTCACCATAGGATATGTTATTGACAATGGTGGTTGTTTCAGCATGGCTCTCGGTCATGACTGTCGCATTCACCGAACCGTCCAGTGAGAGGTTGCACCAGAGAGTCTCTCCGGGGATATCTGATTCAGGGGTCCAGCGGAATTCGATGTTTCGGCTTTCCAGACGGGACCCATCGAAGGGGTGATTTAGGGTTATGGGAAGATAGTTGATGATCTCGATTTGAGCTGAGTCCTGGCTTTGCACAGTTGTATACTTTTGAGTATTCTGGATGCTGCACTGATAATCGTAGTAACCGATTGAGGCGTTGCTTAGGTCAATTTCCAAGGAAGCGGTTCCACTTTCATCTGTATTGGCTGCTCCTAGGTACCCATCAGAATCATAGAATTGAACAAGGTAGGATGGGAGGGGGTCTGTTGTATCTGCATCAGTTACTCTACAACTTAAATTCCTGAAGCCACGTGGTGTCACACCAGCAGGTTCATACCAATCAACCCTGCTTTGTCCGCTGAGATTGAAGAACAGGAAGGGAACAGTGTCATTTATGTTGCGGTTTGAGTCATTTGCCCAGAGCTTGATTGCATGCCGTCCTATGGTCCATGAGTTATTGGTGCATAGGGTAAGATTTGTCCAGTTGCCCGGATAAGGTGCTGGAATCGATCTTTCCACGAAATCTGATACATTGAATATGGCTTTCGCATGGCTTGGCTGCTCATCCCATCGTCCATATACCTTCATACATTCTTGTCTCACGAGTTCGGTGTCGTTTATACCATACACGTCCAGGGCAGGAGGATAGATGTCAGAGGTATTGACCACATTAAGGGAGAGATTCTGTTCTTCGATAGTCGCATTATAGTAGTTTTGGTCAGTGATGTTGCAGGTTATCGTTTGCAACCCCAATCCACTGTCATTGAAGCGATAGGTCGCCCAGCCAGATGTGTTTGTGAGATTCCAACCTAAATAGGATCCATCACGGTAGAATGTCACATTGTATCCTTCTATGCCACGAGAGGTGTTCATATCCTCAATATGACATCCACTTTCAGTATGATTGCTGATCTGCACACTTGCTGGTTTTTGGAATGTGTCG
The DNA here is from genome assembly GCA_051819765.1 of Nanobdellota archaeon. Classification (GTDB taxonomy): domain Archaea; phylum Nanobdellota; class Nanobdellia; order Woesearchaeales; family JACJVW01; genus JBNJGT01. The sequence goes on from JBNJGT010000006.1 coordinate 14,353, forward strand.
GTTATGCCTGCATACCCCCATACCTCAAATCCCACCTCAGGCGTCTGATTCATGTTATTCGAGGTATCAATGCCATACTCTTTCCAGCCGTAGACACCAGGTGTTGTTTCCAGTGGTACAGTGTAGTCAATGTTTGCCCAGGTATTGTTTGAAGCAAGGGTAGTGTTGCTCACATTCTCATAACTCCCAGTCAGATTTAAGGCCAGATATGCAGCATCCATCCGGGCATTGTCGGTCCACCTGACCGAATAAGTATCTTGGTTACCCTTATACACCTTCTGTGGTCCGGAGATCTCATGGAATCTTGGTGCTTGGAACTCACGGACAAAGAGGGTCTGTTTAGAGGAATTCCGTTCATCCACCTGATAGTTTTCCTGAGCAGTTATGTTACAGGTGATGTCATACAGACCATATGCTTCAGGTTTGTAAAGGTAGTCAATAATTCCTTGATTGTCTGTCGGTGATTGGTGCAGAAGGACGTCATCAGCGTAGATTGATGCTGTGTACCCGGCAATGGCTGATGAGTTGGTATCATCGGTGATAGTGCAGGTTATATTCACTGTATCATTCAGGTCGATGTAGGTGGTGTTGAGACTGACCTCTGCGGTTGCGATGCCATAGACCTGATACGTAAGGTACGCAAGGGTATCATTCCAGTAACCGCTGGGGTTTTTGGCTTGGATGCGCGCGACATGTTCACCAAGCAGCCAATCATCGGATGAAGCCAGCGTGTGGTTGGTCCAGTTGTGAGGATTCGGTTCAGGAAGCGGCACAGTATCTGAAATGATACCAGGGATTGTGGCATTGTAATAGACCTGGGCTTCTGCGATCTCCTGATCCCATCTGGCATAGATCACATTCGATTCTCCCCTGAGCATCTCACTCCTGGTAAGTCCGTAGGTATCATCATATATATGGGGATGATCTTGCTGCCGTGTTATCACATGATAGGTGGATTCATCGGTTTTGGTAAAGAGGGCGTCATCTACAGTAAATAGAACTGGATAATCTCCTCTGGTTGTGGAGTTGAAGACATAGGATAAGGTCAGCTTTGTGTCAACGGGAACCTCACCATGAGTGTCCCATCCGATACTGCCATTCCATGAGCCATTGTACTCATTGCCACCATACCCGATGCGATACCATATGTCCTCTGTCTCATTCACCTCCCAACTGCCATCAAGTCCTGCGTGGGAAAAGGAAGTTTTGTTGATGTCCCATTCCTGTGAATCAAAATGGTTTCGTAACTGTATCTCCACCCGATAGGTCTGATTGGCAAAAAGGGTGAATGTCTTTGAGAGACCTGAATCAACCAATGAACCCCCTGATTCCCATGAGGAAGGTGTCACCTCATACACCCGTAGCTCATCGATTGTCACATAGGTCTGTGGGGCAAGTATTGTGAATTCATCATATCCTTCATATAGACCTTGATTTGTGACGATTGTATCATTGTATGGGGTCTGCATGTAGGCGTATACTCGATACGTTCCACCTTGAGAGTTCTGTGTATCCCAAGGGGTCCAGACCTGGGAAAGATCAAAGATTCCTGGCTCAATGGTTTGATTTTGTGTGATATGGGTATCCACTGTCTGCCAGGTATCATCATACCGTTGGATCTGGGCCACAAGTTCACCCTTGAATGATTTGGTGCTAGTGAGGGTATCTTCAGTGAAGGTCTCTTCTTCAGCAAGCTGGTACACTGGGTCGGTGGGAGGTGATAGGGTGACTATGATATTATCATAGTAGTGAGCTGGGGCACCATCTGAATACACCCTAATCTGTTCCAGACTGGCCGGTGAGTCAGCCCATGCTACATCATCAACAGCATGCACTCCATCCCGTAGGTAATCAAACGTTTCATCCTGGACAAACAATTCATAGGTATATTCCCCGAATACGTCATCCTCGATAATATCTGCTGTTGCCATGGAAGGTATACGTGAGATATAATAGTCTACTGTGTTACCTCCTTGACTGGAATCTCGACTCGTGTGGAGTGCAGGGCCCACATCAGTCACTGGTTCAGTCTCACTCATCTGTGAACCTCCGATGCCGATATGCTGCCACCACTCGTCTCCTGAGTCAGGTATGTCCATATCAAAACTGATGGTAAAGTTTGTTTGGATCGGAAGGGTATGGACAACACCTCCTGAGCCTGAGACTTCCAACCGTCCTCCTTGGATACCGGTCTCTCCAGTTGCACCCCATTGAGTCCATCCACCTCCAACGGTATCTGAATCATCTCGATTGAAATCTTCGTAAAAATAGTATACGCTTGCAGGATCGGCAGGTGGATTTCCTGCCTCTGGATTACCATAGTATGCATAATAGGTCCCGTAGGATCTTAGGGGGAAGAGGATTTTCGTGTCTGCTGCGTCGAATGGTGTCTTATTTATCCTGTCTAGTTCGATGTTATGACTACCATTGAACCACACAACCCGCAGATCATCACCTGAAGCACGCATTGAACGGGTATCCAGTGTCACCTCCATGGTATAGTCGGCAATGTTCCCGCTCACCTGTATCTCTTTACGATGCGTATAATCCTCATTCCACCATGGTGCTGTGCTTTTCAATGTGACGTTCTCATAAAGATCGTATGCCGATTCATTCACCGTCACCCTGATGCCGCCATCTGCTGATACTGTAAAGGAAATCGGTTGTGAGTGGTTTACACTTCCAGATGTGTCATTTGCATAGACCTGAAGTGCATAGGTTCCGTTGAACCACGTATCAGTAAAGTGACCAGATCCATCCTGTAAGGTAACCTGTGCTACAGATCCATTCGGATAGGTTATTAGTGCCCATGATTCAGCAACTGCGGTGTCGTCAGTAATGTTTGCATCGATACTCTGGTTCATACCGTATCCGATTTCAGGCAAAATCTTCACCTCATGGATAGTCGGTTTCAGGCCAAGACGCATGGTGGTCCGATCCACTGAAGGATTGAGGTAAAAACTATCTGATCCAGCAAAAGAGACATTCAAGGTATGCATTCCCAGCGACAGTGAATCGGGAGTGAATGATTTTTCAGCCCACCCATCAGAATCTGTCACACCTGATCCCACTGGTACATTGTCAGTCTCATCAAAGAAATATACCTGATGACCTACTATCGGTGTGCTGTTATCATACAGTAACCGCGCTCTGAGGGTGATCTCCTCCCCCCTAGAGGTATCATTGTCTGATATCGTAAACTGAGAGATCTGGGTGGCAGCGTATACGTCAATATACGATTGTTTGAAATCTGATTTGACTGCTGAGCCTGCTGAATCGGATCTCACAACCTGTTCTCCAAGGGAGGCACTGATTGGGATATCGAATGTCGCATTATTCCAAAGCCGCTCTCCTGCCTCAAGGAGCGCAGCATATACTGACTCAGGGGTCAAAAGACTCCACGTGTCAGGATAGATTGTGATATTCAATTGGGCATCTATTACTTGTGAACTGTTTGAACTCATTGCGTAGTATTGTATCTTGGCCTGATTCCCACGAACCACCTGATTTGGTGCGTATTTTTCGGTGATGCTAAAGACACCCTGTTCTCGTATCTCAAGCTTTTGGTTGAGGATCTCATCCCATACCTTGTATTCACCTCCAGGGTTGGTATACCTGATGGTCACGTTGATGTCATAATCCCCAACCGATACTGCTCCTGTGGTGATATTGAATACAGCGGTGTTTTCACGCGCAAGGGTCGGCAGAGAACATTGGCTTTCACAGGCGCACGAGAGGTTTGCGATGGTTGGGCAGTTCACTGAGATCTGCACATCGCTCAGATTCCTGCTCCACTCATTGACCATTGAGACATTAAGCAATTGGGAGGTGTTCTGGTACTGGCGCGTAAGGTTGGTACGCTCAAAGTCATCTCGGAGGTTATGGATTAGTATGAATTCAGAACGGTTTACCCGCAATGGACCGTTCAACAGGTCCATCATCACATCCCAGTGGAATATGTAACTTCCGTCTACATCTTCTGGTATGGGATAGCCATCATCCCATTGCCGAGTCTTTGTTGAATTGAAGGCAATATCACCGTATTGCTTAGTCTCGTGATCAGGGCCAAAGCCCACATAATCTATGCCATACTTGTCAAGGAGTGTGAGCGTCACCTCAGAATCGAAAGCGGTGTTGTTCTTGGCAAAAAGGGTAATATTGATCCATTCTATGGTGTCAGTTGTCTCATATTCGTTGAGCGTATTCTCATGGGTTAGGTTCGCAAGCCACAGATAGGCCTGAAGGATCCTGAATCTGTCATAGCCTACTATCGCATCCCCATCGCTGTCAGTGATCATCTCGGTTTCCCGCTCTGGGTGCGTCGTGTTTTTCACCAATGCCAGTTTGACCCGATACTCTCCATGGGGGAATATGCCGGTGTTCCACGGATTATTATTCCAGCCATAGTATGCATCCAGCGTGGTCCTATTTGCGATTTCATTTGATTTAGAGGTTGCGATATCATTTATCGGCGCAGGATAGAGATTTTCCCAGTAGAGTCCATTGTAGTATTGAACAGTGGCCCATCGATATCCCTGGATAGGACGATCACCTATGTTAAATATCCGACTTGCTGATACACTCTGTTCGTACTGGATGGATGAATTGTGGATCTCCCGGAGCGTGAAGTTGGTCAATGAGTCATCACCGTCCATCGCGATGGTCACGAAGCCGACTGCATCAGGGGTAAGCGTTACATCATACGTTGCCTGGAGTGTTTCGTCCACATACATTGACAGAGTTCCCTTTTCATACCTCAAGGTCAGCTTGTGCGGGACTTGGCTGTCAATATTGTCTGTGGTGCTTTGGATAAGGGATGGTGGATTCGAAACTGTCTGGGTAAAGATACCATCTGTTCCTGCATTGGGAAAATCGTTGCTGATGAGTGCTTCATAATAGATTTCACCGTCCTGAACAAATAGCCCGATACCATCATCGTCTCCACCATGAACCACTACCTCTGCCACAAACTCATCAGGCACTACCTGGGTTGGATAGGCGATCATATCGTCGTTACTGTCGTCAACAATTATCCTTTTTTCAAGAGTGTCCCATGTGAATAGACCGTCATTTGCACCACGGTCATAGATAATCTCTTCAGTGTAATATACTTCTTTATCTGTGCTTACATCATCATAGAAGTCAAAGACATGACTCTTGTTCTCCTGGGTCAATGTGCCATCGTAATACATGGTGATATTTCCTGTTGCCCCTGTTCGTACGAGTATAGTTGCATTATCATCATTCCAGGACTTGACCCAATGAGGCAATCGTTTTTGCCCATAGAATACTATGTCTGAACCATCAGTATGGGACCACCCCTCAAAACCTCCATCCAGGGAAATCACTACTGTCTGATTCGAACCAGTGTCGATTCCCATCTTCTTATTCCAATCCCTGAAGGTATCTGAGAGAAATACATCTTCGTGGTTCTGATAAGAATCCTTCTGCAGAGACGGAGCGGCGGTTGCATATCCCTGAATAGTAGAGTAGACTGTCTCTTTGTTCTCTATTCCATCCACATTCGTGACAGTAATCTCCCAAGTATAGGTGCCTGTATCCCAGGTGTTCTTGTAGGATAGAGACTGGTTAAAGGAATGCATGTCCACTGTGCCATCAGGCCGGGTAATCTCTACTTCCATGGCATCGATGCCGCGGGTATCAGTTGCGGTTACATTGAGATGTATGACCTGGCCGATTCCGGTATCTTCTACTGAGATATTTGTTATATTGGGCTTGGATGAGATGTACATCGAGTCAGAGGCGCTTGTGGGATTGTAGTAATCGTTGTAATCCTTGTCAAACTGTGTCACCAGAGAATGATTTCCGATGGGAAGATCAGGAATCGTGATCATTGCAGAGAAATACCCTTGCTCGTCTGTATCAACGATTGTTTTGGTGCTCCCGAGTTGTATTTTGATATCCTTGTAGCCAATGCCCTTTCCCAGGTCATCGATCAACCGGCCTGAGACCACCATCTCCTCTCCAGATGCCGCGGTCTCTTTGCCGAGTGTCAGGTCGATAGAGGTGTCAGCAAAGACATATACAATCTTCTCATTGCTTGGGCTCTCCCCTGCAAGGCGCAATACAAATTTGCCATGCTGCTTGGGAGTCACAGTCCACTCAGGAGTGCATGACCCAGAGCAGGAGTAAGGATTTGTGGCAGCAAATACCACATCATCTCCTGTCATGTTGGTGAAGAACATCGCAAGAGAAGTCTTGTAATTGATGGAAATCCTATCAAGGACAGGTGTTGTACTCTCGTTGCTTGTTTCCATCTCAACCAGATACTGAAGATACCGTTTGCCTTCTGATGCTATCTTCTGGGAATTGTTCTGTTCTTTCCAGGTGGTCCATGAACTATCATCGTCCGAAGTCCTGGTATAGACGGTAAGATTTGTCCCTGCTGGTTCAGAGGATTCGTACTCGAGGCTGTCATAATAGACAACTGACGCATTGGTGTCCAGACTGTCAGACGTATAGTTCCCATAGTATGAAAAGCTTGCGTTCTCCTGCGTCCATTTTTCAACAGTCGTAGGAGCATTGTCTCTCACAAATATCCAGTCTATGATGGTTCCCTCGTCAGGCCCGTCATTGACGATATAGATCGGTCCGACAGGGACCTGAGAGACAGTGAACCCTCTTTGCTGGGTTGTGTCATTGAATGAGGTTGATGCGGTGCCAATCCCTACTTGATATTGGTGATGCCCGCTGTCTGATCGGGGTGTGCCCTCATCAAAGAGATCGTTCCCCCAGCGGTTCCTGTCAATAACCAGATCATAGATATTCCACCCTCTGGACTTGGCCTCGTAGTGCTCAAGGAAGTTCCAGGCACCAACGCCGATACCTGCACGCCAGTCATCACCAATATTTTCTCCTCGCATGGCAAACTCGATAGTCTTTTGGGTGTCAATGGAGTATTCCCGCGTATAGATGTATTCAATGGCATCTCCAGGCTGGCCGATGAACTCACCATCCGTAATGGTGAAACTGCCTTCATTGTGGATCCATTTGTCAGTGTCAAGAGTAGTGTTCCCGAAGCTTTCGAAAAAGTCGAATACCTGATCACCGTCGCTTGTGTCTGATGCGGCGGGATTGCCGTAATACACAAAGACCGTGCGTGACCCCTCGGGGATGCGCGACCAGACCACTGCGTGGCTTGCATTTGCGGATTGTACCCAATGAGGGATGAGTTCTTCCTTATGTTTTGAAGAGTTCAGGTAGGTGATCCGAATGTCTGTGAAGTCAGTCCTGGAGAAATCGATGTCCGAGTCGTTTAACTCAAGCCTGATGTGCTTTCCTGTCACATTATAAGAGAATCGAGCAGGCCATGCCTGATCATACCATGTGTGCGTATTGCTTTGAGGCAGAAGGGTCAGACGATCTGTCACACTCATGTTATTGATGGAGGTGTAATCATTAAACTGCTCATAGGAATCGTCCATAGCATCAGAACCACCCACTTTCTTGTATTGGATTGAGATATTGTCATCACCAGTGTAGGTCCCGTTGGCATAGAAATCAGTGAACCTGGTCATGAATGAGTCATCGGGTTCATCCATAAGGAGATTTCCTGCATACCATGAAAGGGCCCATTCAAGTATGCGAGGGGTGACTGATTGATTTTTTGTTTCCAGGGTCGCTTCAATCGAGAGGTTGTCATATCCGAAGGAACACCCACTGATGTCATATTCTTGTAGCTCTTGGGCAACTGTGGGCTGACATACCAGGCCATCATTCAAAAACCGATAAGTGATATTTGTTCCTGATGGTATCTGATGATCGACACTAAAGGTGGTAAAGGTCGCATTTGAGTCGATAATATCAGTTGTAAGGTTCCCGGTTGTCACGTAGTCAGCAACTTCCGGTCCAATAGACACCTTATGGGTTTCTTCTGTCCTGTTCAAGTAAGCGATCCAGTCAAGGCCTGCCCGATCTTTTCCATTATTGTCCGAGTCACACCATGCCTCGATGTGCCCATCAGCATACGTGGAACTGGTGGCTTCTATCTCGTAGCCATGGTAGTCATTGTAGAAACTGAACTCTGAACCGTCAAATACAGCTTTGGACCTGATCCAAAGATCCTGAGGGACAAAATTGTCGAATTGGGAAAGGTAGTTCCACCCTTCCATCTCCACAATACCCACATCGTTTGCGTCCTTACTATCAAGCATGAAGAAAATACCCTCGGCTACATCATCACTGTTCGGCTCGCGAACACCAATTGCCCCATCGAAATCTCCGTCACTGTCTGTAGTGAGAAGGCGCCAGTAGAGTGTACCATCGCTAAAATTATCCACGCTCGTGAGTGAGGGTTCATTGAATTGGGCAGCAGCGGTTGTCCAATATTCCACATATCCTGCGCCTGCAGGGAAATTGTATGCACCTGAGGCAATCCACCTGCTGGTGTTGAGGCTTTCCTGGTTGAAATCATCAAAGAAGGGAAACACACTGTCCCCACTGTGATAACTGCTGGTTGAGGCGTTGGGATTTGCATAATAAAGGTTGAATTGCTCGCTTCCATCAATCTTTGGGGCCCTGATCCAAATGGTTGTATCTTGCGTATTACAGTAGCCTTCCTCTACCCAAAAATAAACGTTCTGTTCAGAGACATTGTTCCAGGTGATCCTGATGTCAGAACAGTCAGCTTGCATTTTCTTGGCTTGAATGAGGCTCTTGGTGTCAAGGGTTATTGAGAAGGGATAGGATTGGTTGGATCCTCCCTCTACTGTTATCTCTCTCTTGTGGTTCCAACAGCCTGTCTCCAGGGGATACGAGATGCAGCCCTTGTCAAGCTCAACCCCTCCTTTGATGCTTGCATTGAACCTGACACTGGCATGGTCCTGCATGCTTTGGTTGGTGCGCAGGTCATCGTAGTAGGAATTGTTCATATCCACAACGATGGGATCAATTGCGATGAACCAGGGGCGGGCCTCATAAAAGACTGAGTCCTGGCTCTCTATCTCTGCTCTGAGACTGTAGAGATCAGGGGTTTCCAAGGGTGGTTGCAGAGTGTAGGTGACCGTGCTCTCTCCCGAAAGATTCCAGGTGATGGTATTGTCTGTGATGCTTCCGTCTGTGTCGATTATGGTCATGTTCTCAGGGACGTGTTCCCTGAGCCTATATGTAGCGTTGGATTCCGGGATTATCGTCATGCGTGCGCTTAATGGACCCTGCCAGGGGTCGGTTGTCATGGGCGCTTCCCTGATGATCTCAAAGGGATACTCTTTCTCAACAAGGAATGAGGAATGCATGGTATCATTGACACCAGGTGCAATCGCCAGGATATCAAGATCATGGGTTCCATTGAGTGAGGTGAGATAGTCAAAGGTATATATGCCTGGTTTTGTTTCGGATATTCCGGTCAGGGTATCGGTTGTGTTATCAGGTTTTGTGATGGTGCAGGAGACCTGGGCATCGGAAACAAGGAAGCCTTCACTGTCAAGGACAACGATCGCGATGCCAGCCATTTCACCAGGATGGTACCTGCTCTTGTTTGTGTTGACTGAAGCAAGGCCGGTCTCAAAACGCTGCTCAGAGAGATGTGGCACGGTCCACTTCATGAGATCATACAGGCTGTTGTTGTCTGTATCATGGAATGTTACATTATAGGTTTCATTCTGTGTAACATCTGTCTTGGTTCCATTGATGTAGTGATAGAGGCGAGGCGTGATCACATGCTCTTGGATGGATGTTTGGGTGGTTACATTCTTGTAGTGGAAGGAGGAGTTGATGATTATCTGTTTTTTGTTGCCCTTTGTTATCTCTCTCTTTTCAGGGGCAGGGGTCTCGTAGACCACTTTGAGATCTCCTGGGTATTGTGACCTGTTGATTGATGTGGATGCAGTGCCCATTGCTTTGATGGTTTTCACGATCTTACCATCATGGAGAAGCCTGGCATTGCGGGCGTAGTCAGGGATCCTGATCGTGTCTTCGACTGGTCTTTCCCATTGGACGGGTTTTCCTGTGTGAGCAGGATTTTGCCTTATGCGTGGGTTCTCTTTTTTGAGCAGGATCTCATATTCAAATATCTCAGTGCCCCGGCGAGCGTAAATGGTGAGCATCGCTTCTTTTTCCTTCCCAGCTGTTATGTGGAGCACGTCCCGCTGTATATCTGTCTTGTAGTCTGAGCTTGCAAGGAAGGTAAGGTTTTTTCCGATATGCTTCGAGAGGTTAAGTGTCAATTCATCTATTAGGGTGAAGACTTTTTTGCCTTTCCAAGTCGTGTGTCTCTCAGAGTGGTTTGATTCACTGCCGTTCAACCCGGTTTCCGGGGAGCTTAGGGGATTAAAAGATTCATTGGATTGGTTTGTCTGCTGATTGTCCATCTGCTCGTCACTTTGATTTATGGTTGGACCTGCCAGACTGCTTTGATTGGTACTGTTTTGACTACTGGCCTGATTTGTTTCTTGATTTGAGGTGCGGTTTGTTGAAAGGTTTGAGTTGCTGGTGTTATCTATTGATTGGTTTGAGGCGGTGTGGTTGTCAAGATTCTCTTTTGAGGAGTTCACTTCCGAGGTATTTGTATTGACAATGGTTTCGTTGCGGCCTACAAGGTCGGGGGTATGGTTACCTGGATTTTTGTCCGTTGAACTGGTATTTGGTGCAGTCTGATTAGTGGAGATATTGATTGGACTATCGCCAGTGGTGTTGCCTGTGTTGTTGACTTTGGATTTATCTGTTGTGGTCTCATTGATAGTCTGATTGATGGGCTGGGTGGACTCTGATTGATTTGCTCTTTCCTCAGTTTTTGAATCATTAGAGGTACTGGCATCCTTTGTGATGACTGATCCATTCTGCGCAGATCCGTTTGAGTGGAGCGTTACCCAAACCGTTGAGACAGAGTCTGGTGTTGTAAGCGTGGCTATGTCTTCTACGGGGACGAGCACTGAGCCGTTACAGGTGCAGTTGATGGTAGTATTGGCAAAACTGATGGTTTGGGTGCCATTGAGATTGTATGTGAGGTTCAATGCGATGGCGTTCTCAGGAACTGGCATGTTATCGTAGGTCACCATGCCTGTGTAGGTGGGATCAAACAGGAACAATGAGGTGGTAAACAGGATCGCAAGCACTGCGAACAGCAGGAATGGGGCCGGATTGCGAAGAGCCCTGAGTTCGTCCTGGAGAGATTGCTCCTGCAGATGATAATAATGGATCCAGTGTTGGTAGGTCTTCCAGGCTTTGTAGTCGGAGGTTTTGTGGATCTTTTGTTCAAGCTGACGGCGGTATTCCTGACAAAGGCGGATGCGGGATTCCAGCTTTGTCCTGCGCGTCATTTTTGCTGTGCCCTCCGATATACTGTCCAAATGGTCCGCTCATTACGATTGAGTAGGGGAGCGATCTCTGAGTAGCGCATTCCCCTTTCTTCACGAAGGTAAGAGACAATTCCCTCAAGCACGGTACGATTCTTTCGTATGCAGGCTTGGAGAGGGACCGAGGGTTCTGGTTCTATGTCCAGGGTAACTCCCTGTTTTCGTGCGTTATTATAGGTTGACCAGATGACCTGGGAGGAGCGGTCAAGCATTTCTGCAATGTCCTTGTTCTTATAGTCTCGATGATCACGCAGATAGAGTACGAGCGCCTGGAGGACACTGAGTCTGGATTGGAAGATGGAAAGCGGAATACCAAGCTCTTCCTCAGGGGCCATGTCAAGGAGCATATCAACCAACTGCTCTTTCGGCAGGGAAAGAAGGTGCTTTTTCAGTTTAGGAAGAAGAGACCTGTCCTTCAGCAGATTCTTCACGAACTCAGTGTCAGTATTCGGGGCCACGAATATACTATTATGTAAGTATTTTATTTATAAATCTTGTTATTTTTTGAAGGATTTTACTTATAGAGAACTATTATTTAAGTAAAAACTTAATATTATGGATGATTTTATAATACTATGTACTAATTTTGTACTACAAAGTAAGTGGAAAAGGATTCGGTTTGTAATTCAGATCCGGAGACCGCAATAGGGGCAGAAATTGAAGGTCGCATGGATGGTCCTTCGGCAGCGGGGACAGAATATGTGAGCGGGATTTTGGGGCCGGTTCTGTGGTCCCTGGTGTTGGTTGGACTGTGGCTGTGTGGACCGGGCCTGGTTCGATTGGGCCTGGTTCGATTGGGCCTGGGCGTACTGGCCCTGGTAGGAGTGCTTTTGTGGTAAGGCCTTCTTTCTGATGAAAACAAGAAGCAGCTTGAGCAGACCGACAAGAATAAGAATGCCACCGACCACTATGAAGAACAGCAGTTTTTGCTGATCCAAGTAATACGAGATGATGGAGACTGTCGCTCCCACCATGATGTAGACGATGCCGTGGATGGATACCATTATCTGATACGGGTCTTACCGCCCATGTAGGGGACCAATACCTCAGGAACTGTGACAGATCCGTCCTTGTTTTGGTAATTCTCAAGGATGGCAACCATGGCTCTTGAGGTTGCGATAACGGTGTTATTCAGGGTATGCACCACATACTTATCCTTACCGTCGCTTGCCTTGATGTTGAGCCTACGGGCCTGGGCGGCCTCCATGTTTGTGAGGGATGTGATCTCAAAGTACTTGTTCTGCCGTGGTGACCATGCCTCAAGGTCACAGCTCTTTGCCTTGAGATCAGCCAAATCTCCGGAACAGCACTCCAGTATCCTGAATGGGATGTCCAAGCCTTTGAAGATGTTAATCGAATGCTCAAGCATCTCATCGTATAGTTTGTAGGAATCCTCGGGTTCGCAGATGACAATCATCTCCTGCTTGTGGAACTGGTGAGTCCGGAACAAACCCTTCTCATCAATCCCGTGGCTTCCGATTTCTTTCCGGAAACATGCGCTATAGCCGGTTATCTTCACAGGAAGCTCTTTCTTGTCAAGGGTACGGTTGATATACATCCCAATGAGTGGATGCTCAGAGGTCGCTATGAGGTAGAGGTCCTCATCCTCTATCTTGAAGGCCTGCTCTTCAATCTCCTCATGGGAGTAGACACCGTCAAGGACGTCCCTGCGGATCATGAGGGGGGGTTCCACGTACTGGTAGCCCTGCTTTACCATATAGTCACGGGCGTAGTTGATGAGGGCCATGTTGAGGAGCGCAAGATCGCCTTTGAGGATGTAGAATCCTTTGCCTGCGATCTCGGTTGCGGTCTCAAAATCGGCAACACCGAGGCCCTCTGCAAGCTCTGCGTGGTTTTTGACTTCGAAGTCAAATTCCCTTGGCGTGCCAAAAGTCTTGATCTCAACGTTCTCTGAGTCATCCTTCCCGAGGGGAACAGACTCATGGATGATGTTTGGGATCTGAAAGAGATAATCTCGGATCTCTGCCTCAAGCTCCTTTTGCTTTTCTTCAAGGTCCTTTATCTCCTGAGGGATATCCTTTGCTTTCTGGATGAGGTCAGACACAGTGGTTCCTGCTTTCTTTGCCTTGTTTATCTCCTCTGTGATCGAGTTTCGCTCATGGCGGAGCTTCTGGGCCCGTTGCATGAGGTTGCGGCGGTTCTCATCAGCCTTCAGAAGCTGGTCAACCAGGTTGATCTTGTGTTCCTGGTACTTCTTTCGCATGTTCTCTTTGACTAACTCCGCATTCTCTCGTATGAATTTTAAATCAAGCATGTACTCACCCTTATAAGAAGTAGGTGTTTCTCCTATATAAAATTACCGTGGGCTCGGACACATGATTTTAAGGATATCTTAACTCCCATGGTGCCAGCCCTAAAGGGATTCCCCCTGCGCCATGAAAATACAGATTTTGATTAGAGGGTGTTAAATACTCAAGACCACTCACAAGACAGAGTCCTCACCTAAAAATCAGTGAGAGCATCTGTTTCACATCTTGCCTATACTGATCCACTTTGGCTGTCTCCCCATTAACGCGCCCTTTAATGGTTGCATGCAGGTAGCCTGACACTGCTGATTCATACGAACGAAGTGCTTTTGAGAGAGGGGGAACATCCGTGAAGCAGTCTGCATGGTGCCTGACTTTGGATAGTTCTTTCTTGAGTTCCTGCAGCAGAATGTCACCCGGTGTATCACCGGCTAGTTCAAGATTCTGATATCGACTGTCAGTTCGAGCCAGGGATTCCAATAGATTCTGGACCCGTGGCTCGGTGAGATCTGCAGTGAGAGCCATTTCCTCCAGACCCTGTTTTAAGTCTCTGTGTACATGTTCTGTATCCTGGTTATTCTCCAACGCATGCCGATAAAGGGTCATATAGCCTTTCAGCGCATGATAGGATCTCTCCTTCTCCCTGATGAGTTGCAAGAATGGATCTTTTTGATGTGACCTGCTTTTCTTTATCTCTTGGCCCATCTTGCAGCACCCATCCTCCATGAACTCAAGAGCCGCTATTAACGCTTCTGGGGTTTCATAAATATCGTCATCAATATTCTCCAAAATACCCTTCATCACAGTAAGACTGTCTGTATAAGCCCCTACGACACCCCGGTAGTCCATACCAAAAGGAACTTTGTAGGGGTATATATATGTTGGTATCATCTGTTACGTGCCAGGGACGACTAACAGACATTATAGAAGCCTTCAAGCAATTTATGCAGGCCATGTATGAGATCAGTTCTAATGTAACAATCTCCAGGGGTAATCCATTGATACGCTTGATGTTCCCGGGGATTCAGCGTCACACAGGGCTTCTCCTTCAGCATAAGATGATAGGTAGGGAAGCAGATCCTTTTATCGGGAAGCTGCCAGTCGTAATTGCCGATAAAGGTCAATTGTCTGGGAGAGGCCTTGTAACCGGTCTCCTCTTCCAGCTCGCGCAGTGCAGCACCCAGGTCATCCTCACCCGGATTCACCTTGCCAGCGGGAAGCCCCCAGGTACCACCTTCTGTAATGGTGGGGTTACGATGGAGGATGAGAATCCTCCCCTGATGCTCAACAAGTACTCCCACCGTCCTGATTGTCTTCATGTCAGAGATGGATGGCTACAAGCTTAAAAATATTTGGCAGAAAAGCACACATAAGAGATACCACAGAGATGATTCGAGATTCCATAGCAGGACCTATACTGGCGCCTGCGTAATATTTCCCATTATCTAATGTTTCTACATAGTTCTCGTGATCATCAATCTTTTGATATATGCAGTTGCAGTCTGCCACTGCGGCGCTAAATGGGAACGCAGGTCGCGCCGTTCCAGCACATACCAGGGCCACAGTCGCAACCCTCGGTCATTACCTGGGCGCAGGCTACATTTTCCCGCTGGGATTCGCAGGTGTCAACACACCCGTTTGGGAATTCCCTCCAGTCTCCTCCTTCTGCCTGACAGATCTCTTCAGGAGTGGAGGGGGTGCACCCCATGAGCATGACTACTATTCCAATAAGCACATATCCTTTCATAGTCTCACCTCCGGTTCAATGACACAAACACATATTGCTCTGTTGTGTGCTCTTCTTTTATCTTGGCATCCTGTTTCCTGTAGATGAGCATAGGCCCTTGTGTATGGGGACACACAAGGATGCCGTCTTCTTTTAGGTTGTCCGCCGCAAGGGTCCGTATGTGTCCTTTCTCGTGCGGCTGGATGCCCGCAGTGATGATGATCTTATCATAGGCTTTGGTATGGGGTCTTTTAAATATGTTTTCAGTCCGCAGCTCAAGGTTTTCGGGAAGGCCTGTGAAGCGCCTGACAGTCTCGACATTATCCTTGGCCTGGCGTACCAGTTCAGGTATCAGGTCAAGGCTCACAACCGTACCCGGATGGACCAGGTAGGCGATGAGTGCGGCGTTCCAGCCGCTGCCGGTGCCAAGCTCAAGGACATCATCGCCAGGCTTCAACTCTGCAAGCATGAGCATCCTCCCCACAGTCGAGGGCTGTGAGATGGTCTGGTTATGCCCGATGGGAAGAGCAGTGTCGATGTAGGGCTCGGAAACGAAGTATTTGCGGTCTATTTGATCCATCGCCTTGATGATCCGATCGATCAGTACCCGGTCCTCTGATGTCTTTGCAAAGTGTGCCAGATTCAGCCGGACGGTCTCAAGGAGCTCTGCTTTTGCCATGCAACCACCTCATGAGCTGTTTATAGGTCATGCAATTGAGGATATCCGTCTTTTCCAACCAACCCCGTCTGGCCTGTCCTATCCCAAAGCGCATATTGTCAAGCGCAGGTGTCACGTGGGCGTCTGTTCCGATGGTGAACTTCACGCCGTGCTTTTTTGCGGCCAGGATCTGCTTGTCATTCAGGTCTAGCCGCGAGGGGTTGGCGTTGATCTCCAGCGCGATATGTTTGTCTGCGCACTTGCGATAGATAGCATCAAAATCTGCCTTGATAGGATCACGGTAATAGATTATGCGACCGGTGGGATGGGACAATACATTCACGTGAGGATTATCCAGTGCCTTGAGGATGCGCCTTGTCATCTCATTACTTTCAATCCTGAAGCGGGAATGGATGGCGACAAGGACAATATCAAGCCGGGAAAGCAACTCATTGTCATAATCAAGGGAACCGTCTGGCAAGATATCCACCTCTGCTCCCTTGAGAACTCTGATACCTCTGATGGAATCAATCTCCTTCCACTGATCATTCAGCTGATCGGGGCTAAGGCCTCCTGTGCTGGGTGAATGATCGGTAATCGCAAGGTATTCATATCCTATGTCCTTGGCTTTCTGTGCCATATCCTGGATTGTTGCGATGCCATCGCTGAAATCAGAATGGATATGCAGATCGCCACTGATGTCTCTCATCTCCACTAGGGTAGGGAGGGGCACTTGGAACTCTCCCCTGTTTTCCCGTAGTTCGGGCGGGATCCATGCGAGGTCAAGCGCCTTGTAGATGTCAGGCTCTGAACTTGCGACTCGTTTTGACCCCTCAAATAATCCATATTCGGATAACTTGTATCCTCTATCCCCAGCTCTTGTCCGCATGGCGATATTATGATCCTTGCTCCCGGTAAAATACTGCAACGCAGCACCATAGCTTTCGTGATTGATTGCCCGCAGGTCAACATGGGTCCCATCATTCAACTGTACGGTTGTCTTGGTTGTGCCCTTGGCGATTATCCGTGAGACATCCGGCATGCCTGCAAATACGTCCATGATCTCTTTAGAGTGGGTGATAACCAGTATATCGATGTCGCCGATGGTCTCTTTCATGCGTCGGATTGATCCTGCCACATCTACCTTTTCAATGCTAACATGCGACTTCAGATGCTCAACAATTGAATAGGCAAGATCCCACGCCTTGCCAAGCAACATGCGTTTGAGGCTCAGTTCATACTGATGGATCGCATGAAGGAGGTTCTCCTCGGTCTTTTCACCAAAACCCTCCAGGTCACGCACCTGTCTTTTTTCAACAGCTTCTTTGAGGTCCTCGATGTTCATGATGCCGAGCTCCTGATACAATTGTTTTACTTTGCGCGGGCCCAGGCCCATGATGTCCATGAGGGTATGCAGGTCGGTCTTCCTGAATGCGTCCCACTTCTTGACTGTTCCAGTCTCAATATATTCTTCAATGTGTTTTGCAAGGGATTCGCCGATGCGAGGTATGTCCTGGAGACCCTTCCTGCCTTTCTTCCGGTAAATATCAGCAATGTTCTCACTCAGATTCTCGATTGTTCTTGCGGCTGCGCGATAGGCCCGGGGTTTCCACTGCACTTCCTGCATCTCCATGATGTCAGCCACTTCGTAGAGCAACGAAGCAAGGTCCTTATTCATCTGATCACCCGCGCACGGTATATTCCCATACCCAGGAGTATTCCCACAAGATTAGCCAGCATATCCTCCATTGAGTCCTGCCAGGGCCCGAAATTCGTGCTATTGTCCCCTGCTCCAAAGCGAAGCCAACCTGATCCATACCCGAGGATGCGAAACCCGCCATATTCTGAGAGCTCGATTGCAGCTCCCACACCTATCAATGCCAGTATGGCTATCAGAATGTTCCTCTGACGCGGCTTGTACAAGATATTCATACCTGTGGTGAAAAATAAAAAGCCCATCAGATGTGCAAACAGATCATAGTCTGGAAGCTCATAGAGTATCATGCCGTTCAAAGGAAAGGATCCTATCGTATTAAAAAAAATGCTTATCGCCACACACCAGACGACACTCACAGGTACCCGTATATCCCTCAGGAGGATATACAAAAAAAGGAATACTGCACCGAGGCCGATTGCAAGATGGAGTGTGTTTATGCCAGTGAAAAAATAGTACAACGAAATAGCTAGGTAAAATACAACCCATCCTGCCAATACCGCGCGTTCACCCATTTAGACCCTCTGCAATGGAGATCTCTTCGGCTTCCCCAGCTACCGGATCGAACGGTGTCTTTTGCTGTTGCCGTTTGTATTTGCTACGCAGTTGGTTCTCAAGCTTCTCCAGTGATTTTCGCAGTGCGGTTATCAGCTTCCAATCTTCACCTACGGCTGCAAGATTTGTGCCTGGATAGCTGAGTCTGCTGTTCACCTCGAAGCGGGTGCGCTTTCCTTCAAGATCATGCTCCTTGACATGAATCCGTAGCTCATACTCATTATTGAACCAACGCTGCATCTTTTCAGCGTACTTTTCTGCGATCTTGTCCATATTAGCCAAATGGACAGTCTCCATGCTTTCGGTGCCCTGGAATATTATGTGTCCCGTCTCAACCGCAAAAGAGTTGACATAGTGTCGCAACAGGTTCTCTGCAGTCAGGATACCAATGTACTCACCTTCCTGCTCGACTATGAGAAGGGGTATTTCATCGGTGACCATCAGGTTGGCAGCTTCCTGCACCGTGGCATTCTTTCTTATCACTGTCTTTCCCGGTTCCATGAAATTGTGGATGGGTATCGCAAGCAGCTCTGACTTCTCTTCATGAGGTTTCTTTCCAGGAGCGTTGGGCACGTGACCACGAAGACGTTCCTGTACATGCTCAAGATGGTAATTCTGCATGATACTTTTGCTTGTAAGCATCCCGATGATCCCATCATCTGAAACTACCGGCATCTCCTTTAACCGGTGCTTGTGCATATACTGGAGGGCTTTACCTAAGCCTTGGTCATCAGAGATTGAGTGAAGGGTTTGGGGGTCGATGCGCAGCTTCTGGTCAGTCTCTGCGAGGGCCTGCATCACTCCATAGATGTCGATGATCTTGTTTTGATGCTTGTCAGAGACCTGCATGGCCCGGGTCTCAGTATCCAGAAACCGTCGTGCTATGTCAAGCAGACTTGCCTTCATGTGGAGGTTTGAGGCAGGCACACTGTAATCTTTAACCTTGTTCTCTGAAACTTTTGTCCTGGCACGCAGGGCCATGAAATGGGAGAAGAGGCCCAACAAACGTTTTCCATCGTATACCAAACTCTCTTCTGCTCCACTCTTGAGCATAGCGCCAATGAGTTTTGAGACGGTCTGGTCTGCCTGTACTGTAATAGTTTTCTTGCTCTCAGGGATATCCATCGCTTTCATCCTATCACCTCTTTGAGTTCTTTCGCATTTAACGCAGCGTAAGCTTTGTGATCATTGTTGAAATAGCAGTATGCCTTTCCATGACAATCACGCATACGCTGCGCAAAGTAGTGTATTGTCTCACTGGAGTAACGCTCCTCACCATGAAACCGCAGATAAGCCAGCTTGCCGGTGAAGGCGATGTCATGCTCAGGGGTCACGCACAGTGAAACATTATACTTGCGGAACAGCGCAAATATGTCAGCGTGGAACCAGTCCTCGTTCCTGAATTCAACTGCATTGTCCTTGCGTTTGTCCAAGGCACCCAAGAAAGCCTTCAGGCGCTCTATGTTAGTCTCGTTCTTTTGGAAGTTGGGCGGAAGCTGGAAGAGATGACATCCCATCTTTTTTCCTAAGTTCTTGGTAATCCGGTAAAAATCCTGAAGGTAGGATGGCGCATCCTTCAATCGTTTAATATGAGTTATTGTCCGTGGTGCTTTCAGGGTGAACCGAAAACCTTTAGGTGATCCATCATGCCATCTCTTGAGCATCTCCGGTGTAGGCCATCGATAAAAAGTGTTGTTGATCTCCACAGTGTCAAAGTGCTGCGCGTAATAGTCAAACCAATTCTTCTTAGGGATATCCTCAGGGTAGAAACAACCCTTCCAATGCGGGTAGTTCCAGCCCGAGGTTCCAACCAATGGTTTAACGGCCATAGGTACCCACCAGCTCTGCGTTGGCAATGATGTGGCCCTCCATCTGCAGTTCCACATCCTCGCGTTCTGACCCGGGTTCAAGGTCCAATTTCGTGTCCAGGGCGAATGCACGGAAAAAATATCTGTGTGTCCCTGAGGGAGGACAGGGTCCTCCGTAACCAGTCCTGCCAAAATCGTTCACCCCTTCAACACCTGGTGCCGAGTTTTTTGCAATCTCGCCTGCCGCCGCGATGTTCCAGATCACCCAATGGGTGAATGTCCCAACAGGGGCGTCAGGATCATCCACTATAAGCACTACGCTCTTTGTTTCAGGCGGAGTCTCCACAATATTCAAGGGTGGATTCACATCATCTCCATCACAGGCATACTTTGTCGGAATTGACTGATTGTGTTGAAAAGCAGGACTTGTTATTCTCATCCTTATCACCTCGTAAAGAGCCCTTCGATGTCCTCAGGCATATTGGCCCTGATATCTTTGAGTTCTCCTTCGCTGATCTTTTTCTGGAGAACACGGGCGATTCCACCCGCCAGTCTCTCAGGATCGATATCAGGGTCATTGTTGAAAAACGAGTGGATCCTGCTGATGAAAGCAACCCGATCCAACTTTTCGGGCTTATCCTTTGGATCCCATTTATCATAATAGGCACCCCTGAGTATCAAGGGTAACTGTGCCCCAAAGTCTGTTGCCTCCTCAACAGTCAATCGATCCCGCATCATGTTGAGGAATGCTTTCAGTGCGAGATACGCATTATCCTTATCCAGTTCGAGCTCTTCACTGACCTCCTTGATCCAGGCATTTGTCCGGTGAAGGCTCTTTTCCAAATTGCTCACCGTAGCTATAGCGATAGTATCACCCCCGTGGTATGCACCAATCATAATCGCTATAAAAAAATTTTCTAGTAACCTACAAGCAATCTTGTTTCTTTACTTGTGCCCTAAGATATCCCTGATAATACCACCAATCTTTCCTTCCTGGGGAGGCAAGAATTGGCGGTCCTCAAGAAGGTTATCAACGGTCGCTGAATATGACCACTTGATACTGATATGGCTTGCAAGTTCTGATTCTATCCTGCGCATGAACTCTTCTTGTTCTTTCAGGTCGCTGAACCCATACACCGCAAGGTGGGATATGTCTGCGCCAGGAATCCGGTAGAGTTCAAAGAGGTGGGGTATGTCCCGTAGCCTCTGATTTATCTCGCTCTCTGAGAGATCATCCCACAGGTCCTTTTGGATTTCTACACCTGCAAACAACAATATCCGGATACCAAGCATCTCAAGATTAAGGATAGGCCGATAGCCCTGGATCACTCCTGTCTCTTCAAGCCTGGCCCTTATCTGGGATACAGCCTGCTGGGAGAGGGAGAGCTGCTCTGCGATATCCGAATCAGTTATTCTGCCGTTATCCATGATACGTTTCAGCACATTTCGTTCATTCTCTGATAGACGCATAGAATGTCAAATATGAATGAGACCATATAAATATTTTGGAGATACACACACTTTGCACCTCAATAGGAGTGATGCCAGAACGAGTTATATAGTGTCTTTACAGTATCTCATAGGGGGGATACATCAAACTACCGAAGGCTGTGAAGCGATCCTTTCTAGACAGAGTTGATGGCATCAGTTAATATGCGGTGAAGGGGAGACTGCCTGAGGAGGTCTGGAATGCTTCAATGACCTCAGATTGGATAAGACAGAACAGTATTCTTTCAGAAACAAAAACAAAGCAGATCACGCTGCCGCACTTGATGCCTGTCGCAATTGTATAAAGCACATATTCGGAGAAGGAAAGCACAGTGATATCAAGCGTAGTTATATGATCAATACCTGACCAATCCGTATCAGATTCAAGGAAGGACCAAATGAAATCTATGTGAAACAGCCTGACACCAACCGGATGATCGGAAAGTTCCTCTACCAAATCGTAAGTAAACATAGAACCACTGCGTATGTATGCAACGAGCATTGCTTCCTTGGGATTGCAGGTAACTCCCTAAGCAGGGTAGATGAATCATTGTATCTAATTTCACCTGATTATCTGAAGAGTCTTGTGAAGTGCGCTGTCCATGCTGATTTTCTCGGTGTGGGGGATGTGAAACAAAAACGTAACCGACTACTGTGGGACAAACATACGGTTCTATTCGATTTCGACCAAATGTTCTATGGGCCGCAACATCTTCTGAAGGATTATAACCTTAAAGATGAGATACTGTTTGAGACAAATCTGCAGGAACACCGCACTATAGTCGAACGGGTGGAATCAAACGAAGACGAGTTCTTCGGACTTGTCAAACTCATCGGCAACCTCACTGACCGAAGCCACCGTAAACGAACAAATAAAACAGTACTATGGGTCAATCAGGGAGTATTTTGAGGACACCCTGAATGACTACTCGTCTAAAAGGAGAGGAGCTTTTCAGCGTATTCTCCAATGATGGGCAGTTTTTTCTTCTCTCCCTGGATTGCACCAATGAGCCCCATGAGCCAAATTACGAACAGCGCAACCTGCACGACAAATATGATAAGCCATCCAAGTATAGGGATGAAGGCCAGGATCGATGCAGCAAAGGATGCGATGATGCCCACGATCAAAAGCATAAGCGCTTGCTTCACATGAAACTTCGCGAACTGATCCTTTTGTACCTTCTCATCAACAAAGTACCAGATAATTCCTACCAGAATGTATGCCAGAATACCGCATAACTTGCTCTTTTCTTTCTTGTTCATCTTAAAAACCCCCTAATGATGCTTTTTTATTCTTGTCATTTAAAAATATTGCGTAGATATGGGTCACCCAAATCGCTTCGTGATGAGAATATTTTCAAAAAAATTTCTAGTGGAATTAAAAATCAAATATTGTCTACGGGGTTGCAATGGAACTAAAGGTTGGCTCCATCAGAAATAGACCTACAAAAAGAAATGTCCATCACGAACGAAGTTCGATGACCCGTAGATATCACCCATCTTTGCTATCAAGTTTTTAGTTTACACTCATTCCTAGCCTATGGTGAGGCATATGTTTAAACTCAATTTCAAGAAACGTGTATAGATAGTAAAACAATATTTGAAGGGTACTCTTTTAAGTTAATCTGTCAATATCAGAGAATCAGTCGAATGAGTCTATCGCAGATAATTGGGAAATACAAGGGGTGGTAGGGAAGGTCTAATGTAAAGCAATTTCGTGATGCGAAGCAGTTTCGGGACAATAGATGATATCACCAGGTAACTTTTTAAACAGATGCCCATGCGATTATCTGATGGAGAATCATGAGTATGAGGAGCGATTCATAAGGCTTATCGCCCGGGAACAACAGGAAGAGGAACGCTTCCAGGCTGATGAGATAGAACGGTTCCCTGCGAAGATACGGGAGAAAAAGGGACGTACCCTCACCGGGATGATGCGACAGAAAGGAAGTCATGAGCGTGAATCCGTATTCCGGTTTGTCAGGCAGGACTCGAGTCCGCTGCCAACCCACGAACTGTTACCCGGATCGAGCGTCATCCTCAGCAGGGAGGACCCCCTGAATGCAGGGATCCGAGGGTCGGTAACTGCGGCCAGTCCACACTCAATCGATATCTATATACCCCGCCAATCCAACCTGCTCTATAAGGAACTGCGGATTGATCTTTACGCGAATGAGGCAACCTACGAAGCCCAAAAGCAGGCGATACAATCACTGAAACATTGGCATCAGCGACGTCTGGCAGATGTCATACTGCATAAGGAACGGCCCCGCCTGGGAAAAAAGCCTTCAGTGAGGTTCTTTGACCCATCATTGAACCCCTCCCAGCGCCTTGCGGTCACCTATTCCTTGCAGGAGGAGGATATGTACCTGATCCAGGGACCGCCGGGAACTGGCAAAACCAAGACGAGCATCGAAATCATCCGACAACACCTGAAACAAAAATACAGGATACTGGTGTGCGCGGATTCGAATGTTGCGGTTGATAATATCATGATGGGGCTTCTCAAGCACACTGAGGTGCTGCGCATCGGAGAGTCACCCAAAATCCTGCCTGAGATCCAGCAATACACGTTGGGCAATATGCTGCGCCATGACCCACGGTATTCGCATGTGGAACGATCGCTCCAGCGTGTGCAGGAGCTTCGGGCACAGCAACGACAGGAGAGGGTTCCCAACAAGAAGAATGCCAAAGGGGTATCCCACTTCCAGATCAGAAAGCTTGCGGAGCAAGGAAAGCCTGAGTTCGGTATCAGTGCAGCTGACCTTGGATCAATGGCCCGCTGGATCGAACTGCAGGAAGAGATAAAAGTGTTGCAGAAGAACATTGACGCGCAAAAACGACAGATGACCCAGGAGAAGATAGACGCGGCAACCATCATCTGCACGACCAATACACTGGCGGGAAGCCTTGATTTCTCCTTTGATTTCGTCCTCATCGATGAAGCGGCACAGAGCACTGAACCATCCTGCCTGATACCAATCTCAAAGGCTAGTAAGGTTGTGCTGGTCGGGGATCACAAACAGTTGCCACCGACCATCATATCTCCTGATGCCCGTGAGCTTTCAGTATCCCTTTTTGAACGGATGGTGGGGAAATGCCGCTATGTACTGTTGGATACGCAGTACAGGATGCATCCTCTGATCAATGAATTCCCATCACGCACCTTCTACGAGGGAAAGCTCAAAAGCGACCCAAAAAACTCCCAGAAGCGCTGCCCAAGCCCCTACGCAAAAAATGTCGTATTCCTTGAAGCATGCGGGCCAGAGGAACGCCACCACACCTCTTACCATAACCCAACTGAAGCTGCGGCAGTGAAGAACCTCGTGACACAATACATAGATTATGGCGTGGAGCCTGGGAACATTGGGATAATATCTCCCTATGCTGAACAGGTACGTCGTCTTCGGAGCCTGGTATCTGTGGAAGTCAATACGATTGACGGGTTCCAGGGAAGAGAGAAGGATCTGATCATCATATCCCTTGTAAGGTCCTCGCAGATGGGTTTCCTGAGAGACTTTCGCCGTCTGAATGTTGCCCTGACACGAGCCATACGGGAACTGGTCATTGTGGCAAATCCTTTCGTAGGAACAGATGAAACGTACAAGGAGTTCATGGATTTTGTTGCGGAGAACGGTGTCTACAGTAAACTATAAATAGTATAAATGAGGGTTTGGTCTCAATATCACCAACAGGGAGTACTCTGAATTATCCCTGGCATGGACAACACAAGGGACACTGCATTCTTCAAGGCACGACTAGAGAAAGAAAGGATTTATGCATTCTATCTGTCTACCAGTGATGATAGGGAAGCATTTGGTCTCTATCTAAGTGAGAGCTTAGCCTTGTGGACCGCGATCTTGACGGTCAAGGGGATTCATATGTGAAGGGCCATTTCTCAGGGCTAAACAATCTTGGGGCGCTCCCCAATTCACGTGCAAATATCCTCTATCATGATGTCCTTTTGGAGCTGTACAAGACGGTGAGAGACTATGTTTCGAATTAGCCTATTGTCTCTATTCCTGCTGTTGCTTCCGATCACCTTTGCTGCTGTGGAAGAACTCCAGGGCAGTGCCACTATCACCAGGGGCTCTGAT
>JBNJGT010000007.1:0-39495 GCA_051819765.1 Nanobdellota archaeon
CACATTAACTGCTTTTGGGCCTCTGTTGCCTTCCTCAATCTCGAACTCAACTGCGTCATTATCCTGTAGTGTTACGCCTTCTTTGATGCCTGTTACATGCACAAAGTATTCTTTACCGTCTTCGCCAGCTATAAAGCCGAAACCTTTCATGTCGTTGAAAAATTTTACGTTTCCTTTCATTTTTGTTCCTCCATTTCACCGTCTTCGCCGTTTGGTCGACTCTATATCTGATGAGCCGCAATTCTTACATGTCAAGATGGTCGTTGTTTTTGACTTCTTCCCATGAGAATAATTGCGCCTGCTCTTTATGTTTGTTCCCTTACAATTTCTGCAATTCATTTTCTTCCTCCGAGAAGCAGCCGCTACTCAGAGCTCAGAACATGGCCAAAACGTGAAACAGCTTTTCCTCTCATTTTCTCTAATCAGAAATCCTGATTATAGCTTAGGGCAATATGCCTCTCTTTATAAATGCTTGTATTTCAAAACGATTAAATAGTGCCAGTACCCACATATCTATATGTTAGCGAACTCACTGAAAGACGGAGATACCATCGGGATCATCTCGCCATCCAATTGTATGACCGATGAAAAGAAGCAACTGCTTGATAACGCAGAAAGTGTGATCAAGGGATTCGGCATGGGATTTACCCTGGGACCGCATGCCAGAGCGGTTGATAAATACGGCATATCAGGAGGAGAACCAGAGGAGCGGGCATCTGATATCAATGCCTTTTTTGTGGATCCTGGCATCAAGGCACTCTGGTGTGCACAGGGAGCACAGCCAACCAAGTCCTTGATCACCTGGATTTTGACCTGATCAAAAAGAACCCAAAAATATTCATCGGGCTTTCTGATAACACAACGCTGTTGAATGCCATCTACCAGAAGACCGGGCTTGTTACCTTCCACGGGACTGACGCGAAGAAGGGGAATCCGGATGAATACTTCGACTCTCCCTATTCCCACGAAGAGTTCAGGAAGCGATTCATTGAAGGGAATAGAAACATCGGCAGGATCAGTGAATGGCGTGAAGTACGTGCCGGAAGGGCAAAGGGAACGATTATCGGGGGGAACCTGCGCTGTTTGCTCAAGCTTGCAGGCACTGAGTATATGCCTTCCTTTAGGGATAAGATCCTCATACTTGAGACCTACAGTTCAAAAACCAGGGAAACCCTGTTCTTGCTGACCCAGCTGAAGCAGATGGCCTTCGATGAGGTTGCAGGAATAGTGGTAGGCCATATCTATGGAATGGACTCGGAAGCCCAGTATGATCGTGATGGAAAGCGGGTCCGGTTCGAGGATATCCTTCTTGAGATGTCTGCGGGATACACATTTCCCATCCTCAAGATGCATGAGTTTGGCCACAAGTGTCCGAGTACTTTTCTCCCCATCGGGACCGAGGCAGTGATCGACAAGGGATTGTTCCTGACAGGGGATTTCCTTCACAAAGCTTAAAAAAGGCAAAGAAAACCTTGTCGGACATGAATCAGATACGAACAGTACTATTACTTGGACTGTTGAGCGGATTGCTCCTCATGGTGGGACAATTGGTAGGAGGGGTTTCAGGATTGACGATTGCCCTCATTCTGGCGGTTGTGATGAATTTCGGGAGTTACTGGTTCTCAGACAAGATTGTCCTTAAGATATACCGGGCCAAGAAGGTTGATGAGGGGTCCTACCCGCGGCTCTACAGGATGGTGCGGGATGTGGCACACCGGGCAAACCTGCCTATGCCCCGGGTCTATGTCATACCCAGTCAAAACCCGAACGCTTTCGCGACAGGCCGGAATCCAAAGCATGCGGCAGTGGCCTTCACCAAGGGCATCATGGAGCTCCTGGAAGAGGAAGAGCTAAAGGGAGTGATAGCTCACGAGATGTCTCATGTACGAAATCGGGATATCCTGATCTCATCCATTGCGGCAACGATTGCAGCAGTCATCTCATATGTTGCCATGATGGCGCGGTGGGCTGCGATCTTCGGAGGCTTTCGGGATGACGATAACCCGCTGGAGTTCATTGTCCTTGCCCTGTTATCACCGATCATCGCATTCCTGATACAGATGGGCATCTCCAGGAGCAGGGAGTACCAGGCTGATGCCAGCGCAAAGCATATCCTACACTCAGGAGAGGGCCTTGCCAGGGCACTGGAGAAATTGCACACGCAAAGCAAGCGGACGCCCATGGATTTCGGTTCAGAAAGCGGGGCGAGCCTGTTCATCGTGAACCCGTTCCGGGCGAAGAGCCTTTTGAACCTGTTCAGCACCCATCCCCCCATCGAGGAGCGGATCAGGCGCCTTCGTAAGGCTCATTGAACAGATCGGTGAGTTTTTGGGCGATTACGGGTCCGACCTTGTTCACCTTTTTCAGTTCTTCTTCTGAGGCAGTGGCAAGATTCTTGATGGTTCCAAAATGGGTGAGCAGGTCTTTTGCTAGCAACCCGCCAACTCCTGGAAGTGATGAGACCACATGCTCCTGCAATTCTTTGTGCGTCACCGGCTTTCTCTCAGCCGTTGGAGTAAAGTCACCTGATTCCTGCTGTTCACGCTTGGCGATGAGAAAGAGGAGATCAGCAGTCTCCCGGCTGGTCTTTGTGTACAGGATCGGAATGCCAAAGCTCACGGTGATTGTCGCAAGCATCCCTTTGATCGCATTCGGATGCACGTTTCGCAGAGAATACAGGTCTTGGTTGCCCTCAACAATCACCAAGGGACGGGCAAAGCTGTTTCGCAGATCCTTGATCTGGGAGAGAAGCCTGCCATCAACAATAGAGTCAACAAAATCAGGGATGGTCTTGTACTCGATGCCGACCCGGTTGGAAATGATGTAGTCTGCGACCTCAAGTTTCTCCAGTTGCATGATTGTGCCGCTATCAACAAGGTTCTTGATGACAGGAGATCCCTTTTCGCGATAGTCAGCAACAATCCTTACTGTTTCCTTAACATATTCGGAAAGGGTCTCCCGGGGTTTGAAATTCATGTTTTTCTTGAGTTCCTTTAGGGCAGAATACATGCGCCTTTCTTTGTGCTTTGCTGACCAGCGGTAGGCCTCGTCCCGGGTCTTTTTTGCTATGAGTACATAGACTGCACCCTTATCCTGGCGGCCGGTTCTTCCCCGCCGCTGAACATGGCGGATGACAGATGGGACGGGTTCAAAAAAAACTACTTCATCCACCTTGGGGATGTCAAGACCTTCTTCACCGACGGAAGTCATGATGATTGTATTGAATTTACCCTCACGGAAGTCGTCAAGCATTGCGATCTGTTGCTTCTGGGAAAGGCCAGTCCCGCCTTTCTTCTGCTGTCCGACAAAGACCTGGGGGATGATGCCTGGCACCTCAGTAAGGGCGTTTGATACCGCAGTTGCGGTATCCCTGTACTGGGTGAAGACGATGAGCTTTGCCTGGGGATTCTTTTGAAGCAGTGATTGTGTCAGGTCTTTTAGTTCAGCAAACTTGGGGTGCTCGATGCCATCCTCAATCAGGCTTTCCACCAGAAGGTAGGCAGACTTGAAGTTTGCGTCCCTGACCAGGTTCTGGACAGCCTTGACCTTTGATGAGCGAGCCTCTTTCACGAGCTTTGACAGGTAGGTGTAAAGGGACCTGACACCCTGAGACTCGAGAAGCTCGATTGCATGGTAGATCTTCATCGCCTCTGCAACCAGGGAAAGGGATTTCAGGACACCAAAGTCCTTGTTACCCTGATTCATCTCTCCCACCAGCTGACCCTGGACCCCCAGGAGCTCACGTTTTGAGATGCCTTGGGTATTCTGGATGAAGCCATTCTCTTTGATCTGGGACAGCTTTTCTGTCAGCGCGGCCTCAAGGTACCGCTTACAGTCAAGAAATCGCTTCGGAAGGTCAACTTCCCGATAATTGATCTCTATCTCTTTCACATAAGGTTTTACATCTTCGTCGTCATATGTCCTGATCTCAATATCTTCAATGTGAAGATTCTCGCAGACCTCACGGATCTTTTCCTGATCACCGCCTGGTGAGGCAGTGAGTGCCAGGATGCGAGGGTATTTGCCAGTGCGCATGTACATCTTGGAGATCCAGACATAGGAATAGTCGCCGACCGCCCGGTGGGCCTCGTCTACCCCCAGGAGAGAAACATGGGAAAGATCGATCTTTCCCGAGATTATATCATTTTCAAGACCCTGAGGAGTACTGAAGATGACATTGGCATCCTTCCATAGCTCCGAGCGCTTTTTCGGGCTGATGTTGCCGGTGAAGATCGCCAACTTCTCTTCAGGGATGTCAAAATTTTCCCGAAAGACATCGTAGTACTGATGGATGAGGGGCCGTGTGGGGCCGATAAAGAGCACCTTGGAACCAGGGTATTGCTTGAGGCGCTGGGCAGCAACCATGAGAAAGATATTTGTCTTTCCAAGACCTGTGGGAAGCACCACCAGGGCGTTTTTCAGGGCGCAGGTGGAAAAGATGGTCTCCTGGTACAGGCGAGGAGTGAAACTGATCATGTGATGCAAGGTTATGTCTTATTTTAAATAGGTTACGCGTCCATGTCCTTTGGGCCTATGTCGCTACCATTTAGACACGAAACTTTTATAAATTGAGTCGTATGTTTCCCCGAAATGCGGATTAACAACAGAGATTATGTGGTCGATTCAACTGCAGAGGCCATTGCCCATGGATGCAACTGTAAAGGTATCATGGGAAAAGGGGCTGCCCTTGGTATTCGTCGGTTCTACGATGATACTATGTATAGGGAATATCTAAAACGCTGTGAACTTGGCCTATTCACGCCTGGAACACTCTATTCATACAGGGAACCTGATAAGCCAATCCTCTATAATCTAGCGATCCAGAATAATCCAGGAAAAAAGGCAAAACTTGTGCATGTCCAATCTTGCTTGGAAAAACTTGTTGAAGATCTTGAGAACCACGATATACACACATTAGGGATTACTCCCCTGGGAGCCCATAACGGAGGCTTATCTCAAGCGGATGTCATCAATTGCATCCGGGAGAGATTCTCTGGGACATCAGTAGATGTGACAATTTACACCGCCTCAGACCAAGTACCTCTCAAGACACCCTATAGACATCTTCGCTTGGTGTGACCTACGCCGCTATCTTCAACTGTTTGGCAAGATATTTTAGTTCATCCATCTCTGCACGATATACCAGGGCATAGTCACTTATGAGATGAACAGAAAGCGGTAGTTGATGTCTGTGAAGCAATTCCTGTACCTGTGCTTCCCTGCCTTTAAACACATACAGTTTGCATATGAACGATGTGGGAATATTCTTATCAATCACCAGGTCACGGGTCAATTTATTGTGGTGTACAAGCTGTTCTTCAGAGGCAAAGACCCCGCCCATCATTATCCTATTCCACAAGATATGCTTGTATAACTGGGGACTGAGCTCTAGTATCACACTATCCTGCGTGGAATAATTGGAGATGATCTTATAAAAATCTTCCTTGGCATTGAAGGGAGGTGGAGCAGCCAGAAATGTGAGCCATTTCATCTCCTTCTTGAAGAACTTGGAACGGACACCTTTGAACGTATCAACGGATTGAATCTTTTGCAGGTCAGCTTCTTTCATGTGCTCAAAGTAGTCTTGTATCTCATACCTCTTACGCTCATAGAGTGGATCATCGGGATTTAAGCTGGAGAGCTTTTTGTGGAATGCCTTCAACAGTAAGGGTGCAATGGCGCCATACTCAAGAATCAGCTTCAATGAATCAATGGACGTTATGTGGTAATAGCATAACGGAATCGTCCCCTTTATTACTGCTTGTATCTCGTTTCTGGTAAGGCCGCAGGACAGGGTCTTGCACCTGCTTTCTTGCGAAGACTGGAGAGAAGAAATGTCTACCTTGTCCTGCTTGCTTTGGATTCGCTCATGGCCGATGAAACTTTGGATCTCCTCTTTTGATGGATGAGTCCGTGACTGACCAGTGAAGAAATAATCAAAACAGCTGTTTGTTATCCTGTTCACTATCTTTGCGTCAACTTCTGATGCGGCGATTATGTATATCTCAAATAGGTATTGATATGATTCGACATCATCCATGAAGAGATTGATCCTGGGAAGAATGCATTCTCCCACAAAAAAGGCAAAATTGCGCAGGAACTCTTTGCCATGCGGTCTTATGATATCAATTATTTGCCGTGTGCCATGCCTGACAAGCAATGGCTGGATACTCTGCAGACTCTCAAGGACATAAATGAATTGGGATCCGCTAATCTCTTTTATGTCCAACAATTCTTCAATGCCGCGTTGCAAGAGAAATGGCTCAAACTGCATCAACAGTTCAACCATCCTGACCCGATCCTTAGAAAATCCGATTAACCTGAAGATTTCCTCCCAATGATTAATGCAATACAGCATAAATTTCTGATGCCCATAGGGAAGCTTTTCCTGGAAAATCATGTGTACCGCAGATCGCTTCTCCTCCAGTGAATTCGATGGAAAGGATCGCGAGATGATACGGGTGTATTCCAACTCAATCGCTTGTTCCTTTGATAGATCAGCAAACCCAACTTTTGAGAAAAGAAATCGGCCATTCTTTTTTACAGCATAGATGTCAGCTTTGGTGATAATCTTGAGGAGGAGGAGGTTTTGTTTCTCTTTCAAGTCTCTCACAAGACTGTTGATCGCGGCTGCCTTCTTTGTGATGGGAACCTTAAATGCAAGATCACCCAAGGAGTCATGGTAATACACCAGGCGACCCACAATATTGATTATATAATCTTTGTATCCCAACTGTTGCATCCGTTTCTTACAGATGAAAAAGGAACGCTTGGGATGATCCGGGTCAGTAGCAGGCCTGTGCAGCCTAGAGCCACCGTTCTTGCCAAGGTCATGGAAGAATAGGACAAGGGAAATGATCTTTTGGTATGTTTGATCAAGCCACATGAATTCTGGTATCTGCTTCAGATGGTCGATGGCAACAAAGGTGTGCTCATCAATGCGAAAACTATGTATCTTATGAGGCCAGCCAGTCTTATCAGAGCATATCCTGCCCCACTCAGGAACATGTTCTTCAATAGCGCCCACATTACTGATTTTTTTTAGATCCCCTATATTCTTGTAGGCATTCTCGATGATACTCTTCAGTTGCTCAACAGAGATATGCTGCTTTGCCTTGAAATATTTAGCCACATATATCTCATTCGGATGCAATCGTCTTTCCCGGATTGCCCTGTCAAGAACTCCTTCTATGCCCTTGATCCTTGCTTCAATAAACTTGCGGTTCTCAACGTTATTGCCCCCGGAATACTTGATGATCTCCTCGATGAACTGCAATAGCAGCTCCTCATACTTGTTTTGAAACCCCATCTGCCAGAGCTGATCAAATATATCCTGGGCCTTATGCTGAAATTGTGCCAGATCATCAGCTGTTCCCCAAAACGTGCCATGCTTCCAAAAAGACGCAGTAAACTCTTTGATTATGGTCTCATACTGTCGTCTGTCGTATTCCATCTTCAATAATCATGACCCGGGCAGAGAATGGCGTCGGAGTAGCGGTTGAGCACTTTGATCGTTCCTTGGATCGCATGCTCGTTTGATGTGGGTAGGTCGACTCTGCCGATGATCCCTTTACCAAAGAGGGTGTCACCTGAGAACAGGATGTTCTTATCCTCATGATAATAGCAGACGCTCCCACGGGTGTGACCAGGCGAGGGGATGACCTTGAGGGAGCCCATGTTCTCGGCGGCGTAGAGATCGCGCCCCTTGAGGAGATCAATCTCCTCTTTACCGAGGACTGCCCCCTGGGGGTCACGGTAGAGATCGCTGATGGCGACCCGGCTTGCATGGACCATAGCTTCAGGAAATGCGTCCAGAGCACCAAGATGATCATAGTGGAGATGGGTCAAAAGAATGGTCTTGATCTTCTTTGGTTCAATGATCTCATTGATATGGCTGAGGATTTCTTGCTTTTCCTCGAGAACACCTGCATCAATAAGAATGGGGGCCTCTTCCAGGAGCAGGTAGACGTTGGATTTACCCTTGAACTTGTACACGGAATCCGCAATCTGGATGGTTTTCATTTTGATTCATAATATATGTAATAGAGGAGCCATACTGCAATGGCCCCAACGAGGGCTATGAGATAGGAATAGACCTCATAATAGGCAAGGGCTGCATAGAGAATTATAAAACTTGTGACAAAGACATAGATGAGGCGGGAGTCATACATCACCTTACTGCCGTCCAGTGGCGGGATAGGAAGCATGCTGTATGCGGCATAAGCGAGATTGAAGAGGAATAGCTTGGATACAAATACGTCTGGAAGCAAGCCCATGAGTCCCAGGGATTTTATGGCAGTTGCAAAAAGGACGTTTGCCAAAGGCCCTGCTGCAGAGATGAGGGCAAGGGTGCGTATGTTGGTGCCATACCGGAAGCTTCCCAGCCGCTGGATCATCATGTGATGGATGATGATTCCACCAGGGATGAGTATCCATACCGTGCCACCGCTGAGGAATGTTACAATGAGACTGATGATGATTCCGTACCACCAGAGCTTGTATTCAACCCGAAACCCGTAGTGGATCCCCACCAGCCGATAGCCGAGCTGTTTTACAAGGACAGAGATGGTGACCACCACCGTCATCAAGAAGAGGTTGGAGAGCCAGGCACTCAACTGGAACTCGGGACGGCCATCGTTGAGGGCTACAATGATCACGAGAAAGAGGATGGTCAGGAGAACAGCCCGTACCTCAGCAGGGTTGAATATCCCATACCTCTTGAGGTTCTCGAGAAAATTGTTCATGGACCTTTCTTGGGGAATGCGCTTTAAATAATTTTTGTCGCTACTTTAATAAACCAGAGGTTTTGGGATGAGTCTATGCATCATTTCCATCTGACGTATTTATTGAAGAAGGAGATCAATGAGATCTATATCATGAATTCCCTGCACACCTTTGCAATCTCAAGTGTGGGTATCTTTGTGCCGATCTTCTTGCTAAATAGAGGGTTCTCCTTATTGCTCGTGCTCCTGTATCTGGGACTGAACGCATTTTCAGTATCGGAATGTCCTATGCAGGACTGCGATACGCTTCTGTGCATGGTGTCAGGAATACCATCCTCATCAGTGTCCCCTTGATGGTGACCTTCTTTTTCCTGCTCTACAACATCGATAGATTCACTATTCCAGCTGCCTCACTCATGATACTCCTTGCGCTTGTGAGGTCCTGTGCGATCACCTTCTATTGGACCGGATTTCACGTGGAGTTCGCCAAATATTCACGGACCGTCATCAAGCAGTTCGGTGTCCTTCGGGCCTTTTCCACCGTGTTCTCGGTGATCGGGCCTCTGTTTGGGGCACTTATCGCAACCTTCTTCTCCTTTCAGGTATTGTTCATTTTCGTCATGCTCACATTGATCCTGTCAGTTGTCCCCTTGTTCTTCTCAAAGGAGGTGTATGAACCGTTCGATTTTTCCTTACGCAACCTTGTCATAGATCGTCAGGCAATCCCGTTCTTTGCAGAAGGCTTTCGGGATTCTGCGGCCAAATATTTCTGGCCACTACTCATGTTCATGCTTGCCCTTCCCCTGATATCAATTGGTTCGTTGTACACGGTCTCAAGCGGGCTTTTGGCTGCATTCATGTTTTACCTCGGACGACGGACCAATGACCACAATAAGCATAGAATCCTCTGGTTTGGTGTGGTGGGAAACGCTTTCAGTTTGTTTGGCAGGACATTGGTCACCAGTTTCACACCGATCATGATCATGCAAGGGATCGGTGGGCTCTCATGGACCATGGTGCAATTGCCCTTTCATTCAATCTTTTATTGTAACTCGCAGCAGAGCGGCATCTGCCATATGGTGTATTTCCGGGAATTGTTCCTGAATCTTGGACGGATGTTATGCATCGGGGTACTTGCTTTATTTGTTGTCTTTAAACCGGCAACCATTGCGCTTGCTTTCACGATCACGGCAGCGGCTTTCGCCATGCTTTTCATGGGAACCATCAAAGACACCCAGACAGAGAAAGCCTGATATCGGAGCTCTTCCCAGACATGGGTCATCGCGATGGGCCTCTTATGTAGGGTGATATGGGATGTCGTCTTGGAGGCCTCAAGAGCCTTGATGCGAATCATTGAAATTCCTGATTTTGGAAAAGTTTTTATTGGCTTGGTTACAAACGAATCAAATGGGATTATTAGATGGAATCATGGGCAACGCTTCAGAGCTTAAACCTTCTGAGGTCGAGGATGAGATGAAAGAGATCCTTATCGATAAGGAGAAAATACAAAACGCATATATCCTCATACGGGACCTGTTTGTATTCACCAATAAACGGTTCATACTTGTGGACAAGCAAGGAGTCACTGGCAAAAAAGTCCAGTATCATTCGATACCCTATTCAAAGATAAGCCACTTCTCCATCGAGACAGCAGGTTTTCTTGACCTGGATGCAGAGCTGAAAATTTTTCTAACCGGACAGGCTGTACCTATCCAAAAGAAATTCAACAAGAAGTTGAGCATCTATAAAGTACAACAGGTGCTTGCAAAGCACATGCTGGGATAAGCTTTCTTTATCTATGGGGCTTGACGATATGCGGACGGAAATAGAATCCATCGATGCTGAAATCCTCAGATTGGTTTCCCGGAGGCTGGCGCTTGCTCATCCTATTGCGGAGTGTAAACGCACTGAAGGGATGGCTATCTATCAACCCGAACGCGAGAGGGTATTGCTTGAAAAACATGCGGCCAGGGGATCTGAGCTCGGGCTTGACCCTGGATTCGTAAAGCGGCTCTACTCCATCATCATCGAAGAGATGCGGGGTAAGCAATGAAGATTGGCATCATCGGCGGTAATGGTGGGATGGGCAGATTGATGCACAATTTCCTATCAGAGGATTTTGAGGTGCTGATCTCTGATAAGGGTACACCTCTTAGTAATGCAGATATCGCCCATACAGCAGATGTTGTCATTGTCTCTGTCCCTATCGAACAGACCATACAGGTCGTTGAAGAGATTGCCCCATTGCTGCGCGAAGATCAGGTGCTCATGGATATCACTTCAATGAAAACCGACCCGATGAAAGCTATGCAGGAAAGCAAGGCCACTGTGATTGGATTACACCCAATGTTTGGGCCGCTGGCTGAGGTAAGGGGGCAGACCGTGGTTGTGACACCAGCAGAAGAGACACCCTGGACAGAGTGGGTCACGGACTATCTTGAGGAAAAGGGGCTACGCTGCAAGATCACAACCCCTGAAAAGCATGATGAGATGATGGCAATCATCCAGGTACTTGTCCATTTCAATACCATTGCCATGGGACATACACTGGCCTCCCTGGGGTTGGATATCGATGAGACTCTTGAATTCACAAGCCCAATCTATCGGATGGAACTTGGTATGATCGGGAGAATCTTTGCGCAGGATGCATCATTGTATGGAAACATCCAGATGCAGAATCCGAAGGGTGTTGAGATTCTCAGGCGTCACCAGGATACCATCAAGACGCTCTTTGGCATGATACAGGATAAGGACCTGGAGTCGTTTGTTGCAAAGTTCAATGAGACCGCTGCTTTCTTCAAGGATTTCAAGGAACGGGCGCTTGCTGAAAGCGAGGAGTTGCTTCGAAAATGAAAGAGATCATGACACTGGGACCAGAAGGGACATTCGCGCATGTCGCGGCGCGACGGATCGCAAAAGTTCTTGCACTTCCGATCCGGTTTGAAGGTACCATACCAAAGGTGTTTGATCAGCTTTCCCATGACACGGTCATTGTTGTCCCAATCGAGAATTCGGATGCGGGTTCTGTAGGGCAAACAATCGATAACCTGTTTCGGATCAGCGACCTCCAGGTGGTGGCAGAGATTGATGTCGCGATCCATCACACGCTCTGCGGGTTTGAACCTCTCAATTCGATACAAACCATCTATGCCCATCCGCAGAGTTCAGCCCAGTGCGAAAACTTCCTTGCAAACCTTGCAGCAGAAATCATCGATACCTCAAGCAATGCGCGCTCAGCACAGCTTGCTTGCGAAACACGCACCTGTGCCATCATACCAGAGATCGCATCTGAGATCTATGAGGTGCCATTGCTCAAACGTGATATCCAGAACGCTTCGAATAACACTACCAGATTTATCGTGTGCTCCAGGAAAGATCTTCCAGTGTTTGAGACCACCACCAAGTCAAGCCTGATAATCGATCCACGAGATGATCGGCCAGGGCTTTTGTATGAGATTCTTGGATCACTGAGCTCAGTGAACCTCACAAAGATCGAGAGCAGGCCGTCCAAGCGCGGCCTGGGGAACTACATCTTCTATATGGAGATGGAGGGGGTCCCTGACCTTCAGGGCCTAAGAGGCGTGGACGTGAAATTTTTAGGAAGCTACGGAAATGTAACATGAAAGAACTCAATAGAACCCTGGAATCAATTGACATGTCACCGATCAGGAAGGTATTTGACAAGGCGGCAACACTTGCAAACCCTATCAATCTCTCTATCGGGATACCCCATGTGGATTCGCCAGATGCCCTGAAGACTGCAGTGTGCGAAGCAGTGAACACAGGGTCCAATGCTTACACGCCAACCAAGGGCATGCCTGCATTGATTGAGAGGGTTAAGTCCCTGGGGACTGAGAAGGGCATCCATGGGCATGAGGCAATTATTACAGCCGGTGCGGCAGGGGCTCTGGATCTTGCGTTGCGCTGCATGCTCAATCCTGGTGATGAAGTGATTGTGCCTGACCCCTATTTTGTGGCATACACCGCCATCCCGCCGCTGTGCGGTGCACGGGTCAGATTGCTTGACACTTATCCTGATTTTCGTATCCGCGAGAAGGCACTGCGTTCGCTTGTGACGGCGCAGACCAAGGCAATAATCATAAATACCCCTCATAACCCGACGGGGAGGGTATATGACGCTTCAGAGATTGCGATAGTTGCGCGGATCGCCCGAGAGCATGACCTGTTCGTTGTTTCTGACGAGGTCTACGAGGATTATATTTACGCAGGCGAACACTATGCCATCGGGGCCCAGTATGAGAACACCATCACAATCGGCAGCTTCTCCAAATCACATGCAGTTACCGGGTGGCGGGTCGGTTATGCACTAGGGCCGCCCGGGATAATCGAGGAGATGTGCAAGCTGCAGCAATTCACCTATGTGTGCGCAAACTCTGCTGCGCAAAAGGCTCTCGCCCAGGTTGACGCTTCAGCAGGAAGCCTGTACGCCGCAAATCGTGCGTTGCTTGCAGGGCTTTCCTATGACTTTGTGATGCCTGAGGGCGCGTTCTATGCCTTCCTACCGGTACCAGCGGGGTTTGATGATGCGAGTTTTGCGGATGCCGCGCTGGAGAGGAATCTCCTGCTGGTGCCGGGAAGCGCGTTTTCTTCGAGAAATAGCCATGTGCGGATTTCCTTTGCGACGGATTCGACGACGCTTGAGAAGGGGATCATTATCCTGAACGAACTCAGACAGAGTAGGTGAAGGTGAGGCTTTTCGGCTCAGAGTTTTGCAGGAGCGCCTTCATACCTTCCTTGTGACCGGCGCCAACCACCACAAGGATATGGGCATCAGGGTGCTGGTTCTGGATACGCCTAAGACGGGCGACCATGTGATGGTTGCGATCATCGATGAGCACTTGGTGGATCGACGGGTAGCGGTCCTTGACCTGTCTCAAGAGTTTCTCGACCAATTCCTCAGGCGGCACTTTGGAGAGGTCCATCTGTCTGAGATCCTTTTTGTACGCACCGGAAAAGGTGTCTTTTGCAAGATTCCACTTATCCTTCCAGGTAAGCTGTTTTGAGAAATTCTTGAGGGTGCGTTCGATGTCCTGATCAATAAGAGCTATCTTTGCGCCGTTCTTCTGGGCCTGCTTGACTGCGGCAAGCATGTCTGAGCCGGGCTTGATACCTACGATATTCCCCAATTTCTTTTGGGCCCAGGAACCAAGCAGGGTGAAGAGAAACCCTTGGAAACCGATACGCGAGATGTCACTGAGGCTGACCTTTGTCTCAATCTCGTTTTGCAGGGCATAAAGACGTTTCTTGTCCAACTCCACTGCCACTATATCAGGTTGTTTTTCCTTTATAAGAGCGCTGATCTCATCGATACTCTGCTGTGCGATGTGAGACGTGCCAATTATCTCTATCATGGTGTGCAAGATATGACCGTGTTTTATAAAGCTTTAGACTGATGAAAACAAAAACTTAAATAGATGAAACATGTTACTATCGATGGAGTATACTATATTGTCCGCACTGATGAATGAACCAGGAAGAATTATAAACGGTTTAACTCATAAGCGGTAAAAAACCGTAACATATTAATAGTAGTATATACGGGGTTGTTTAAAAATAAAAAAGAGGGGGAGGATATAAGTTGATTGTGAAAGAAGAGTTTTTGAACAAGCTACGGCGATATTTTGCTTTGAACCTTTATGAGGTCAAGGTATGGAC
Organism: Nanobdellota archaeon; assembly: GCA_051819765.1. Classification (GTDB taxonomy): domain Archaea; phylum Nanobdellota; class Nanobdellia; order Woesearchaeales; family JACJVW01; genus JBNJGT01. The sequence continues at coordinate 14,400 of JBNJGT010000007.1, forward strand.
TGCGCTATTATCACGAGGTGTTTCTACAGCTGGTGAACTATCAGATATAGCAAATGTCCCCCGTTCACGAAGCTATGATGTCTTGGAATCTCTTGAAAAGAAAGGCTTTGTCGTGATGAAGATCGGAAAGCCAATCAAATACATCGCGGTGCCACCAAATGAAGTCATCGAGCGTGTGAAGAAGCACATGAAAGAAGATTCTGATAATCGAATCAAGCGTCTAGAAAACCTTAAAGAGACTGAAATCCTTGAAGAGTTGAATACACTTCATAACCAAGGTGTTGAACTAGTTGAGCCATCTGAGCTTTCAGGGAGTCTTCGGGGCAGGCACAACCTGTATAACCACCTTGAACTGACTATCAGGAACGCTGAGCAGACCGTTACTCTGGTCACCACAACCCAAGGGTTCCTCCGAAAGGTCGATGGACTTAAGCCCACTTTCCAGGCAATCCATAAGCGAGGTGTGAAGATTCGGATTGCGGCACCCTTGACCAAGGATTGTAAGGATGCAGTGGATGAGATATCGCAATACGCAGAGGTGCGTGACTCCCATATCAAGTCACGGTTCTGTGTGGTCGACAGTAAAGAGCTCGTCTTCATGGTGCTTGATGATGAATCAGTGCATCCCACCTATGACCTGGGTATCTGGATCAACACACCATTCTTTGCGTCAGCGCTTGAAGAACTGTTCGAGCTTGGCTGGAAGAGCATGAAACAACCAAAGTTCGCAAAGAAATGAACGGCTAGCCCGTTTCACTTTTTCTTTTTTGACACTGCAAGGGCAAGAAAACCCAGGCCAAGACCGAGAAGGGTTGCACCGATGAACTTATCGATGAGAAGCCCGATACCCATACCAATAAACAGACCCGCGGGCACAAAAAGTCCGATGAAATCTTCTTTCTTTTTCATGGCTCTGCTATAGAGCAGGTAGTATAAAAAGGTTTAGTGGTTCTGGCTGAACCAGTCCATGAGGACCTCATTGAGGATAGGCGCAGCCTGTTCCCAGAGGGCACAACTTTTGCAGGCTGCCTTGTGGCTGTCATAGGGTTCCCGCATCGAGACAGGCAAGTCCTCCTTGCGGGCAAGCTTAATGAACTCCATGCAGGTGACAGGGTACCCCATGATCTTGTCATACGAGGTATCGACGCCTTCGGTCTTGAGTTCATGGATTGTTGATTCAAGCTGCGCATCATCGATTATTCCCTCACGGTACATGCGGGCCAGGAGATGGTCCTGATCCACACCGCTGTGGCGCAGGTGCTGGTACACGGATGCGACGCCGATGGCTTCAACAGCATAATAGGCGTCAATGACAAAGCGGGTCTGCTGGGTAGTGGTCAGAGATGTCCCGTACAGTTCCTGGAGCGCATCAGTGAGCTCCTCGAGAAACCCGGCAGTCCGCTGTGGAGAGGTAGTGTTTTGTTTGACATAGCCATCAATGAAAGCATCCATCTCGTCACTGTCGGCATAGTGGCGGGCGCGGGGATTCCTTTCATCGGCGAGAGCCTTGAGCTCATAGTAGTTTTTGAGCATCCCGCCTAGATCGTTTTCCAGGTAGCTTTCCCTGAATTTCTGATACGTTGCATCTGCAACAGATGACCTGTGATCGGGTATCATGAGATGCAGGAATTTTTCGGCTCTTAAATGTTTTACTGTCTGGATAAGCAAATGTGTTACCACGTTTTTAGTTCGCTATTGAATCTCACCTTTGGTTAATGTACAAACTAAGTTTTAGAAAAAGAGCCTGGATAAGCAAAGCTAACTTTTTTATACTCTTAGGGGTTAGTATTTCCCATGGATTACGATAAGCTGATTGCCTCTTTACACCCATATGAACGACAGGTACTACAACATCTGAAGAATGTGCACACACTTTCTGGGCTTTCGGGAGAAACAGGCCTGCAGCAGGTTGAGGTCATGCGGGGGCTTCAATGGCTTGAGAACAAAAAAGCCCTCACCATCGAGACAATAACCACTGAATTCATCGAGCTTGATGAGAATGGTGCCCGATATGCTGTTGACGGATTGCCAGAACGGGTGCTTCTGGAAGAGATCAAACGAGGGGCACAAAGCCTCAGTGAGATAACTGGCATCTCCCAACAGGAAGCAGGGGTTGCCATGGGTGTCCTCAAATCACTGAGTGCCATCACGTTTAAGGACAAGAGATTCGGGCTTACCGAGATTGGTAAAAAACTGGGGGAGACGCCTGAAGAACTGTTGCTCAAGAAGCTTTCAAAAGGACCAGTTTCACCACAGGAGCTTACTTCGGATGAGAAGAGTGCACTGCAAAAGCTCAAAAAACGAAAGAAGATTGTCAAGGTCAAAGAGATCAAAGATAAGGTAGCACACCCTACTGAGATCGGAAAAGCACTCATGGATTACGATCTGAAGGCAGAGGATTTCGTGGAACGACTCACTCCAGAGATGCTCAAGGACGGCAGTTGGACGGATAAGACCTTCCGCCGGTATGATGTCACCATCAATGTGCCCCAGATAAACGGTGGGAAACGCCATTTCATGAACGATTCCATCGAGTATGCAAAACGTATCTGGCTTGATCTGGGGTTCAAGGAAATAACCGGCCCCTATGTGCAGACCAGTTTCTGGGTGTTTGATGCCCTGTTTACGGCACAGGACCACCCAGTGCGGGAGATGCAGGATACCTTTTTTTTGGAGAAGCCTGCCAAGGGTAAACTCCCTGAGGGGGAGGTACTTGAGCGGGTAAGGCAGGCGCATGAAAAGGGGATTGCAGGCAGCACTGGCTGGCAGTATGACTGGGACCCTGAGGATGCAAAACAAAACGTCCTTCGAACCCATACCACGGTGCTCAGTGCCCAGACCCTTGCGGCACTCAAAGAGGTGAAGCCTGGCAAGTATTTCATGCTGGGACGCAACTTCCGGAATGAGACAGTTGACTGGTCCCACCTGTTCGAGTTCAACCAGACGGATGGGATTGTCATCGATCCGGATGCGAACTTTCGTAACCTGCTCGGGTATCTCAAGCAGTTCTTCAAGAAGATGGGGTTTCCTGACGCCCGGTTCAGACCGGCATTCTTCTCATATACAGAACCGTCTGTGGAGATTGATGTGTGGCATCCAGTGCATAAGAAGTGGCTTGAATTGGGAGGGGCAGGCATGTTTCGGCCCGAGGTTGTTGTGCCCTTGCTTGGTGAGGACATCCCAGTGCTTGCCTGGGGGCCTGGCTTTGACAGAGTGATCCTTGATTATTATGGGATCACGGATATGCGCGACCTGTATAAGAATGATCTCAAGCAACTCCGGGAGATGAAAACATGGATCTGATAACCAAGTTCAAGCGGGTGCTTACTGAACCAACCAGCTTTTTTGCGGCTGTAAAGGGAGAGCAAGGATTCGGAAATCCATTCCTGTTCTTTCTTGTGGTCATGGGGATCTATTACGCAGCAGACCTGCTTGCAACTACCATCTCACAAGTGATGATTGCAACATTAACCTCCTCAGTGCCTGAGACCCTTATCGTTATCGTGGCAGGTATCTTTGGAGCCATCCTAGGCTTTGCTATTGGGCTTGGTATGGTATTTGTTGGCGCAGGTATTCTGCACTTGTTCCTCATGCTGGTGGGCGGCAAGGGAGATTACCTGCAGACATTTAAGCTGATCACGTATAGCTCTGCACCCATGGCGTTGCTTGCCATATTCACTCTTCTTATCATCATCCCATTCCTTGGTCCGATCATCTTTGGATTGATCGCGCTTGCAGCAACCATCTTTCAGCTCATACTGGAAGTGAAGGGTGCCATGGTGCTGCATGAGATCAGCATGGGAAAAGCTGCAGTCGCAGTCATAGTAATACCACTTGTGATTGCCCTATTCATCGCACTGATTGTAGTGGTATTCGGGATATTCTTCATAACCTCAATGGGAATGAGCGGTCTATAGAAAATGCCAACAGTCACACTAAACAAAACGGAATTCGAAAAGCTTGTAGGAAAGACACTGCCGCTGGAAGAACTCAAGGACCGAATCAGCATGCTTGGAACCGACCTTGAGGAAATCGAGGGAGATAAGATAGTGGTCGAGGTATTTCCCAACCGACCGGACATGCTTTCTGAGCAGGGCTTTGCCCGGGCGTTCGCAAGCTTCATCGGAGAGAAGACTGGCCTGCGTGAATACAGCGCCGTTGCGCCCAGCGATACGGTCATCATCGACCCGTCAGTCTCACAGGTGAGACCCTATACCGTGTGCGCGGTGGTGAGGAACCTGAAGCTGGATGACGAGAAGATACGAGAGATCGTGCAAATCCAGGAAAAGCTACATGTCACCCACCTTCGAAAACGAAAGAAGGGAGCCATCGGCATCTACCCCATGGAAGCGATCACGTTTCCCATAACCTTCTGTGCCAAAAAACCGCAGGACATCATGTTCAGGCCTCTTGAATCCGCAGAAAAAATGTCTGCGTCAAAGATACTAAGCGAGCATCCCACTGGAAAGGAGTATGGCCACTTGCTTGAAGGAAAGGCCATGTATCCATTGTTCATCGACGCGACCGATCAGATCCTTTCCATGCCGCCGATCGTCAACAGTCACACGACGGGAAAAGTGAATGCGAACACGACTGACGTGTTCATCGAGTGCTCAGGATTCGATTACCAGATCCTTTCCCGATGCCTGAACATCATCGTGACAGCCTTTGCGGACATGGGGGGCGAGCTCCATTCGCTGAATCTGGAATATCCTGATGGGAAACACGTGACACCGGAGCTTGCGCCTAAAAAGCATGATTTTGATGTCGCCTATATCAATAAGCGGTTGGGATTATCACTTACTGAAGCTGAGGCAACCAAACTGCTTTCGCGCATGGGGTATGGCTTCAAGGACGGTAAGGTGCTGGTACCATCCTACCGCACAGACATCATGCACATGGTGGATTTTGCAGAAGATATCGCAATCGCCTATGGGTACGAGAACTTTGATGTGGTCATCCCAGAGCGGGGGACGGTGGGGCAAGAGGATCCCTTCGAGCGCTATAAGGCAAAGACAGCTCAGCTCCTTGCAGGCCTTGGCCTGATTGAGATCAATACCCATCACCTGACCAACCATGATGCGCAGTGTACCCGGATGAACGCTGAACTTTCGTTGGTGACACTGAAGAATGCGATGTCTGTTGAGCATAACGCACTTCGGGCATGGATGAGCCCAACGCTGTGCGAGACACTTGCGGCAAACAAGCACAATGAGTATCCTCAGGAGATCTTCGGGTTCGGGTCAATCTTCAAGCAGGATGAGAACGCTGAAACAGGAGTGCGTGAGGACCAGCGTCTAGGGGTTGCGCTTTGCCGAGAAGATGCTGATTTCACCGCTATCAAGCAGATGTTCGATTATCTGTGCCGCAGCCTTGCGGTGGACTACGAGTTCGAGGAGACAGAGCATCCATCCTTTATCCCCGGACGGGTTGCGCGGGTGCGCATAAAAGGGAGGAAGGTTGCCTATGTTGGCGAGTTGCACCCAGCGGTGCTTACCAACTGGAAAATCGAGATGCCGGTTGCAGCCTTTGAACTGAACATGAGTGAACTGTATGAAACGCAAGAATGAGCACTACATCGCGGCGTTCCTCATCATCGTCGCATTACTGGATTTCTTCAATGTATTCTCGTTTGTTGGAATCGCGCTTTCGAGAAAGTTCTTCGACCTGATCTTTATCCTGATCGGAGTGTATATGCTGATAAAGAAATAAAAATTATTTACGGGTCTTTTTGGGTTTTTCTGCAACATCCTTTCGGATGCGCTCCTTCACTTGGATACCTGCTTCCTTGAGTTTTGCGACAACAGTCTCATGGTCGGCGTTCTTCCCGAGCTCAAGGCTTTGATCAAGGGGTTCAAGGTGCGCCATGTTGCACTTCTTACGACGCGTCTGACCGTCGACGAGAACATAATTGTTTTCAAGCACGTCGATCACAACGCACTTCATGCGGGCGTCACGTCCCGCAAGCTTTACACATACTCTTCCGATATCAATCATTTTTTACCTCCTCTCTCGAATAGCCGTCACCGAACTATTGGGAGTGTACTTCTTCCTTTATCACTCGTCTAGAACAGGAACTGCAAAGAACGCCACCGAAGGGTCGCTCCGGTCGCCTCTGGCTCTTGGTACACTTGCTGACATCACGGGGAACACCGGACAACTGGGTGCCACACATGCCGCAGTGGGCAGGTTGCGGGGTTCGTTTCACATGATGCACGGTCAGACGGCCACCTGGCGTTTTCCTGAATACTTTCCGCTTTGCGTGTGATTTATGTTTTCCTGATGGCATAGACAGACTGGAACCGGGTTCCATTTATAAATATTACTGTGGGATGCTTGTTTTTGGGTCAGAGAGGAGGGAAGCTTTAAAAAGTCTGGGAAAATAGTACTATTAAAGTAATTAATATGTAATAAAAAGATACTAAATTAGTACTATGGTAAAGATCGTCAACAACAAGGGCCAGTATAAGATCACCATCCCGAAGGACATCATGCTGAGCAAGGGATGGGATGAAAACACCAGAGTCAGGTTTGTTGAGGATACCGAGGGTAATATCATTCTCAAGGAGATCGAACAATGATAGGGGCACGGCTGTGGATCATCGTATTCATCCTCCTGGCGCCAGCCCTGTTTGCATCAGGCCTCAGGGATATCGAGTTTGGTGATAGCTTGGGAGACTTGGGCAGAAGCCTGGATGAGGCCCTGCAAAATGATGATGCGGTCTTTTTTGCGGTCTTTGTCCTCATCTATATGATCTTGTTCTTGCTGTTCAAGCGCCTTATCGCGCATGTGCCAGTCTTTGGAGACAGCAAGCAAGGACGGACAGTGGCTGGAAGCTTGAGTCTTCTGGTGGTCATCGGGCTATTCTGGAAGGGAAAGGCAGTGATGGATACGGCAGCAGAGATTGTTGGTGGACTGGGTTCAGTGTTGCTTATTCTTGCAGGCATCATCCTGTTCTGGGGAGTTGGCAGGAAGATTGGCGCTACCTGGGGGGGTATCATCTCAGGCATACTGCTTATCGGACTCGGGTATTACATCGATTCACCATGGGTGCTGCCTATCGGAATCCTGTTCCTGATCATAGGGATCATCAAAGGAGCGATGCAGATAGGGGTCTCATCCGGTAACCCTTACACCCATCCGGACGCATCGCCAGGGAGGCGACGGCACTGGATCAAAGATACGATGGGGGCGCTGGGAGGTCTTGGTAGGGTAGTCAAGGATAGCCTTGCGGGAAGCCAGACTGTGCAAAACGAGTCGAAGGATCTGTACTCACGCAATAAGAAGAAGGAGGCTATCGAAGCAGACCTCGCCCGCCTCAATCAGTTGAGTACCCAGGCACAGCAGGATATCATGCGCATGGTGCGGGAGCGTGCTGACCCACACATTGTACAGGACCGTATCCGGCGGCTGGCACAGCAATATGAGCAGGAGGTGCATGATACTGAACTTCTAGAGAAAGAGGATTCCTATGAGCAACGTACCAGCCGACATGCGGCTGAACATGAGTCTGACCTCCGTAAAGAGGCGCGGCATGAGATGGAACGGCTTGAAAGAGACCATGTGAAAAGCCAGGATGAGTGGGAGCTGGAACGGACTGAAAAGGAAGACCAAAAACGGATGCGGGAACTTTTCCAGGAACTGGAAACAATCTCTCACGAGGTCACCGATGAAAAGCGCGCCGTGAAAAAGACCAAGCGTGAGCTGCGGCGCAAGCTCAAGACTCTCCACGCATTGGGAGAACTATTGGATTCGGGCCACAGTGACAAGCTCGAGAAACTCCTCAGAAAGCTAGAGACCTCTCAGGGAGACCAGGTAAAAAATATCCAGACTGACACCCAGATGATCGAGAATGCCCTTCGGGATATCTATAACACGGCAGCTGCCGCAAGCAAACTTGAAGAGCAAGCCCAAAAGGATCTCCAGGCAGAAGAGGAAGAGGTTAGACGGGCCCGCTAGTACTTCTTAAGCACCTTTCTGGGGCACTTCTCGACACAGATGAAGCAGTTCACGCATGTCTCATAGTCGATGTTTGGGAGACCGTCTACCATGGTGATTGCGCTCTTGGGGCAGACCTTGGCGCACACGCCACAACCGATACACCCGTTCTTGCAGACTTTGGGGCGTTTCTTCTCGTTGGAGTTGCAGCCCAGGATCACTTTGTGTTTTGTCGAGTGTAATTCAAGCAAATGCTGAGGACAGCCAGTGACACACCTGCCGCAGGCACGGCATTTTTCCTCGTCAATCTCAGGAAGTCCATCGACCATGCGGATGGCATCAAAGGGGCAGGCATCAAAACAGTCTCCAAAACCCAGGCAGGCAAAGCGGCATTCCTTGAAGCTTCCAAGGAGCAGGGCTGCCTTACAGCTCTTGATACCCCGGTAGTCAGCCTTATCGGATGTTCCGCCACTGCAATGCCTGCGCGCCACTTTCTTGTCAACAGGCTTGAGTTTGATACCCATTATCCCGGAGATCCTTTCCTGGACTTCACGGCCGCCAACGGCGCAGTTGCCGGCAAGAGAACTGTCTTCTTTGACAGCCTTCGCGAACTGCTCGCAGCTTGCATACCCACAGGCACCACAGTTATTGTGTGGTAAGACATGGTATATCTGCTTTACAAGTGGGTCTTCTTCGGGGGCGAGCCGTCGAGCTAAGTAACTTAACAAAAATCCAAAAACCAATGCAATGATTCCTCCGAATAGTATGGCGACTATCATAGTAACGTCGAAAACCCCAAAAATGCCAGTGACATGAATGCTGCAGTGATAAAGGCGATGGGAACTCCCCGGAAGGGTCTTGGGACATCGCCCAGCTCAAGCTGTTCCCTGATGCCGGACATGAGGAGCAAGGCAAGGGTAAAACCCATACCTGCGCTGATGCCATGTACGATGCTCTCAAGGAGGTTGTAGCCTTCGCTGATGTTGAGGAAGGCTGCTCCCAGTACCGCGCAATTGGTTGTGATGAGGGGAAGGTAGATGCCGAGTGCTGAATACAATTGCTTGCTTGTTGCTTTCACGACAATCTCGACTATCTGCACCAGGGAAGCGATGACAAAGATAAACACAACAATCTTGAGGTATTCAAGACCGTTTGCCTCAAGAAACCGGTAGGCAAGCCAGGTGGCAAAGGATGCAACGGTCATGACAAGGGAGACCGCAGCCCCCATGCCAAAGGCAGGACCGGTTCGCTTAGAGACACCGATAAAGGGGCATATGCCCAGGAACCGCATGAGCACAAAGTTTTGGACAAAGATTGCGCCGATTATAATCGGGAGAAGATTCATCTGCGATCACCTACCCAGTTGAAGGCCGCAAGCAACAGACCGACAGTCAACAGTGCGCCAGGCGGGAGCACCATGAGGTGCATGTTGATTGGGATTGTGACCACGGTATTTCCCATGAGCTGGATCGTGCCCTGCCCGACAAGTTCGCGGATGCCTGCGATTATCATGAGACCTCCAGTGAAACCAAGCCCTGTCCCCAAGGCATCAAAAAGTGAAGGCGTGATGGGGTTTTTGTAGGAGAAGGATAAGGCCTTTCCAAGAACGATGCAGTTGACCACGATCAAAGGGATGTAGATACCAAGGCGTTGGAAGAGATCAGGAGTGTAGGCTTCCATCATCATACTGATGAGGGTCACAAAGGTTGCGATGATCACGATGAATGCGGGGATCCGGATCTCTCCGGGAACCAGTTTCCTGATGAGGGAAATGAGCCCGCAGGAAAAGAGCAGCACGAACGTGGTTGCAAGCCCCATACCGATCCCATCCTCAAAGGTGCTTGTCACTGCAAGGGTCGGACAGAGGCCAAGCAGCAGGATGAAGATGGGATTCTTCTGGATTGCTGCCCTGATCATGAGAGCCAGGTTATTCGACATTTCGCATTGCCTCCCGCACTCCTTTGATGACGGCGCCTGATGAGATGGTGGCACCGGTTATTGTATCAACATCTGCCTGTTTTTGGCCGGTAAACTGCCCAAGGAATGATTCTTCTGTGACCTGGCTGCCAATGCCAGGGGTCTCTTCGTGCTCAAGGACCGTGACCTGCTTTATCCTCTTCTTGCTGTCAAGTGCTACGAGGAGCCTGATCTGGGATTGATAGCCCTGCACTTCTTCAATTACCACATACCCTATCTTTTGATCAAACCGATCATAGACAATATGGTATTCATCAGCCAGGACTCCATCCTCGTAGTAAGGTTTCAAGGCAGTCCGATCTGCCTTTTCAAAAATCAGGTCTACCTGGTTGTAAAACTCCTGGGCTTGCTTTTTCTCTATGACGGGTTGGGTATAGCTATGGGCAAGGGAGAGGGCCATCATTGCACCTACCATGATGATAGTGAGGATGATGGTGTTTTTTGCAAGGTTCATTTTCCGAAAGGCTTTGGTTTGGTGTAGCGTTCGATCAAAGGGACTGTCGCATTCATCAAGAGGATGGAGTACATGACCCCTTCGGGCATGGAGGAATAAAACCGAAATATGAAGGTGAGCACCCCCAGGCCCAGGGCAAATATGATTCTACCTTTGCGGGCGAGGGGGCTTGTGACATAGTCTGTTGCCATGAAAAACGCGCCGATGAGCAGACCTCCTGCCATGACCTGATAGAGAGGATCCTTGCCTGCGATTGTCATGAGTACTGCGAGGGACCCTATGTAGACCGCAGGAATGCGCCAATCGATAAGCCGCAGGGCAATCAGAAATGCTCCCCCTGCAAGGAGGGCGATCGCGCTTGTCTCCCCGATGCAACCGCCAACGTTACCGGTGAATACCGAGAATAGTGAGGTCTTTTGGGCCAAAGGTGTTGCGGCGGTCACCCCATCAGGGTTGATCCATCCTGACATGAACTGGGGCCAGCTGATCACCAGTATGGCCCGTCCGATGAGTGCAGGGTTGAAGATGTTGTTTCCAACCCCAAAGGCGTACTTGCCTAAAGAGACCGCAAAGATGCTTCCCAGCGCCGGAATCCAGAGCGGCACGGTTGGTGGCAGGATGAGGGCCAGGAGCAGACCAGTCAATACAGCAGAGCCATTGAGCCAGCGCATGGATGAGGCAGTAAGCTTTTGCATGAGTATGTCTGTTGCAAGGGCGCTTGCCACAGAAACCGCAATGATTGTTGCGGCGGGAATGCCAAAAAAGTAGATGCCGGCGATTGTTGCGGGAAGCAGGGCTAACACGACCATATACATGATCTTTTGTTTTGAGAGTCCTGTATGGATGTGTGGTGAACTACTTTTGGCAAGCATTGCGCAACTCCTGTTTTCCTAGTCTCAGGTAATGGACGAGTGGAATGTTTGAGGGACATACATAGGTGCATGAACCGCATTCAAAGCAATCGAAGAGATGGGTTTCTTTTGCATCAGCAAATTTCTTGTTCCTTATGAGCTTGACGAGGGTTGTAGGCAAGAGATGCATGGGACAGACCTCAACACACCTGCCGCAGCGGATGCAGGGCTCTGCCATGCGCTGGTCTACCGCAGAAAAGACTGTGATGCCTGAACAGGCTTTTGTCACAGGGTTTTCAACCGAGTCCTGGGCGACACCCATCATGGGGCCGCCAAAGAGGACCTTTGCGGGTTGTTTCTCATAGCCATCAGCCTGATTGATGAGCTCACGGGCAGTTGTCCCAATGGGGGCGAGCACATTGACAGGCTTTCTGACAGAGCCCGAGACGGTGAAGACACGGTGGGTAAGCGGTATGCCCTGGAAGGCATCGTAGACGGCTTTTGCGGTCCCTACATTGTTCATCCCAATGTCGATTGCGCAGGGAAGCTCGCCACATGGAACCTTTCTTCCGGTAAGGGTATGGATGAGCATCTTTTCTGCGCCCTGGGGGTAGCGCGTGGGGACAGGGCGGACCTCAATACCTTCTCCAGCATGCTTTCTGAGAGCCTGGATCGCATCGGGCTTGTTCTTTTCGATGCCGATGATTCCCTTTGTAGCGCCGGATGCTTTCATCAGGATCCTGAGACCGGTTATCACTTCCTCAGGGTAGGTCACCATGACATGATGATCAGCCATGAGGTGGGGCTCACACTCGCAACCATTGAGAATGTAGGTCTTTACTTTGGTCTGCAGTTTGACATGAGTGGGGAAGGCTGCACCACCAAGACCAACGACGCCTGCCTTTCTGATGACTTCGATGATTTTCTCTTGGTTGAGGCGGGTGTAATCCTTTCTTTTCGGCCTAATTTCCGAGGTGCCCTCTACGTCAATATGGATCGAATCTGAGACATGGGTCACGGTCCCTGCAATGGGTGAGTGAAGCGGGACGGATACATTGCCCTTGGCTTCAGCGACCTTCTGGTATTTTTTTACTGTGTCCCCTTCCTTGACTATGGGTTCTGGCGGACAGCCACAGTTCTGGCTGAGAACAAGCTGCACTGCAGAGGGTGAATAGGTTACCGCTGACCTGACCTCCTTTTTCTCAGCAGGGTGTATCCCATTCATAACTATATTGTCAGAGGAACCACTATAAAAAGGTTATCGGTATCGGGCAAACAGTTCCACAATCTTTCCAAGTTTAGAGAGCCTATAAGGCTTATGGAGAATCTGATCGTAGAGTAGGCTTTCTGAGACAAACTGGTCTCCTGTGGTACAAACGAGATAGGAATCTGGATATCGACTGCGCATATCACGGGCCACCTCATGGCCAGAGCCATCGGGAAGATTGATATCAATGAACGCTATCTGGGGACGAAGGCCATCCTTAAGAGACCGGAGGGTCACGTCCCTATTGTATGTCTGATGGATATTCACCTGTGAATGGTTCTGGAAGTAATCCCTGAACATCTCCTGGAGGGACACCTCATCCTCTACGAATAGCACATCAACATTAACCTGCTGAGCCTCATTGATGCTCTCCTTGTGGATCTGGATGAATTCCTCATAGTTATCCCTGAAGATCTTCAATAGTTTGGGATCAAAGTGATCCTGGGGATCCAAACGATTGTCACCCTCAATCATGATACGAAGGGCATCATCATAGGAGAATGCATCCTTGTACACTCGACGACTAATCAGCGCGTCAAATACATCTGCAATGGCAGTGATACGCGCAGCAAGCGGAATCTCTTCACCAACGAGACCATCAGGGTATCCACTCCCATCATATTTCTCATGATGAAAATGGGCAATCTGTTTTGCAAGAGCCAGCTCAGGACTTCCCCTCAGGATAATTGCTCCGTATGTCGTATGCTCCTTGATAGCCTCAAACTCTTCTTCTGTCAGACCTTTGGCCTTATTGAGTATCTCATAGGGGACATGGACTTTGCCGATATCATGCAGTTGAGCCTGAAGCCCAATGGATTTTTGATAGGATGCATCCATACCTATCAGCTGTGCCATTTTCTGGCAGTACGCACCGATCCGTTTAATATGATCTCCTGTGTCAGTGTCAAATATCTCTGCTGTCCTGCCTTGTGACCTTACGATTGCCTCCAGCATGCTTTCAGTCCGAAGAGCAGCATTTTTTTGTTCAGTTATATCTTGGATGGTTTCAACAGTACCTCCTGTCTCATCTTCTGAGAGAGGGGTCACCGTAAAAAATAACCATTTGTCAAGACGAGGAAAATAGCCCTGGGCCTGATATGAACCTGACAAGGTACAAAGATTCGGATAGCTTGCATTTATCTGTTCAATCGGAACTTTGTCAATAACCATATCTGCTAATGTGGGGCGCCATGAATCGTAAAACGGGAGGGAATGGTCTGAGGTCCCGATGATATTTTCCTTGGTTATCCCAGTCATGCGTTCGCAGGCAGCATTCCAGTGGGTTACAATGTGTTCGTTGTTGATCACGAAAGTGGGTATGGAGATCGCTTCTATGATAGATGAGAGGCGCATCTCACTCCTTTCAAGGGCATCTTCATATTCACGACGCTGAGTGATATCCGAGAGTATGCCCCTGAACCCAATTGGCTGATCTTTCCGAGAGATGGGACTTCCATACATTTCTACCGGAAAGTATGACCCATCCCGTTTGCATGCCAGGTATTCCCGTTTCCCCAGCTCTTGTCCACGCATATGGGCATGAATATTTCGATCCAGACGGTGTCGTTCCTCAGGAGCAAATAGTTTGTAGATTGACAACTGTTGCATCTCTTGGGGGGCATAGCCAAACAGATCGCCACCTTGTCGGTTAATGAAAGAGATCTGACGGTGAAGGTTAATCTCAAACACCGCATTAGGCAGGAGCTCAACCAAGTCACGATACCGGGATTCCTTATCAATAAGGCTTTGCTCAGCCTGGACCAGTTTTGTCTTGTCCTGGACAATGATCACTCCTGAGTTGCTGTTCTTCCCAGGAAGCGATTGCCCCCACAGGTCTACCCATTTTTCTTTCCCCTGTTTATGGATAATCTTGAAATCATAATGTTGTATGACAGGTTGGCCCTCCTGCCGCATGGTACCTCTTTCACGTACAGTGTGCTGATAGTCGGGATGCACCATATCCCAAAAATGCATCCGAGACATCTCTTCTTGGGTGTATCCAGAGATCCGTTCTGCTGCAGGGTTGGCGAACACAAACATGTTGTCCCGATAAATCAGGATACCGGTGGGCGATAAATCAGCAACCATCGCAGGAACTGACCATGCCACCTCTTCATGCTCATCCGTCAGGCTTACCAAAACCTGTTCTAAGTCCATAAACCTTCGGGAATTGATGCTGATATGTAAAGATTACTAAGATTTTTATAGGGCATCATATGTCCCAGCAGTATGTTTAGGCTGATTGTTGTGTTTGTTCTGCTTTTGACAGGATGCGCGCAGATGGAGTATCAATCTTCAGAGGAGATCATGGATACAGTGGTAACAATCACCGTTACAGCATCAAACCAGGATGCGGCACATTCTGCCATCCAGAGCGCATTCCGTGAAATAAACCGTGTTGAGAAGAAATTCACCATATATGATGAGAGCCCGATCCAAGAGCTGAACAGCAAGGGTCACTTATTCACTGAGGACGAGGAGCTCAAGCGCATGGTGCGAAAAAGCATCTATTACAGCCAAATCACCAATAGTTCATTCGATATCACAGTCCAACCGGTGCTTGATCTGTATACAAAAAGTTTCGAGGAACGTGGCAGACCACCCACCGATACTGAGATCAAAGAGGCCTTAGCCAAGGTAGGACCCGAAAGGGTGATCGTGAACAAGACCGGCATCTTTCTTACTAATACCACAATCACGCTTGGAGGCATTGCCAAAGGGTATGCCATAGACCAGGCAATAGAAACCCTGCAGATGCATAATATCTCGGCAGGCCTGGTGAATGCCGGAGGAGACCTTTATGGGTACGGCAGAAAGGCTTCTGGAGAGTTGTGGACCAGTGCTCTTCGCAATCCTGATGACCCCTATGATTACCTCACCCGTTTTGAGATAAGAGACCAGGGGATTGCAACCTCAGGGAATTACGAGCGGTATTTTGACGAGAATCGTGAATACCACCATATCATCGATCCAACCACAGGCAGGTCTGCCAATGATTGCATATCCGTGACAGTAATCGCACCCAGTGCGGTACAGGCAGATGCGCTTTCGACTGCCCTTTTTGTCATGGGAGAAGATGGGAAGGAATTGGTGAAACGGCTCAATCTTTCAGCAGTATTCGTGTTTTCAAACAGAAGTGTGCATACCATCAATTGATGGGAAACCTCAAAAGTGCAGCAATGCCCCCCAGACCGTCCAATTTTTTCCCACCTTCATGCTCATGGGAGATGATGAGAATCTCTCCTTTCTGTTTGTCAGTGGTCCGGAATACTGATTCAAGCCGCTCATACGAGCCTGTATCTCGGGCCTGCCAGATCAGTTCATCGGTAACCAGCAGTTTTTTTATGGCGCCGCTATCTGCTGCGTACATCACCTCTTCAAGGCCATAGGCAGCTTTGCCCTTGAGAATCTGTTGCATAAGCTGTTCGACAACCTCCATTTCTTTTGCCACCCGCTCATCCCGAAGGGCGCTTTGGACCTCCTCGCGTTTCAGGAGTTCAGCAAATCCACCTTTTCCCACATGCTGGACTGTGGCAGTGAGCACCTTTTTTTTGAGGGCAGGCTCAAGGCCCTGGATGAACTGATCACTCCAGAATGCAGGGCTTCCCACAACTATGTGGGTCAGATTATAGCGGACATCGTACTCGGCAAGCTGTTTTCTCAGATCGGCATAGAAATCCCCTTTCTGCTGATTGGCATAGTCCTTTTTGGATACAGAACCCTGGATAGATGAGAGGAATTCGTACCCATATTTCTTGAGCAAGGCAAAATACGCCTCTTCGCGATCAAAGACCATCAGAAGGATGCGGGTTTTTGCCCCTTGGGTCGCCTCCTTGATCTTTTCCTTCTGGAAGGCTAACCACTGTACTTTTTTGAGCGTAAACTGGGTGCTCTCGTCGATCGAAAAGGTGTGGTATGATCCAAGGGGAACATCCTCGGGCCCCGCTGTTACGGTCCCTGTGACGCGCAAGAGGTTATTTGAAAAATCCACTTTCTCTACCATGATCTCCAGGAAAACAGGCTTGCGTTCCACCTGGACCTTTTGGTCTTCCCCCCCGAGTTTAATCTTGCGAAAGGTCTTACCACTGATGGTATCCCGGGGTTCAATCACCTGGCTCAGATACCATAAATCCTCAAGATCTTGGGTCTCAAGCTTCATCTCTCCCTTATGCGATGCGAGTTTTTTCATTTTCAATAAAAAGATTTATATAGTGTCATTTCCCTGGTGTTATAAACTTTTTTGATGATCATGTCCCGAAAAGCTCAGCAAACCGGATCCCAAGCAGCATTGGTTGTAGCTATCCTCACGTTGTTGATGGTATTTTATATACTTTTCCTGCCGCCGGATGAACGGGCAGAGCTTCTAGGTGACTCCACTGATCCAGTGGGCCCTGGCCCTTCTAAACCTTCATCAGTGACAGAGTATCGGGGAACAGAGGTTTTGACTGTCAATCCTGAAAAGATCAATTATCAGGCCTTGTCCCATTATGAATACGATATTGGAGCCTTCTCACTCTACAAGACTGAGGAATCCAAGATCCTGACTGAGGCGAGCGATTTCCATATAAAAAAGGGATGGTTCGAATCAAAGGACAAAACCATAACCTTTGAGGTTGCTGACAAAAATAAAGTAAAGGATATCAGCCTTACGGCTACCCTCAGAGATGCCCAAGGAATCCTTACCGTCACAGTAAATGGCAGAGAACTCTATGATTATGAGGCATCATCACTGAATATAGGGCCCTTGTCAATTGACCCATCCATGCTAAAGAACGGCGAAAACAGGATAGAGATGAAGGTCTCGTCGGTGGGGATCCAATTCTGGCGCGTCAATGAGTATTACATAGAAAACGTGCGCGTAACCGGAACTACTATTGACACGAGCAAAAGCAAGAGTGAGTCAACTTTCCACATTGCTCCGGATGAGGGAAGAGACATCCAAAAGGCAACACTTGAATTCAATCCAAACTGTAATCCAAATGCGGTGGGTCTCTTGACAGCTTATGTGAATGACCGGCAAGTGTTCAAAGGGGTTCCTGACTGTGGCATACTCAATAAGATATCACTCACTCCCGCAATGCTCTACATAGGCAAGAACAGTGTCTCATTTGCAACAGATAAAGGAAGTTATGTAATTGACCTCATTACCGTCGAGACTGAGCTCAACGATGTTGTGGAACCTACCTACTATTTTGACCTCGATAAAGACCTTTTCAATGAGAAAGAAGAAGAGATAAACCGGTGTGGAGAGATTGACGGCATCTGCCCCCAAGATTGCAACGAGGACGTGGACAAGGATTGTTGTTTTGAATATTACGATACTGGTTTCTGGTGTGATGTGAAGACAGAGTTCCTGGATGATCGCTGTGTAGGTCATGTTGAATCTGACACCTGTGGGCGCTGCAATAGCGGCTACGAAGACAATAGTGGCCGTCCACCTGAAGCATGCGAAAATCAGTGCGGCGATGATACGGATGGCCGTTGCCCGGCAGGGTGCAATGAGAATCATGATCAGGACTGCTGTTTTGAACAGGAAGGAGACCAGTACTGGTGTGATGATTTACCGATATCTGGTGTAGACTACACATGCGTGGATTCAGTCAGCTATGACTCCTGCACCTATTGCGCGACAGGATATGATGGTGAAAGCGGCGACCCTGACTGCGATTATACTTCACATAAGAAAGACACAACAGAACTGAAATCCGGTATTGATGTCAAGTTTGAGATAAAGTTCACGGAACGTGGAGAGCAAAAGGAAGCACGAGTGTATGTCAACGGATTTGAGACCGGCTTTGATACCCGTGATGACAGGTACACCCGTAATATCAATGATTACGTGGAACCTGGCACAAATTCTATCAGAATTGTACCGAAAAGCGATCTTGATATCAGGCAGATCAATGTAGATATTGATTAGATATGGCCCAAGATGAGAGCGAGCGGAGTGAGCATGCAGCCTGGCTAGAAGAAGAGAGAGGAAGGCAAGCACAAATAACCAGACAGCAGCAGCAAATCACCGACGCACAACGTGCGGCTATGGCACGGTACGCAAACACGGGTTCCACCAGCCGGTTCGGTAACATGCCCCGGGCAGCGTGGGCTGGTATGGGAGCAGCAGGTGGAGCAGCCGCTTCTGCCATGTGGCAGGGAGGGGAAGCACATCCCTCGAAGAGTGATGAACCATTCTGGCCATTGCTTTTATCATTTCTGCTGTTGCTCAGTGATTTCTTTGTCACGAAATTTGATGGTATCAACTGGGAAGAATTCTCTTTTTTTGTAGCCCAGGATCCGCTGGATGTCATCTGGCATCTGGGCAATGGGGTCATAATAACAATCTTCCTCTTTTATGCAATCACACATCTACGCGATGTCAGGTCATGGATTCCATTCCTGCTGTTGGAAATCGCGTTTTATTTCATAGCCATGTATTCCGGATTCAATGCAGGGGCACTGCTCCATATCCTCTTCATACTGTACCTGTATTTCTTCTATGTGAAGCCACGGGCAGTAGATCAGGTGCAAGGACAGTTCATGCTGCTTGCATTTATCATTATCGACTTTTTCGTGATTTCCGCTGTCAGTGATCTTACCTCATTTCCCATGCGGATGCTGCCGGTGTGGTTCATTGCCACCTTGATTTTTACCACGGATATGAAACGGGGCGCAGGGAGCAAAGTGCTGATTTTTCTCGTCCTTGCCCTCTATGTGTTCGGGTTCGCAGCCGAACTTGGCGGATTCAAGAACATGGCAAGCTACCTTGACTCATCCGAGACCAATGATTTCATTGATTTCATTACGCAGTCCTATGAAAATGCGATGGCATCATGGGGTGTGCTGAAAAATACCACCCAAAATATCTATAACCGGAGTACCGCTGTGTACCGAGAGGAATATTATACGGGCAAGATCGATAAAAACGCCCAGATGGAGCTGGGAGTGGAGCTTGAGGATATTGAGGTAGGCCACACTGAGCAGTTTGTTGATGAACCAGTTAACCTCTGGACAACGGTGAAGGTACAGACCCTTGACACGGAAAATATCACAGTGAGAACATGGTGTATCGCTAATGAGGGAGAAGAAGACGAGCGAGTGGCTGATGAATTGAGACCAACACAGTTCATGGCACATGATTATGGTGTCTTCCCTATCGATTGCACGTTCCATAGCAATACCTACAAACCAGGAAGCCATGAGTTCCAAATCGGCACCTCATTCAATTTCAGGACAGAGGCTTACCAGAAGATCTATTTCATGGACCGGACGAAATACAGCGCGCTTCGCACTCAGGATGAGGAGCCCCTCGAATATTACGGTATCGATGATACTGAGCCTGAAACGATCTACACCAATGGGCCAATCATGATCGGTATCTCTTTGCGGGACAATCTTATACAGCTGGACAAAAGGGAGACACAACTCATGCTCGGAGTCACATTCACCAACAACTGGAACGGTAAAGTGACCAGTGTCGACTCTGTACGAATCACATTCCCTTCTGCAGTTCATCTGGATGGAAACTGTTCTGGGGAGTATCAGTTCACTTGTGCAGGGACAGACCCTATAGAATGCACCCTGATCGATGAGATACCACCATTCAAGAAAAGGCAGACTCTCAGATGTCCTATCCGCATAGCTGAAAGCAACATTGACAATGTGTTAGGGGAGAGCCCTCTTTCAATCAGATTCTTTCGGGCAGGAATCGAGTATAACTATTCTATCACTGAGCATGCATCAGTGCGTTTTGTCAAGAGCAAGGAGATGGCTGAGTTAGAAGAGAAAACAAAAGCCACCAAACCCACCATACAAATCCCTCACCTCTTCATCAATGAGGATGAGACAGTCATGATTAATCTGCATAATGATGCGCTCAGCGGTGATGAGGAGACGAATGATGTGTACCTGTACTATGATATCACTGATCACTGCGACTATGCAGACTGTTCTATATATGACAACAAGTACCTTAA
This sequence comes from Nanobdellota archaeon, assembly GCA_051819765.1. Classification (GTDB taxonomy): domain Archaea; phylum Nanobdellota; class Nanobdellia; order Woesearchaeales; family JACJVW01; genus JBNJGT01. Next base: position 34,858 of record JBNJGT010000007.1, read on the forward strand.
CTGCACCGGCAAGAGCAACGGGACCTGCACCATGGATATCTCTGTCAACGATCTTGCGCACACAACGCATCAGGATATGCAAATCACTGTCGGAGCCGGGTCCTGTCGGTGGGATGATGCACACTGTATACAACAGCTTGAGAAAAAGACGAATACCGATGATACGAATGATACCAACGATACCAACGATACAGACCCAACTGAAATCACCAATACCAAACCGCTTGAGTTCACCATCACTGGCTACAGTAGTGCAACAGGTACGCAGATTTATCTTCCAAACTATTTTGAAAAAGGTGATGAATTACGGTATACCATCCCCAGCTCAGGGCCGATCGGACATACACAAGTCGCAGCAAATAAATACAGTTTCTACATGAATAATCAATACGTTGAGTGCACCGAGGATTATAACCTGACGATCACAGTAACCGGTGATAACAGCAAGGCATTTGACCTCTCATTCCGGATTGTCGATGGAGATTGTGAAACAGACTGCAGACAATGCACCAGGCAGTGCTGTGAATACAGCAGCCAATCATGCCATTATTCTGAAAAGCAGGGGGAATGCATATGAAGCAGTGGATACTAATTCCTGTAATCATGTTACTTGTGGCCTGCTCTCAAAACGGACAGCGTATCAATGAAGTGGATATCTACACCGGTAAAGAAGGAGTCACTATGGAGTTTGGTAAAGATACCCCTCCTGAGGTAATATTGGAGGATCAAGAATTTGCGGCGGGGGTGTTGTTCGAGAACAAAGGGGCCAGTGATGTCAATGAATCATATATCTCATTGATATCTGAGGATGATTATCTTGATATTGTCGAATGGAGGGATATCAATACGGTCACCACAAAGCTTGGAAGCCTGACCCTTCAAGGAAAGAGACAGTCAAACCCTGAAGGCGAACGGCGAATCGGCGTCATACAGATGAAATCAAAGAAGCTCAAAGAAATGACAGAGACACATACAAGCATTATCTCTCTTAATCTTTGTTATGCGTATTCAACGTATTTTTCAGATAGCATATGTATCGACAGTGATGTGTTTGACATGACTGAAAAGGAAAAGGCCTGCGAAGTTCAGACCCTGAGTTCAAGCGGGACAGGGGCACCGGTTGCGATAACCGAGGTAAAACCAAAAATGCTCTCGCATGACAGTTCCACAATCACGCCTGAATTCAAGCTGACAATAGAGAACATGGGTGATGGACAGGTCATCAAATCAAGTAAGATTGAGCAGGCATGCACTTCAGAGAGCTTTTCACATAAGGATTTCAATGAAGTCACCATACGGGTTGCACAGATGTCAGGACATAGCCTTGAATGTAAACCAAATCCTGTGAAACTGGAGGATGATACTGCGATCTCATACTGCCGCCTGCCAGGAGGAGTCTCGATGGATGCAGGTAATTACAAGACCACACTCAACTTTGAGCTTGACTATGGGTATACGGCAAATCTTGCTGAATCTGTTGAGATCCGAAAATTCATCAAATAAAAAGACATAAAAAGGCACCTCCTTTCCTTGATTCTATGGGACTTACCGAATCAGAGATAACCACGCTAAGAAATGAACTCGAATCAGCTGTACGACCAATCTACTTTTTCCATGATGATTCAGACGGCCTCGCATCATTTCTCCTGTTCTATAAAGTGGTCAGGGAAGGAAAAGGGGTCATCATAAAGAGTAATCCAGTGATTGACGAGCGCCATATCAAGCTGGTTGAGGAATATAAACCTGACAAGATATTTGTACTTGATATCGCGACCGTTGAACAGGAATTCATTGATGGAGTCTCGCAGCCGATATTCTGGGTGGACCATCATGGACCATACGAACGAAAAGGAATACATTATTTCAACCCACGCACCAGAGGCCGTAGTGTGCCTGCCTCATACCTTTGCTATCAGGTGACACAACAGGATATGTGGATCGCGATGGCAGGGATTGTAGGTGATTGGCACCTCATCATGCAGGAGGATTTTTCACAGGAGTATCCGGACCTGCTTTCTCTTGAAGTCAAGACACCACCAGAGGCACTTTTCACCTCAGAGGTAGGTAAGCTTTCGCGTATCTTCAATTTCGCCCTGAAAGGGACCGCCAAAGATGCCATGAAATATGTAAAGACCCTGTCACGCATCGAAAGCCCGTATGATATCCTTGAGCAGAGGACGCCTGAAGGAGCCTATATCTACAAAAAGTTCATGAAGTATGAACGGGAATACCAGATGCTCCTGGAAGATGCGCTCTCACAGGTGGGAGAATCCCGGATCATCCTCTATGAATACCCTGCATCAAAGACCTCGTTTACCGGAGAGCTTGCGAATGAACTGCTCTACAAGTACCCGGAAAAGATCATCATAATTGCCAGAGAACATAACGGAGAGATGAAGTGCAGTCTCCGATCAGGAGAAAAGACAATCATCAATACTATACTTACCAAGACTCTTGAAGAGGTGGGAGGCCTTGGAGGGGGTCACGAGCATGCATGTGGCTGTGTCATACAGAACGAGAATTTCAAGACGTTCCTTTCTGTATTTGAATCTCACCTGTAGGATCGTTTGAATTCTTGGTAATAGGATTCAAACTGACCTTCCCCTATAGCCTGACGTGCCTTTTTTAGCATCTGTTGCATGAAGTATAGATTATGGTAAGTCATGAGCTTCTTGCCCAGCGGCTCCTTGGTTCGCATGAGATGGTGGATGAAGGCTCTGGAATGGGATGTGCATACCCTGCACATACAACCACCTTCAATAGGGCCTGGATCGTCCCTGTATTTTGCGTTGCTGAGCTTCAAAGGGCCGTTGAATGTAAAGGCTGTACAGTGCCGGGCGTTTGCGGTGGGAAAGGTGCTATCAAACATGTCAACCCCACAGCGTATCGCCTCGATCATATCCAGCGGGGAGCCTACCCCCATGAGATAACGGGGCTTGTCCTTTGGAAGAAACCCAATGGTGTAATCAATGATCTCTTTCATGGTGTGAATCGGTTCACCGATGGCAAGACCACCCAGCGCCATCCCATCAAAGCCAAGTGATGCAATATATTGAGCAGAGTGTTTGCGAAGGTCCTTAAACATACCGCCCTGGGCAATGCCAAACAAGAGCTGCCCTTTCATGCTATGATGCTTCCTGCACTCCCGTGCCCATTCATGGGTATTCTGCATGGACCGGAAGGCTGCATCATAGGATACATCATGGCGGGGAACATCATCAATGACCATGGCGATGTCAGAGCCAATCACTGCCTGAATCTCAATCAATCTTTTGGGGGTAATGAGTTCTTTTTTGCCGCGAAAGGGGTTGCGAAAGACTGCGCCTTCAGGCAGGGTCCGGATGAGGAAGTTGTCTGAGAGGAGCTGAAACCCACCGCTGTCAGTCGTGAGTGGCTGGTCCCATTTCATGAATCTGTGGAGGCCACCAAACTGGCGTAGGATATCCAGGCCTGGGCGAAAATAGTTGATGAGGGCATTTGAGATGATACACTGGGTGCCTACTTCAATGGCCTCACAGGGTTCGATGAATTTGATTGCCCCTTTGGTTGCCACAGGCATGTAAAAAGGGGTCTCTATGACACCATGAGAGGTTAAGAGCTCTCCTAGACGCGCTTTTCCATCATGTGCCTGAATCCTGAACATGGGCCTTGAAAATCCGTAGCCATTTAATAGAATTGCGGAAAAAGAGTAATATTTATATAGAATTAGTATCTGAATATACCTAATGCAGTATAAATATACTAAAATTGCTACTGGAGGATACAATGAAAGCTCGAAAGGCTGAGATGGGTATCGGCACCCTCATCATCTTTATCGCTTTACTCCTGGTTGCCGCTATCGCTGCAGGCGTACTCGTACAAACATCTGGAAGCCTCCAGGAAAAGGCCCTTACCACAGGTGACCAGGCAAAAAGTCAAATCTCAACCAATGTCAGAGTGGTAGAGATTTCGGCAACGGATGGCAGGGACGGGAGTGTAAGAGACTTCACGCATATCGTTAAACTTGCTCCAGGGTCAGATCCGATGAAACTGGGCCAATCCCTGCTTACCATCAATACCTTTGACCGCACGGCAAGCCTCCAGTATGCCGGTGCCACGGCAGGGTATGAAAAAGGCACTGACGGATACTACACGTGGAACCAGGAAGTCCTGAACCGGCAGGCAGGTGAATTTGAATTACCAGAAAATGATTATGAACAAGACGGCCTGCCAGACAAGGTATCAGGCGGCAGAGGGGGCGCACCCCTTTACCTTAATCTTTCAAACAGCACTGACGTTGTTCTTGGTAACTGCACATCACAGACATTTCAGGGATATAGCATGGCTACCAGCCAGATTCTCAAATCAGTGGATGGTCAGTGCAATTCATCAGATGATGTGCTATCTGTTACCCTCATGCCACAAGAGGTAGGAACAGGAGTTTTTGCAGCCCAGTACCTTCAAATCGGACCAAATCATGTGGAAGGGAACCTGCAGAGGGGCGATGTCATCAAGTTCTATTATGAGGCACCACGGGATGTCAGTGAGGATGAAGACGTGCGGATTAATTTCATCCCAAAGGTCGGCACCTCAACACTTACTGAATTCATAACGCCTAATGTCATCTCGTCGGAACGTGTCTACCTGTACCCTTGATAC
>JBNJGT010000008.1:0-38396 GCA_051819765.1 Nanobdellota archaeon
TGGCTCCATAATCCTATTCGTTTGAATCACTGGCTCTGCATCCCGGGACATCCCCCTGCGACGAGCCCTATGCAACTACAGGTCTGATTTTGACAATATGATACTAAATCCTCAAAAAAATAACTCACAGAAAAAGATAGGCTTCCCGCAAGCTTTAAATAAGCCCAGTGGAACCGTACTATCATGCCTGAATTGAGCCAGGAACAGAAGGATGCTCTTGAGGAGCAGAAGAAACAGTGCATATTCTGTCGTATCGTCAATGAAGAGATTCCGGCAAAGAAAGTGTATGAAGATGATACAGTCCTTGCAGTCCTGGATATCAATCCACTCAATAAAGGGCATATCCTGGTTCTACCAAAGGAACACTATCCCATCATGCCGCTCATCCCGCATGAGGTATTCACAAAGCTCTTTTGTATCTCTCAGGATCTTGCCAAGGCACTCAAGACTGGATTGTTGATGACCGGAACCACCACTTTCATCGCTAATGGAGGGGTAGCAGGCCAGATGTCCCAGCATTTCATGTATCATATCGTGCCCCGGGAGGATGGAGACAAGATCGATATCTTCAACACAGAAGGACAGGGAGATGTTAATCCAGAAGATGATGTGGCCAAAGCGCTCAAGCAGAATCTTCCGATCATGATGGAGAACCATTTCAAGCGGCATCCTGCAGACTGGCACCAACCAAAGGCGCAAGGCCTCACAAAAGAGAAGGTGCTTGGGATAATCGAGCAGAACCCACAGCTCAAACAGATCATACAGGAGAATCCACAAGCCCTTATCGAGCAGATCCCACAAAACGATCAGTTGCAGCAATTGTTCTCCAATGTTGACGTGAACGAGATCATCCGGCACTTCAATCCAGACTATTCTTCGCAACAGACGCCAGGTGAGCAGCCACCGCCTACACAGCAGATGCCAAGCCAGCGGCCAACTCCTGCACAAGAGACGCCACGGGAGTCGGCACCTGCGCAAGAACAATCAAAGGAACAATCCTCCCCACAGTCAGGTGCTGATCTGGATGCGATCGCTGCGCAAGCGCAACCCGCAACCACAGCAAAAGAGGACATCCATGATGTCCTGGATGAGAATCCCAAGGTGAAAAGCCTCATCATCAAAGACCCTGCAACCTTCAGGCAGAAAGTGGCAGAAATCCCTGAACTGCAGGAACTGTTTTCCAACCATGACCTTGATGAGGTCATTGCACATTACGATGCGTATCGCACTATCGAGAGCAACCCAAAGCTGAAGTCCCTTATCCAGCAAGACCCGGAAGGCTTCAAGCAGAAAGTGGCAGAGATCCCTGAATTACAGGAGCTATTCAAAGGTCATGATCTCGACCGGATAATCAGGTACTATGGAATGCGGGATATGTGAATTGGCCCAGGGAAAAGCCCCAGAGCTTGTCATCTATGAGGATGAGAAAGCAATGGCATTCCTCTCTGAAAAACCCCTCGCAAAGGGGCATGTAATTGTCATACCAAGAGAGCATTATGAGACTGTGGAGGAGATTCCACAAGAGACCCTTGCCCATCTGTACTTTGTAGCGAGCTTTGCTGCCACTGCTCTCTTTGAGATGTATGGTGGCGGGCAAACAGGAACAAACATCGTAGTGAATGAAGGTAAGGGATCAAACCGGCGCTTCCCTCACTTTTCAATGGATGTCATCCCCCGGCAACAGGATGATGGTATCAATTTCCGATGGGAATTGAACTCTGCTAACAGCCAAGAGTTGGAGGAGGTCCTGAAAAAGATTAAGGACCAAACATTTTTTATAGGAAAAGATACTGAAGAGAGGAAACCGATGGAACCACAACCTCCAGAGGAGATTACAGAAGCAAATTATATGGTTCGCCAACTTGATAGGATACCATGAGTGTGAGGTAAAATGGGTGAAGAAATTTTTGGACTGGATATAGAGGATCAATACAATGCAGAGGATGTCAAGCAGGCAATCCTGCACTGGGTGCTTGAGACCCATCAAGAGATGATAAAGAAAAAAGCAAAACTGAGTGATATGACAGAAGATGAGGTCGAGGATTACAGCATAGACCAGATAGAGGAAATCGTCAAGCTCCAATTCCAACGACAAAAGTTTGAGTTCGAGAACCCGAACAAGGAGAGTCTCTTCTTTGTGACGCTTTCGCTTGTGGGTATCGCCAAATCATTCCAGAGTGTCGATAAGATCAATCATGACCTCCTTGGAATCCTGCGTCTGATCGATAAGCTTTGAGAGGCATATCCTTTTTGAAGAAGTGCTGAACCCGGTTTGAGTTGTATTCAATCAGATTGCTGTCCATGCCCTTTTTCTCGTAGAAGTCTGTGGCAATCAAATAGGCTCTGTCGGGATTCTTTACTGCGAGGTTGTGGTGCTTTGCAATCTCGTGCAGTTGATAGAACGTGCTCTTGACCTCTGTTGGCTGATACCGCAGGGCATAGGCCATGATGCTTTCAGGCAGTATGGGAATGTTATCTTTCATTTCCTGCCTGATACGACGGGCAAACCGTTTGCGGTTGGAACTCGTGTTCTGTGTCCCTTTCTTGATCCGGTGCGGCTTGCAAAAGTGTATCCGAATGCCTGATTCAGGTGAAACATTTCGGTAATGCCCATACCCAAACAACCGTGCAAAGGTATTGATATCAGTACTTGCTTTGGCGCCTGCATTCATATATTCGGCAATGTCAGGAAAGATGGGGGCGTTGACAGACATGACACAGTAATGCAGTTCCTCAGGAAGGCTATGGGCTGTCCGCAGGATCGGACCCAAAAATCCACGACCCATTGGACTGGTCTTTCTTTTCTTTCCAAACATCCACCGGCTCTTTTTCTGGAGGGGAGCAATCTTTCCGTCCTTGCTTCTGGTACCTTCAGGGTAGATAACCATATTTTCCCTGTCACGAAGCAATACCTCCACCTGGTTTGCGTAAGTGAGGGTCTCAAGATCAGTATAGTCACTGCGTTTGATGAATAATCCATTCACCATGGGGAGCAGATACTTATTGATGCCTTTTGCCAGGTTCTCACCCATCTGGTAGACAGGTGGCTTGAGCCCGGCTTCAAGATAGGGATACGCAGTCAGCAATGTATCAATCATTGATGTGTGGGTGGGAAGAATTATGAGCCCCCCTCTTTGCGCGCGGTCAATAGCTTCCGCCTTATAGCCGGAAAACCTGACCTTGCCAAACATATCTTTGTTGCCCAGCCCCTTGATAAGTGAATAGAGTGCGGTTGTCAGAATTGGACTGTAATTTGGCAGTTGCCATTTGGTAGCATCAACCCTGCCTCTCAAATCCACTACATCCTGCCGTCTTGCCGACTTGTATTCCCGGTGCAGACGCCCCTGGCAACGCTTGATCAGATCCTGACTGCTATCCTCATTGTCCAATTGCTGATGCATGCGATCAAGCATGTAGGTGAAACGCCTGCCGAAGTTGGAGGTCTCAGCCAGCTTCTCAAGCCGCCCCTTCGTGAGGATGTCCTCCAGGGTAAGGTCGGTGATCTCACGTTGCCGACGGTTTCTGGTCTTGAGCATATACTGGAGATTTTCCAGCCGTTTAAAAAAGTTTAGGGCTTTTTGAGCACCCGTAACAGTTCCAGGGGAAGGGCAGCAATTATTGTGTGGCTCTTGTCGGAACTGAGGTCATTGATGCTATGCAGGGTTCGGATGTGCAATGCACCAGGTGATGCCTCCAGCTGCTTTGCTGCTTTCACCAGATTTGCTGCAGCCTGCACTTCACCTTCAGCCTTGATTATGGCGGAGCGTTTTTCCCTCTCACCTTCTGCGACACGAGCCATCATCCGTTGGAGTTCGTTTGGCACCTCAATATGCTTCAGGTCGACGTTTTCTACCTTGATACCCCAGGGATCAGTCTCGGTGTCAACGATCTTCCTGATCTTCTCTGAGAGTGCCTCCCTGTTGCTGAGCAATTCATCCAGGTCAGCTTGCCCTACGATGTGCTTCATTGTGATCTGAGCTAGTTGGCTTGCGGCGTAATTGAAGTTTCGCACCTCCATGACTGCCTTGGATGAATCAGTCACACTGTAGTAGAGGACAGCGTTTATGTTGACAGATACATTGTCCTTTGTCATGGCATCCTGGCTTGGCACGTCCAGAACCTTTGTCCTGATGTCTATCCGTTCCCAGCTCTGGATTATCGGAAAGACAAATCGCAGGCCCGGCTGCATGAGCCCCACATACCTTCCTAACGTGAACTTGACTCCGCGTTCATACTCGTTGACTACCTTGAGACCTGCCGCAAGAATCAAGACGACCAGAATTAAGCCGGGTATCCCAATCAGAAACTCCAACATTTTATTTCTCCCCCTCATACGCGTTTATCATCTCCAGTGGAACAGTGAAGACCGTTGTGTTTGACTGGTCAGAGCTTATATCATTGAGGCTCTGGAGAGTCCGCAGATGCAGGGCACCCTTGGCTTTTGCAAGCATCTGGGCAGCCTTTGCGACATTCTTTGAGGCGATGGCTTCACCCTCTGCCTTGAGTATGACTGCTTTTCTTTCACGGTCCGCTTCAGCCTGCTTTGCCATGGTCCGTGCCATACCCTTGGGCAAGAGCACGTCCTTTAACTCCACCATCTCCACCTGGATGCCCCAGGGATCGGTTGCCTTGTCCACGGCCTCTTTGATTTTTTTTGAGATCTCATCACGGTTGGAGAGCAACTCATCAAGGCTGAACTCGCCGGCGATGTCACGCATGGTGGTCTGGGCAAGCTGGCTTATCGCGTAGAAATAGTTCTCTACCTTTATGACAGCCTGATCAGCTTTCTTGACCCGAAAATAGATGACTGCATTGATATTGACTGAGACATTGTCCTTGGTGATGGAGTCCTGTTCGGGAACGTCTGTCACCAGTGTCCTCATGTCAATTCGTTCCCAGCTCTGCAGCACGGGTATCACCAGCCGGAGGCCCGGCTCCATCAACCCAGTATATTTGCCCAGCGTGAATTTGACACCGCGCTCATACTGGTAGACCACTTTCAATGAACTAAGAATTAAAATCCCTACGATTATTGCAACTGTGGATAGGAACCCCATCATATCACCCCGGATGCTATCTGAATGCAAGAATATATAAATATTTGCATCTGCAGAGATCCTACCATGTTACGGATTCCAATGATAATCATAAACGCGAAAGTCTACGAACAAAGCACAGGACAAAACGCAATCGCACTGGCAAAGATCTGTGAGGAGGTGGCAGCTGAAACCAATAAGGAGATCGCACTTGCGGTGCCGGCGGCTGACATACACCGGGTCTGCCAGGAGACCTCAATACCGGTCCTTGCCCAGCATGTGGATCCTCAGGGGTATGGAGCGCACACCGGCGCAGTATTGCCCGAGCACATAAGAGATGCCGGAGCCAGCGGGACGCTTCTTAACCATTCAGAAAGGCAGCTGCTCGTGGATGGCATCGACAAAACCATCCAGCGGTGCCACAGCCTTGGATTGATGACTATCGTGTGCGCTGACAATCAAAGACAGGCACAAAGCCTTGCAATCCTTTCACCGACTGCTGTCGCAATCGAACCGCCTGAACTCATAGGAGGTGATGTCTCAGTGTCCACTGCAAAGCCTGAGGTGATAACCGCGGCTGTCAATGCAATCCATCACGATGGCAAATGTGGCATTGTCCTTGTTGGTGCAGGTGTGAAGAATCAGGCTGATGTCAGGAGATCAATCGAGCTCGGAGCAAAAGGCGTGTTGCTTGCATCAGGGGTGACAAAAGCAAAAAATCCAAAAGAGGTCCTGCTGGACCTTGCAGCTGGAATCTAGGGGACAACCACATAGATCTTGTGGACATTCCCATCGTAGAACTCTCCCATGTGGGAGACATTGACATCAAAGATATAGGTGCCAGCAGGGGTGTAGTCGGATGAGGATACCATGGGATCGGCAACAACCTGCATATCAATGATCTTATACTCGTTCGTTTCTATCTCATAGGTTTCTGTCTCGTTGTAGATCCAGTTCTGTTCAATATACCCTCTGTTGGTTATTTGCATCTTGCTGTTGTTCTCGTAAATCCCTTTCTTGAAGGTGAGGGTAACATTGAACCTGTTGTTTGCACCCGGGAGGACGTTGTTGATGCCGACTCCAAAGACATCCAGCTCTCCCCTGGGTATCTCCTTTTTGTTGACGGGTATGCTCACGCGGCTACCATCATTCATGAGCTGCTCGATACGTCTCACGGTATCCTGGTCCAGATCCTTTCTGGTTTTTTCCGCACCTGAAAAGAAACTCTTGGTCATGGCAAGCCCTGCGCCAAAAACCACAAAGCCGATTATCAGGATGACCAAAAAGTTCGCCGAGAGCTCAATGCCTTTCCGATTCATTTCAACATCTCGTACTCCTTAATCATGATGATCACAAAAAGGAATGATATGACCACCCCTGCGATGATGAAGTAGATGCCGCTTGTCAGGCTGTCTGCGATGGATTTGTAGAGACCGTACCCCATGGCGATGGTCCCAAGCCACAGGAACTTGTCCATGACAAGCTTCATGATCTCGAATTCTTCTGATTGACTCAGTCTTTTTTTCATGCTATCACCTTAGTTGACGATCAATGTGAATGACTTCTTCGCTACTTCCTTATACAGGTTTGGATCGGTATCAGGAGCTGAACCACCAGGTTGGAAAAAACCGGTGTCAACACTCGCTTCATCAGCGCAATTGGATACATCGTCAGTGCATTTCCATACGATCATCTCGCCTTCGAAGGTGTCGGGGTCGTCAGCAAGGAGTTCGGCATAGAATGCTTCACCCTCACCTGCGGGGATCTCCAGCCGGTGGTAGGTCTTCCACCAATTCCAGGTATTCTCTGGAGAAGGGGATCCATAATAGTCCCCCTCATTATTTGGATCGCACAGGCCCTCTGACCGTCCCTGATTGCAGAGGAACTGGACGTAGTAAACACGGGTATCGTCGTCGGTATTTCGTATCCCATAGAAGAACTCATAGGGTGAGCCCATCTCTACCTTAAACTCCTTTTGCTTGAGAGTGACCTGCTCGTTGGACTGGATCATCTCATTGATCAGCTCAGTCTCGGTCTCTTCATTGACTCGATCGAATTGATCGGTTGCTGTTGCGAACTGGTTCCTGATAAAACCCAGGCCCAGGCCAAGTATGGTAATCGCAAGAATCAATACGACAATCGCATTGATGGATAAATTAAGAGCTCCTTTTTTCATTGTCTCACCTCACATCAAGGTAAAATTTGTTCTTTGCATATGGTTTGTATGACAGTCCCGCACAATCTGCAAGACTGGAGGGGTTGCCACTGTCAGATTTCAGGACAGCCATATAACCCTTATAATTTCCGGGCGAATCGGGAAGAATTGTCACGAAATAGGCATTGCTTTCGCCCCCCTCAAGATACACTTGCTTGAAGGTCTTGAACCAGGTCCAATTGCCGGTCTGAGAATCTGTGGGGCAATCAGAGTCAAGTGAACTCTGGCAGGTCCAGTTGAACTGGAAACAGGCTCCAGAATTGGCAGTGTTTCGTACACCAAAATAAAAATCTTTTGGCACCCCGTTCTCAGTATTGAAATTTTTGTTCTTGAAGGTCACCTTGTCACCACTGCTTGCAAGCTCGGAGATCACCTGGGTCTTCAGCTCCTGGTCAGTGACATCGAACTTGGCTTCAGCAGAGTCAAACATGGATTTTACGAAGCCAAGGCCTAACCCTAATAAAGTGATTGCCAGAATCAATACAACGATCGCGTTAATGGAAAGATTCAGTGAACCGCGTTTCATAGTCGCACCTCTTTTATGTCTTGGGTTCACCTTAGATAGCCCTCTTTATAAAGTTTTCGGCCGATTCTAGCCAATGGACTTTATTGTTCATGGAGATGCACAGCCATGACTGCGCAAAATGGATCGCGACCTCCCAAAGTTTTATAAAGGGAGGCTTATTTCTCAGCCCCATGGTAATAACACAAAACAGGCCTCGGCGGAAGGAGACAGGCTATATCTATAAGTCTTACCGGAAAAAACGAAACTTCGAAAAGGGAAACGCACCGGTGTTCACGAAGCTTGGCCCAAAAAAGATTCGCACACTGCGGACACGTGGAAACAACCAAAAAAGCAGGTATCTGCAGGCTGATATGGTCAATCTCTACGACGGTAAAGCCCATCACCGGGTAAAGATCACGGAGATTCTCGAGAATGAAGCTAACCGTCATTTTGTGCGGCGAAATGTGCTGACGAAAGGCACAGTGATCAACACTGAGAAAGGAAAGGCACGGATCACGTCACGACCTGGCCAGCACGGAACCATCAATGCTGTTTTAGTTTAATTTCCTTAATCATTTCTATATAGAGAGCGGTACTCCATAATTGAACAGGGGACCCTTGGCTTTTTTGTTCTCCTGCTGAACTCACTTCAGCATGGGCACCGATGACACCGTAATCAAGGATTTCTGCAGTGCTTGCATGGATTATCTTCTCGACGTACTCATCAAAACCTCCGACCCGTGCAAGGACGATTGCCGCCATGTTGTTGAGGAAGTACCAGGAATCTCCCCTATGATAACTCTTATCATCATCACCGGTGTAGTGGTCGGTAAAGAGCGCATGGGCGGTGTCAATGGTTGCAAGGCCACCCCACGGTAGCCAGAGCCTCTCGAGAGCAGCGGCAAAGCAGGTTTTCCATTCAGCATCCGTGAGCAACTCAGGATATACATAAGCGGCGATGAACACGTTAGGACGGATAGTGCGGTCATTCGCGCCATCCGAGAGGATTGTACCATCCCAGAATGCGGAACGCACGCGCTTTTTCAGGTCATCCCCTTGGCGCTTGTACTTGTAATTGTTTGTGAGGAGGTGCATGAACCGGTACATGTTCAGAAACAAGGCCTGTATCTCTATCCTTTGCCCTTCACGGGTATCTCCCTGGTATTGGGTGTCCATCCAAGTCTCCTGGGGACCATTCGCCACAAGCCCATGGAGGTAATTGGAGGATAGCCGGTTACACGCAATCTCCAGAGACTCGACAATCCGCTGGAACTCCTCTTTGGGAAGATATTCTTTGATACGACCGGTGCTGTTCAATATCATGAAAAAATCATCGAAACGTTTGAAGAGCCACCCGATGGCATCTGCGCTCGCAAGCTCAGTTGGGGGATAGCGATTGGGGACCCTGCCATCAGGCCGGATTGTGGAGGCAAGGCGCTTAATTATCTGGGCCGCCACATCATACTGATGCGTCAGCAGCAGTGCCTTCAGAGAGATCAGCTCGTCACGGGACCAAAACTGGAAGAACCAGGGCAGACCTGCGAACAAACCGATAGTGTCTGCGGAGACGGTGAGTTTGTCCAGGGTCTGTATGCTGCATTCATAGGCCTGCTGTATACGGCCATCCCCCTTGGTCCGCACCAAGCTACCGGTGTAATCCCGGGCATCTTCCCGGAGCCGATGACGGTGCTCTAAGACAAGCCGGTTCTCCTCGATTGCCGCAGCCTTGTCAAAACCGAAGCTTGCAACCACAAGATCTGTCGTAAGACGTACGGGACAAAATACATGACGGGCAGGAGTACGCTTCTCACGTTCACCATCTTTGTCGTAGGTGTGCTCTTCCCAATACCCTGGCAAAGAATATGAGCCAGGCTTGTTCAGGACGAGAAAAGCACGGTATTCTTCCTTGCCATCAGAACGATCTTCACTGTGGTGAGTCTTCTTGATGAAGGTGATTATTATGTGCTCATCGGTTGTTTCGACCGCGTAGTGGCGCCCCCAGACACGAAAGTCATAGCTTTCCCGGATATCCAATAGCAGGTCCACAGAGACTGCCTTATCAGCAGTGTACACGAGTGAATTGGTGCCCATCGGCATAAAATAGGATTCACTAAAATCTTCCCTGATACGCTCAACCTCATAGGAGCGATAGATGGTATCCTTGATAGCAGAAGAATGCTTGATATCTTCGATTGCCTTGAACATAGTGTCCTGCATGAAGAATATACCTTCATACCGACTGCGCCTGCGAGGCGCAAGTAGTGCATATCCCCCTATGCGATTGGTCAACAGAACAGTATCCATTATCCCCCCCTTTTTTTTACAATTTAGCATACCAGATTTATAAACTTTTGTATCAGTGCCAGATGGCCAAGCCTAACGACAGTATGGCGTTAGGATATAGCAACAGCAACCCACCGAAAACTATTTAAAACCTGCCCCTTCCAAAATGTGCATGAATGTCAGAAAGGTAGGTATCATCGCCTCTATTCCGGAGGAAGTTAATGAATTTGCACAGATCATAAGGGATAACAAATGGGATGACAAGGAAGTGTTCCTTGATGTTGGAGGAGTCGGTAAGGCGTCTGCAGCAGTGGTCACGCAGAAGATGATTTCCGAACAGCGTCCTGATATCATGCTCTATGTAGGAGGTGTTGGTGCCCTTTCTGAGGAGATGGAAATCGGTGACCTTGTGGTTGTATCAAGAGCGATTGATGCAGAGATGGATGCCCGTTCATTTGATCAGACTCTCCGGCTCGGTGAATATCCTTTCACCAGAAAACGCATATTCTCTACAACTGAGGCATTGTTCAATGTGGCAATTGATGCACCTTTGGGCATGCGGATTCATGAGGGATATGCAGCAACAGCCTCAACTTTTATGGATGCGACCAAGAAGCGTATCTTTTCAGAAGAAGTCACAAAGCAACTTGAGATAGAGACGAAAGGAAAGCTTTTCAAACCGAATATCGTTGACATGGAAAGCGTGGGGTTCCTGACGGCAACTGAGAAGTCACGGGTACCAAACCTGATGATCCGATGCATCGCGAATAATTTCAAGGGAGATGTACCTCGTGATTACCAGGAATTCCTGAAACATGGAATCGATAAGTATCTTGCGCTTGTCGGATACCTTATCACCCAACTGCGTGAGAGTTAGATCCTAGCGATATATTCTTTTATCCGGCCAAGGATTGGTTCAACCTGGTTGCGGATGATCTTTTGCTCAAAGATATCTTCCAGTTTCATGTTCTCAGTAAGCCGATAGGTATCCAGATGCTTCTCTATGATATAGAGTTCGCGAAGCCTGCGGAGATGGCGATGAATATTTGCGGGCGTCACGCCGGGCAACTGTTGCTTTTTCCTCCGCTTGATGAGCAGATCCTCTATACGGCTGTAGGGGAGCCCCTTGCGGTAGGAGAGGAAGATATGAAGCAGATCAACAATACTATCCCGGGAATCTCCTGGCTGAAGAAGACCAAGAGAGAGGCAAAGCTTCCTGACCATCTCTCGTTTAGACATCTTGGCAGGAGGTTCGTACTTCCTCAGGGTGATTTCGGTTATCGGGACTTCTTTCATCGGTGTTTTTGAATCTCTGGCTTTTTTATTCTTTTCGCACAGTACGGCTCAACAGGGCATACCGGGCACTTGGGGTTTAGAGGCCTGCAGATTGCCTGGCCAAAGGGAACAAACACCCTATTCACGAGGTTCCAGAATTTCTGTGGGAGGATGCGTTCAAGCTCATGTTCTGTCTCTTGCGGGGTTTTTGTTGCAATATGGCCCAGCCGGTTTGTGATGCGGTGCACATGAACGTCGACACAGATTGCGGGCTTCCCGAAGGCAACCGATAACACAAGGTTTGCAGTCTTTTGCCCGACGCCAGGCAAGGCAAGGAGGTCTTTGCGTGCCGGGGGCACATGTTTGCAGGATGCAAGTGCCTTGAGATGCTTTGCCTTGACGCGGTAAAATCCGACAGGGTAGATGAGGTCCTCAATCTCTTGCTGGCTAAGCCAGTGCAAGTCAGAAAAGGTATTGACTTTAGTGAAGAGGCGGTTTGCAGCCGCGGCTGTTGTGCCGTCATTGGTGCGTGAGCTCAGGATTGTGGTGATAAGGATGTGGAACGGGTCCCCTTGTTGCGCCTTGACCAGTTCAGCTGCAGGTGTTGGAAGGTCCTTCACATAGACCTCCAGTCTCAGAATTATCTGCTCAAGTTCCATCGACGAGGCATGCCATACTTGTTGGACATGTCAAAACATAATTTGTTGATGTCCTGCATCACTTTCCCATAAGGGACAGAATGATTCTTATATAATCTTTGATACCGTTTCAGGAAGCGGCGAAGCCGGGGATACTCTTCCATTTTGGCAAAGAACTGCTCCTTGCCAGTAAGCTGCAATGGAGAATCAATCAAAAAGGAGGCTCCTGCGTCTTTTGCGGCCTTGAACATGCCCTCAATATGTTCAGGCGTGTCAGTGATGTATGGAAGGATCGGCATGAACACCACTCCGCAACAGATGCCCTCATTCACCAGCCTGCGCATGGAATCCAGCCTGTCCTGCGGAGGAGGGGCATTAGGCTCAAGAATCGCTGCCAACTTCTTATCAATGCTTGCAAAGGAAAACGAGACGCATACATTCATCTTCGCAAACAGGTCGCGGTCGCGGATTGCAAGGGTTGACTTGGTGATGATGTGGACGGAAATATCATGGTGAGCGAGCACCTCAAGCACCCGCCGTGTCAGCCTGAGTTCCTGTTCCTCAGGAGGATAAGGCTCCTGGCCATCTCCAATACAGATTGCGCCTGAGAATCCGGCAAGTTCCCTGAGAACCAGGGTCGGCGCATTTGAATAGGCCACCGGTTCGCTTGTCGGACAATAAAGGCAGCCCAGGCTACACCCCTCATAGTGATGAAGGGAATGCGTACAACTGTACAGATCACTCTGTTCTTCCACAAGGACTTTCTGGGCTGTTCCTTCTCGCATGATGGTGCAGGAGTGAGCGACTATTATAAGTCTTACGATTGTCCATTGACAAAAGGCTTAAATACAAAAGGGTCTCTAGCTAAGAGCCTGAGGTGATACTAATGTTAAAACAACCTGAATCAATGGACGAATGCGCCTATTTCACAAATAGATCTATCGGAGATGGACATGTGAGAGTCTGGGTCTTTCGGCAGGATTGCCCTGAGTGTGGCAAGGCACAGATGGGAAAACCTGTAGAGAAAGGGAAAGTCAAGGTACGCGCTAAGGAGTATGTCTGTCCTGAATGCGGTCACTCAGAACCTAAGGAAGAGTATGAGCCCAAACTTACCGCGAATGTGGCATACACGTGCCCGGAGTGCAAGTATGAAGGAGAACAACAGGTCCCCTATAAAAGAAAAACCATTAAAGGGGTGCCCACGCTGAGAATCACATGCGAGGAATGTGGATTCAATATCGACATCACAAAAAAGATGAAGGATCCCAAAAAGTGATCAGGTTGTCGCCAGATCACCCCATGCATCCTCTTCCATTTCCCACAGGCTTATGCGGTCAAGCAGATTGAGCAGGTCAGGCAACACTTCCTTTCGGACGATAAAAGAGAAGCCTTCACCAAATGCACTGGATCTGATTACAGGAGGGAGGGAATGCTTGTAGTAAAGCTCCAATATCTCATCCTTTAACATGTCATATACCTCGTAGGAGGGCATTGCATCGATTATGAAAGTGTCTATCTCTCGCGTGATCCCCGCTATCATCTCGCTTAAAAGACTATTTGGTTCAAAATAATACAACGAGACCACATTGCCTTCATGTTCGAACACCTTTATCAGCCGTACCATACCAATCACCTCGTGTTGCATGAGGGCCTGAATCTATTTAATCATTGTGAACCCATTTTATAGAGCATATATATGGAGGTATTCCAAAATAAGGAAAAACAAAACATTTAAATTACTGCAGAACCGATAAACGGACATGGATGTTGAGGACAAGCTGAAGGTTGCTGCGGACAAAATAAAGGATGACGAGGACGTGGAACAAAAGGAACAGAAGAAATCAAACCCGCTCACACCCTTGTCGATCATTCTCGGTGTTCTCCTGGTGCTGCTTGGAGGCTTGGTGGCCTATGCGATTCTGGCTTATGGGGATTCGATGCAATCGGAGATAACTATCGAAGTACCTCAAAATGTGACCAAGGCACGAAACATCACCACCACAGTTGCGGAGAAGGTCAGTTTCAAGAAGTACTTTGATTCACCGAAGATGTACCATTATCAGACTGAATCGATTGTCGGCTACTTGTATTATGAGTATAATTATGATGAGGATACAGACATTGGGAGGTATACTCCTTATGTGGTGGATGATTACCAACGGCGCATGAGGATTGAAAAGATCACTTCCGGTGAACGCAAATTCTTTATCAAGAAGCAGATGACTGATGAACTGTATAATGTTACCGGACAACTCAGCAGGCTTTACCCTGGTTTCAGGATCGAGGTTGATAATATACAACCAACACAACCAAAGATGATAGAGAAAGTCAAACAGGAGTTCTATGAAGAGACAGTCATGGTAGAAAAGAAAGTAAAACTTTCATTAATTGAACAGATACAGTATCAGTTAGGGGTCATGCCCTCCTGATGGCCAATATCCGAGAAGACTTCTTTGAATACTTCAAGGTCTTCTTCCTTATGGAGGCATACAACAACTTCCTTTAGATGCTTTGCAGGGAATTGCCGGAAGACCTCTTTGAAGACCTCTGCGGCTTCGCGCATGGGATATCCATAAGCTCCGGTTGAGATGGCGGGGAAGGCTACCCTCTGCAGCTGGTGCTCCTCTGCAACCTCCAGAGAGCGACGGATGCTTGAGGCCAGAAGATGGCTCTTGTCCTCCCCATCATAGACTGGACCCACAGTATGAATAATGAACGGTGCTGGGAGATTATAGCCTTGAGTGATAACTGCCTCGCCTGTGGGAAGGCCTTGGGGAAAGTCGTGCTGAAGGATATCCGTGCATTCCTCGCGGAGCTTTTCTCCTGCTTTCCGATGAATCTTTCCATCAATCCCACCTCCTCCCTGGAGGCTTTTGTTTGCTGCATTGATGATGGCATCACATTCCTGCTTTGTGAGGTCCCCTTGCATTAGACGAATTTCCATGCTATGCAAAATCACAGGATATTTTATAAGTCTTGCCCAAAATAGCCCATGCTATAGAAAAGTTTATAAATAAAGGGTGTTTAATATTTAAAAAATTTTATGTACTGGGGGGTATAAGTACAAAACGTTATGTTCCGAAGGTGATATGATGTCTCAAAAAGATGGATCAATGAATCCTTTTGTAAAAAAATGTCCGGAATGCGGCAGTGTCAATCTCTTCATCAATAAAGAGAAGGGAGAGATCATTTGTAAAGATTGCGGACTCGTGGTAGAGGACAAGATGATTGACTTCCGCCAGGAATGGCGAGAGTTCGACTCAGACGGTGATGAAAAGAAACGCAGAAGCGGAGCCCCTATGACCTATACCCAATACGATATGGGACTAGGGACTGAAGTGGGGCAAAAGTCTGACCTATACGGACTGAACGGAAAGGAACGAAACAAGTTCTTCCGTCTGCGAAAATGGCAGTACCGTATATCCACTGCGATCGAACGAAACCTGAAACTGGCGCTTGCTGAACTCAAACGTTCATCATCGTATCTGAAACTCCCTCGCTCAGTCGAAGAGGAGGCAGCACGGATCTATACCCTTGCTGTACAACGTGGGCTTGTCCGGGGCCGTTCAATGGAGTCAGTGGTTGCAGGAGCACTGTATGCTGCCTGCCGACGTCACGAGGTTCCACGGACACTTGATGAACTTTCTGAGGCGTCAGGTATCGAAAAGAAAGAGATCGGCAGAACCTACCGGTTCATCACCCGTGAACTGGGAATCACGATCCTGCCCTCGAATCCTGCAGACTATATAGCACGATTTTCCTCTTCGCTGCGGTTGAGTCCAGAAACGCAGTCCTATGCAGTTGAGATCCTTGAACGAGCCCAGGACGGAGAGTTGACCTCCGGCAGGGGGCCCACGGGAATCGCCGCAGCAGCCCTATATGTGTCAGCCCTGATCCATGGGGAAAAACGGACCCAGCGGGAAGTCGCCGATGTCGCGGGTGTGACTGAGGTCACCATCAGAAATCGGTACAAGGAGCTTCTCGACGAACTTGGCCTTGAGAAAGAGATCAAGAAGACCAAGAAAAAATAGTTTTTTATACTTTTGCTTCTATCCCTATTTTAGGGTGATAACATGAAACAATTATTGTGGATATTCTTGGTTGTCCTGATGGTGGGATGCCAAACCGAAACGAAGGCTGATGGAGTCACGGAGACGCAGACCAGCGAGATTCTCGAAGAAGGACGTGGGCACCATGAAGTCATAGTCAAGAATTCACTATTGCCGGAGACAGTGCATATCAGTAGAGGAGAGACAGTCACATGGGTGAAAGCAGAGGAGGCTGATCATCGGATTGTAGGTGATAGTTTCGATTCAGGACAGCAACTGGTTGAAGGAAGCACCTACAGTGTCACCTTCAGTGAAGCAGGTACCTATGAATATCGGGACACCTATACCGGACATCAAGGGATGATAGTCAGTCAGTGATAAACTTTTCACCGACATCCAGATCTTTTATATCCTTATTCATCTTCTTTAACATCTGTTGCTTTTTCTCATACTCTTCCTGCTCATGGGAAAGTGTTGAGACGATCTCGTCGGTTTCTTCGCTCTCTTCATCCAGATCTGATTTTGGCGCGTGG
The DNA here is from genome assembly GCA_051819765.1 of Nanobdellota archaeon. Taxonomy (GTDB): domain Archaea; phylum Nanobdellota; class Nanobdellia; order Woesearchaeales; family JACJVW01; genus JBNJGT01. The sequence continues at coordinate 16,535 of JBNJGT010000008.1, forward strand.
ACAGACCCTTCCAAAGAAGTATCAGGTTCCTCACCGGAGTCCTCCTCAAGCGAGGGTATTGGTTGCATGATCGGCTGAGGGCTTTCAGATTCAGCTGTTGATTCGGAGGCTTTTGATGCGCCTTGCTGATTGTCATCGTGCTGATCATCAAAGGGCTCTGCAGTCGAGGGGGCCGGTTCGATTGAGTCACCTTGGACTTGTTCAGTAGACTCAGATCTTTGGGCAACGGCATCCGATGTGACAGGTTGTTCATTATCTTGTGGAGCACCTGATGCGCCTATTTGCCCGGTATCCTCTGATCCTGTGAAGCCATCTGATGTGCCCTCCGAAGGGCTGGCACTCTCTGGTTCAGGACCGAGGACATCCGAGCTGGATTGTTCACTAGAACCTTCTTCAGGAGCGGCGGCAGCCTGCTCTGCACTGTCTGGACCATAACTAAGATTGTCTGCTGAACCTTCGGATGGCCTGGTACTCGCGGATTCGACCTCTGGAGGTGCATCGTGTCTTAGTGCCTCGGTCGCTTGATCCATATTGACGGAGCTATCAGGAGAATCGTGGGATATTGCCTCTGTTGATTGGTCAGCACTTTCCTCAATAGCTGATTGAGGGGTATCCCCTGACTCTAATGCGTCATCCGAGGATTCTGACTGGTCACTATCTTGTGTATCAAAGGTTATGTCAATCTCAGGAGAATACATGGCATCCAGGGTATCTGGTTCGGTTGGCTTGTCTGGCTTGACTTCGGCTGGAGGTTCATCAAACCCTTCGTTGATTGCTTCATACAAGATTGCCTCAGCAGTATCCTTACCAGCCTCGTGGCGCTTGACCTCATCCACGACTTTCCTGATGCGTGCGTCGATATCCTTACCTATTGTCGTGACGCCGTCCTTGATCTCTTCAAATTTCTTTTCATAATCCTCTTCTCGCGGTCTTGTGGCTTCAACCCCAAGGATAATCTCTTTGGCTTTCTCAGTGGCATCACTCATAGAGACGGCAATACCAGTATTCTTGAGTGTTTCAGCCAGTTCATTTATCTTTTTGATTGTTTGAGCATCCAATTCCATAACACCTCTGCGTAATAACTTCTATTTATATCTTAGGGTTGGCGATAGAAAACTATTTAAATCTAATTACCTCAATACGGCATGGTGAGTCATATGTTTCAGAATAAAAACGGTTTTTTTCATTGGGATGATCCAAAGACCATGGCAAATCTCCTTGTCGGCATGGTTGTTTTGGCACTGGGACTGATACCATTGCTTAACGTGCTCAATGTCATCGAGTGGGGCCTTCCCGGATTCCTATCTAATGTGATTGCAAAGATTGGCCTCTATATCATTGCAGGCCTTGGCTTGTGGTTGCTCATAGATGGCTTCATGGAAGCTGAGGGGCTGCAAAAGGTCACTCTGATAGTCGGGCTGGTGGTTCTTGCACTTGGAATCCTGCCCCTGTTGTCGAGTTTTGGCGTGATCCCTGAGATCCCCTTTCTGGGGTTTGTATTGAACCCGATAGTGTTTAATGTGATCTTTGTCATTGAGGGCCTGTTGCTGATTATCGCAGCCTGGGGTACGTATTGATGCTTGGATATCAGGATATCGTAGCGTACCTGGATACACTGCACCCTTACATTGCGGCAGGTATCATTGTTGTTTCCTTCTTCCTCTTCTCAAAGCTTATCGTTATCATAATCGAGCGCATCATCCTTCGCTTCACACGGAAGACGAAAACAAAACTGGATGATAAACTCGTTGAACGCACTAAGCACCCCATCTCACTGATACTGATAGTAATCGGTGTCAGGATTGGCCTCCAGTATCCGGAACTGGCACCAGTAGTTCTCAAGGTTACCTCCGCCATAACTGAAGCAGTGATAATCCTGCTTGGAACCTGGACCGTGGTACGGGTGGTAGATGTATTGATTCTTAACTGGGGGAAAAAATGGGCCTCAAAAACTGATAACTCGCTGGATGATCAGCTGGTTCGGTTTTTTCACAGGGCATCGGGCATCATCCTTTTCATTGTTGGATTCCTGCTTGTCCTCACGAATTCAGGGATACAGATAGGTCCACTGCTTGCAAGCATGGGAATCGGAGGACTGGCGCTTGCGTTCGCCATGCAGCAGACGCTTGGCAACTTCTTTGGGGGCATCAGCCTTATCCTTGATAGGAACATCAAGATAGGTGACCTGATTTCCCTGGATGACGGGACCATGGGAAACATCGAGGACATCGGTTTCAGGTCTACAAAAGTGAAAAACTTCGATCAAGAGATAATCATTGTTCCCAATGGGGTTCTTGCAAATGCGATTTTCAAGAATATTGCACTTCCATCCCAGGATGTGCGAGTTGTGGTGCCGTTCTCGGTGGCGTACGGGTCTGACGTGAAGGAGGTTCGTGATCTAGTGCTCAAAGAGATAAAGAAGATCAAGGGAATCTCAAAGGAACCCAAGCCGTTTGTCATGTTCCTTGAGATGGCTGAGTCCAGCCTCAATTTCAAGGCATTCTTTTATGTTGATAACTATGATTTCCGATATGACGCCCTTGAGGAGGCAAACGAGCGGATCTATAACTTGTTGAACAAGCATAACATAGGAATCCCATTCCCTCAGATGGATGTGCATCTGAAAAATGATTCGTAGATGTAAGGATTGCAGGAAATTCCTTTTCTTTTCTAAGGCTGAATACTGTGAAGACTGTGCTATGCGCAGGGAGGAGGAACGAAAGGCTGAAGAGAAACGGCGCCTTAGGGAAAAGCGAAAACGAGACCAGGAACGGGCTAAGATCAAGAATCGGATTGCTGATGAGAGGCTGCGTGAGGAATTGGCCCGCTCAATCAAGACAAAAACGCCCAAACGCGAAAAGGCCCCTGTGGTACCTGAGGCAAAGCATGAGGTGCAAAGACCTGCGCAGACTCTTGAGCCCTCAAAGGAAGATATCCTCATGTACCCGCGCCTGTTATATGTGAAGGTTGCGGTGAACCACATCCAGGTCACTGAATGGATAGATGGCAAAAAGCGACAAGCGGTGAACAAGAGACGGGAAGTACGTCGGACCCATGCGGGTGGGTTTTCCGCTGAGAAGTTCCAACGCTTTGTGGACCAAAAAAAAAAGAAGACCTTCGAGTGGGTAGTGGATGTCCTGACCCGCCCGGGTGTGCTCAAACCGCCGTATGACAAGATAATCGTTGAAGCCAAGGATGAAGATTTAAAAAGAGCGCTTGATTGCTTCTTCTCTGATGAAGGTTACCTTAGATCTGAACAAGTCGGTTGAAGAGAATGCAGCGTATTATTTTGACCAGGCAAAAAAACTCAAGAAAAAGAAGCAGGGTGCGTTACGGACTATTGAGGACACGAAAAAAAGGCTTGCCAGGCTTGAGAAGAAACAGCTGTCTGCTGAGCCAGAGAAGAAGGTCATCCGGAAAAAGAAATGGTATGAGAAGTTCCGGTGGTTCTTCACCTCGGAGGGGTACTTGTGCCTCGGAGGGAGGGATGCGACATCCAACGAGATCATCATCAAGAAACATACCGAACCCCATGACCTGGTATTTCATACCGATATGGCAGGTTCGCCCTTTTTTGTCCTGAAGACTGAGGGTAATGAACCATCGGATACCTCAGTGACTCAGGCTGCTGATGCGACGGCAACGTTTTCCCGGGTGTTCAAACTGGGGATGACAAGCGCCAGCGTGTTCATGGCAAAACCGGAACAGATATCAAAGGAAGCCGAATCAGGAGAATTCCTTCCGAAGGGTGCGTTTGTGGTCAGAGGGAAAGTGACGTATCTGGATAACACAGTGAATCTTGCGCTTGGCGGCTACGATGGAACGGTGATGGCCGGCCCTCTCGAGGCGGTTCAGGCCAATTGCCCTGAATTTGTGGTTGTTGTCCAGGGAGATAAGAAGGCTAATGATGTGGCCAAGAGCATCAAACGAAAGATCGGGGGAGAGATCGATGACATCGTGCGAGCGCTTCCCACTGGTTCTTACAAGCTGCAATGAGCAGCAATACATCCATAATCAGGCACTTTAAAATTGGGCTTAGGTGCCAGTTCCTTTTTCTGATATCATTAAAGGGGTGCCATATCTCGGAGACTTCAGGTACGTTGTGATTCTCATACACTCGTACCATGGATGAGAGGGGTGTTTTCGATGAACTCCATGGAAGGGCAAGCTTTATAAATCTCTCGACCATGATAGTTCTAAAAAGAGGAGTGGGACGTGGGGAAATTATCATATCTCTTAGTTAGTATAGTGTTCGTTCTAGTTCTGCCTGTATGCTTTGGTGTGAATGTGGCTGAATGCATGGATCCAGAATCAGCGAATGAAGTCTTCAACCTGACACAAAACATCACTGCAGATGGAGATTGCTTTGATCTGGATGAAGCGAATACAACACTAAACTGCCATGGCCATACCATCAGTAGTGATACCAGCGGTATAGCAATCAAAATACACTATGATGACACTACGGTGAGGAACTGTCGCATTGATAACTTCGACAAAGGAATCGAGGTAACAGGCGGCAAACACAATAATCTGGTTGAAAACATCACGATAACAAACATAAAAAACGAGGGGGTCAAGATAGATCGGGTAGAGAACTCCTGGTTTTCTGGAATAAATGTGACGAACTCGAAACGGGGATTTCACATCAAGGATGCAGACCATTGCAGTCTCATGAATCTCTCCACTGACAGCAATGCAGAGTATGGCATCAAGATAGAACTATCAGATTACTCCAATTTTTCAGGTCTCTCTTCCAGCAACAACGGGGGGGACGGTATATATATCAAGGATCTGCAGCATTCGAATTTTTCAGGTCTACATACTTCATTCAATCAAAACACGGATGAGGATGGACTCTGGATTGAGAAAGTTACTTCCAGTGCTTTTACAGGTATTCTAAGTGATAGCAATTACGATGGCATTGACATCAAAGATTCACAACACAATTCATTCAGTGACATTACAGTGATTGATTCGGAAGAAGGAATAGATATGCGAGATAATAATTGCTATAATCTTTCCTTCCAGAATATGTCTCTTCAGGGAAACTATGATGGCCTCTACGTGCAGGGGGACCACCACAGTTTTACCGATATTCTTGTGACAAGCAGTGACAATGATGGAATTGAACTGGTCCAAAGCAGCGACAACCAATTCAACAATGTGACCAGCACTTACAATGGAGATGAGGGAATTCAACTAATCCAAAGCAGTGACAACCAATTCAACAATGTGACCAGCACTTACAATGGAGATCGTGGATTCTACTTGGAGGAATCTCCAAATAACCAGATTGTGCACGGCAACCTCTCCGATAACGGTGGAGAAGGAGCATACCTTTACAGATCTGGTAATACCATATTTCGGGACCTGGATCTTTTGAGCAATCACTATGCCGGGATCTATCTTTATGAATCGAACGAGAATAACGTCTCACATGTCAGTTCAAAAAGTAATCTTGCTTCTGTAATCCTTGATGCTGGCTCTACTTCTAACATATTCCGAGAATTCATCAGTGTTGATGATGACTTGAATAATCAGTATGGGGCAATCACCTTCAATGATTTGGGCAATGATGCAAATAAGTTCCTCAACTGGCGTATTACTGGATCGCACATGGGTCTTGATGCAGGAGCAAACTATTATGACTCTGACGATGGGGGAAATGACCTCTGGTTCGAGAATGTATCCATCCTTAATACAGAGTATAATGATATCGATTTGGAGGGAATATTTGATAACCTTACGTTCCTTAATGTAACATATAATGAGGAAAATACTGGGCCGTACTGCAACCTGAAGCGGTTCTGGTTCTATGATGTCAGCGTCATGAATGCTTCAGGCGAAGAGCTTGCAGCTGATGTAACACTGGAGACACATATAAACAGTGTGACTAGCGGACAGACAAACCTCGCGACACCCTATAGCGGCACACTGCAGGCATATGAGAGAAATCCGTATGAGACGTACAGCTATACAATCAGTACCTCATATCCAGGCTATCACCCGTATACAACGGATTTTACAGTGGATGACAACCTGCACCAGGTCATAGTCCTGGAACGGAATAAACCGCCCAATGTGACTATCGATGATTTTAGAGAAGAATCAATGAACTTTCTTATCAATACGACAATCGATGACTACCAAGAGCATTTCCAGGTGTGCCTCAACCTTACATACGCTGATCTGCAGTATGACCTGTGCTACTGGAACGTAACGGAGTTTGATGAGACCATCCCGCTCTTACCAGCCACCCAAAATCAAGTCCTTTCATTCCATCTTGATAGGGATTTCAGGCATGAGAATGAGTCCAATATTCATGATTATGCCGGTGATAATCATGGCTATTGTGATTCCTGCCCAGAGCCAGTGGAGGGGATAATTGGCTCTGCACTGAACTTTTCTGGTGCACAGGCAATAATCGTCAATGACAGCTCATTGAACCTGACGAATGGAAGCATCTCATTTTGGTTCTGGCCAGAACAGATCTCATCCAGAATGGATATAATCTCCCGTGATGAAAGGAACACAGAAGAACATGGCCATCTTAGTATTTTTATTAATAATGGCAACCTCAAGGTCAGAATGCAACGAATGGGAGATAATGACTACTATGTATCGACAGTAATCCAGCAACGGGAATGGCAGCATGGTGTCCTCACCTTCGGATCCCAGGGGATGGAGTTGTATGTGGATGGTGAGCGAAAGAGTACAAATGGTCATGATGAAGGTATTCAGGGGAATAATCTCCCTTTGGTGATAGGAGCAGGCACCCATGCTTCAAGTGATCCGCCAAACGACCTAAATGACTATTTCACAGGGATTATCGACGAGGTCAGTATATGGGATCGCCAGTTGAACGCAAAAGAGATCCAGGTTCTGCATGATATCCGGTATGGACAGTACAACATGTCTATCCAGGTCTTTGACGGGGAGTTCACAACTACGGTCAATGGAAGTCTCTTTGTGTATGATGGAGTGCCCAGCACTGGATCGATTGAGACAAACATGTCAACACCAGTTTCATTCAATCGAGCAGATGCTACGAATGCATGGGCGGGTCATGGAGATGTGAACTTCAGTGATGGAATCATAACATATACCCCGGAGGAGGGATTCTATGGCGTGGATCAAATCAATTATACCACATCGGGCCTTGCGGGGTTCAATCAGCACTTCTATGAATTCGTAGAGACACCCATCACCTGGAAGCGGGCAAACCGCACTGAGGCATATTACTATGGCTCTAAAGGTTACCTTGCTGAGATCAGTTCCCAGGAAGAGAATGTGTTTGTTGATGACCTCACTGGCCAATCAGGCTGGTTAGGTGCAACAGATCTCGGCACTGAAGGGATCTGGCGATGGAACTCAGGAGGCATCTTCTATAACGGCTCCTGCATCACCTACTGCAATTGGGATGGTAATACCGGTGAACCAAATGATCTGAATGGGGAGGATTATTTGCATATGAGAGAAGGAGGAGAATGGAATGACGAAAGCAATGAACCAGCTTCCGCAGTTGAGGGGTTTTTTCTTGAGTATGATGAGGGACCCATCGGTACCATAACCGTGTCTGTGAATGATGTGTGGAACCCCTCCCTGAATGTGTCAGAGATAGGCATCAGCGAGTCACCTGTCACTATAGCGTATGCTGTCTCGGATGAGAGCGCTACTGTCTGCGATCTGTACGTGAACGGGAGTCACGAAGGGACAAGCAGTGGAGACGACTTTCAGGTTTCCCTCAATGACGGGTCCTACATCTGGTATATCAACTGCACTGACAGCTACGGCAATTCCAATGCTTCTGCAGCAGAGTCCCTGATGGTGGACAACTCAGACCCGGTTATCGGTCTGACCCCGGGAGAGGGCACTGTTGCGGCACCCACCACTATACGCTGTGACGCATCAGACATGACATTGGACAACATGAGCATAGCTGGCGACTGGGGATTGCAATCGAAAAAACAAACGACCCCTGACACAGACTTCCTGGAGGAGACCGTCTCCCTTGCTGATGGTTCCTATGGCTGGAACTGTACAGCCTGTGATAGGATTGGCCATTGCAGGACAGAAGCAAGCACACTGAACATCAATTCAACTGTCCCTGACCTTGTCTCCTATTCGCCCTCTCTACAGGTGGATCAGAAGCTTGTCAATTTCTCCTACCACTCCAATGTGTCCAACTGCACGCTTGTGCTGGACGGTGAGGAGCGCGCATCCTCTGATGCGAAGCAAGGGGAGTTCCTTCTCAATGTTTCCACCGGTAGCCATTCCTACCATTATGAATGCCATGATACCTTGGGCAATCCTTTCTCAAGCCAATCCTACCATTTTGATGTCTTCTATACCATCTCGCTGGGATTCACTGGTGTGCAGACAGGAAGCAAGCCAACGAACATATCCGTGTACGCCAATGCCTCGAACTGCTCGGTCTTTGTTGACGGGAGCTTCCATAGTGTGATCTATCCACCGGCATCGGTGCTTGCCAACCTCTCCAATGGGTTCCATGAAGCAGAGATCACCTGCTATGATGATGTAGACAGTGAGTTCTTAGCATACACCAATTTCACGGTGGATTATTCGCCGCTTGCAACCTTCACTGTGGAAACCGATGATGAAAAGGCCACCCTGCGCTTCCTGCCAAAGAAGAACCTTTCCTATTGCAATTTGTCAATCGATGGCACAATGACAGAAGAGTACGAGAATCTGAGCAGGGCCACATACTCATTCTCCAGGACCTTACCAAACGGTCAGCACACCGCAACCATAAAGTGCGTGGACGAATTTGTATACGTGTCAACCACCAGTTTCTCGACAAAGAAGCAAGAAGACACCAGCACTGGGGGGGCCGGTCCTCCACCATGCGTCTCTGAGTGGAACTGTACAGAGTGGGGAGACTGCGTCAATGGTACAAAGAACCGCACCTGTACTGATTTGGAAGGATGCTCTGAAGACAATGTGGAGTTTCAGGATTGTGGTATCCAAATCATCAACCAAACCAGCAATGAGACTGACATCAATGAAACAATCAATGTGACACATACTAATTCCACCAGGGAAAACAATCAGACCCAGCAAACTGTCGATGAGGGAAATGACGGAGGAAGCGATGAGGAATATGTCTATCGGAAGGTCATCTATGTGAATGAACTGAAATACGAACGAGTGGTGCAGTATGTGGGAGAACGAACCAAGTATTATGAATCACTCAAGAATGTCGGTATGTATCCTGAACTGGACGTGAATCTGACGCTTTTCTTTCCGCAAAATCTTATCAATGGTACCAATCAGGTCTATAGTTCCTACGAGTATGAAGACCGAACGCGTGAACACAAGATACGATACTCCATGGGGAGATTTGAACCGGGGGATAAAAAGACTGTCTCCTATTCACTGCCATTCAGAATCGATGAGGAAGAAATCGAGGAGGTCGTGGCCTTTATCAGTAAACACAACAAAAGCGCGTTTGAGAAGGAAAAGGAAGTGGCTGACGTGAAGCAGCGGGTTGAAAAGACAAAGGAAGCAGTCGATGTGAACCTTACACATGAGGTTGATAAAGAGAAGAATACCACAACCTTCAATATCAACCTTTCCATGAAAGACAACACCACCAGGCTGCGTAATGTAAGCATCATGATCGATATCCCAAAGTGCATGATTGAGATCATCCATGAGGAGGATATCTTCGAAGGGTTCGACTATGAGATCCAGAACCCTGATCCATTGATCATCTGGCATATGGCAGAGATCATCTCGCAAGAGCAGTTGCGCCTGACCGTCAATGCGATCGCTGAAGAGGATTGCGTGAATAAGGCAAAAGTGCTTGCGGTTGCCAAAGATATCATGTATCATAAGAGTGAGATTGACATGGACAAGGTATGGCTGACAGTCATCCTGACTATCCTGACGTTTCTCATAATCCTCTTCGCTTCAACCTACACAAACGTTTTGCATCACAAAGAAGAGAACATCTTTTACCTGGTGAGACGAATCCTCAAGATGGAAAAGCTTGGCTGGAGCCGTGACAGGATCAGGGAGTATCTCATCAGCATAGATTTTCCCGGTGAGGAGGTGGATGAAGCACTGGCCCTCCATGTGAAGAACAGGATCCATTACTGGTTTGTGCGCTTTGGGGTGAACCTGGGGGCATTCGTCATAATCATCTTGTTGCTTGCAAGCTTCATGGATGCTTTGAAACTCCTCTCGGCTGATGCTGATTACCTCAAGAAAATCATCTCATGGGTACTTATCTTCATCGTATTCTACCATGTCTCCATCACACGGGTATTATTCGGTTTCAAGAAGCATCCAAAGAATGCATGGCAAAAGATTTTCAACCCTGATGTGGCCATCCTGTGCTCTTACCTTTTGATCCTGTCAAAAGATCTCTTTGCGTTTGCCCGTTCCGTGGTACAGCCAGACTCGTTCACGTATGATACGCTCAATCTTATCGCACGCGGACAGGCGGTATGGGAAACCCGACTCTTGTATGCAGGGCTCATCCTCCTGATCCCTATCGCCCTTCACATCGGCAGATCAAAGGAGATCTATAAGCATTCCCTGGCAGGGGTCATTGGGATCTATGGGAAGGGGAATTCCTTGTTCAGGTTCATTGTGCATTTTCTTGTCGCGTTCCTACTGCTGGTGTTGTTCTATTTCATCCTGTTCGATAAGTTCATGGAGTGGCTGGCAATATCAATCGATTCACATATCGTCGTGGTGCTCTTCTTGATAGCGGTCTATTTCTTTTTCAAGAACCACCACAAGATACGCGAACTTGTCAGGAAAGGTGGACTTGAAGAGAAATCTGTGCGGCTGTTCGGCCATATCGACAATTTCTACGAGCACCTGATTGACCTGTTCCATTACAAGAAGACTGTCATCTTCGGGGTCATGGGACTTTTGATCCTGAACATGGGAGTTGGAGTCCTGGTATATCTCCTGCCCTACATCATCGCGCGGTCTGACCCCCTGTATACCTCCTTGTTTGGTTCTGAATCGCATCTGCCATTATTTTTTGGAGAGAGTCTGCTCCAGCAAACACTTGCCTCTGTTCCGGAGAGCATTGTGTATACCGTATCAGCATCGCTGGTCTATATCCTTAATGTCATCGCATTCATTTGCGTGCTTGGTATCCTCTTTTATTTTTGGTTCTGGTCTGTGCAAAACCGACATAAGCCTTTTTTCTCATTCAATAATCTTGCAGACGGAAAGCTGATGCAGTATCTTCCGCTTGCACTCTCATCACTCGTGGTCGCGGTCATCAACCCTGTCTTTGGCTTTCGGCCCTTCTACTTCGAGGGGACCCTTGGCGTGGATATCACTTCACAGATCATCAATACCAGTTTTCTCTACCCGACTCTCACCATAGGTGCCCTGGTCTATGCAGGAGTATGGGCCTTGAAACGGTATTATCCGGTGTTTGTGCTCAGGGGCTACATGACAATCGTGCTTGTACTATTTGTTACCTATCTCGGCCTGTTCTCAAACGCCTTCTGGCTGTACCTGACCAAGGCCAAGATTTCACTGATCCATTACTGGCTGGTGGGATTCAATGGTATCATACTGTATCCGATCGGCGGCCTTGCCAGTTTCCTGTATTCCCTGATGATTGTCTACAATGTGAAACTCTTCAAGAAAACGCTTCACCAGAACCTGCACACGGTCCATCATCACAATGCCCACAATGAGATCCTGCACGGTGATAAGATCGTGATGCTTGCGGACAATATAATCCGTAATATGGCAAGTGGACATGAACTGTTCTTTATCGTCCAGTATCTGCTCCATAAGGGATACTCAGAGAAAGACATACAAAAGGCCCGGACCGTTGCCTCTGCTGATCCTCGTTTTGAGGAGGCTCAGCGTCACATAGTTCACACACGCCATTCTGAGCGGGTCCTTGATAGCCTCAAAGGTTGGGTACGAACGCAATACAGGGCAGGTCATATGATCGATGATATCGCCAGAACAAGCCTGAATGCAGGATACACCGAGGATGACCTGATTGTGGTCTTTGAGAGATTGGGTATCAAAGGAAGATACAAGATACTCTCTGAAACCGAGTATGTGGCGGGTGAGGAAGCCGCAGCCTTCACCAAAAATGAGATCGCTGAGCGAAACCATGAGCTTGCGGAAAAATACGCGAAACTCGATCCTGCACAAACCGCAAAGCTGCTCTCTGAGGCAGGCTTTGGTTCAGATCGCATCCGCGATGTCATCGCTCTGATAAAACCAGAGAGTGTGCCCACGGAGGAGAAAAAGGACCCCTTGGACCAGTATGAGCTGAATCCGAGGATGCGTGATCTTGTGAGGCAATTCATGGATTATGACATGGACCTCCAGGAGATATATGACGCACTAAAGAAGCGGGATTTCAAGGAGTATACCATCAATAGGATACTGACGATCATCAGTGAGATCGACCCGAGCCGGGATCGGCCAGTAAATACGCATGCAAAACCTGAAAGCTTGGACACATCGACAAAAGCACAACCTGTTCCGGATGCACAGCCTTTGCCTGTCATGGAGCAGCACAAGGTAAGCCCGGGATTGAAGCCATTGATCGACCGCTTTGTGCAGTATGATTTCACGGCTGCAGAGATTTCGGATTTCCTGACCAAGAACGGATATAAGGATTACACAATCAACAAGATCCTGACGGTTGTGAGTGAGCTGAACCCACAGCTACGTGATGGCGAGGTGTCTAAGAACGATTCTATGACGCAGGTAAAGCCTGTTGAACAAAGGCAAGAGCGCCAGGAAATCCAGAAGCTCAAGCAATATAACCTGAACCCCCGATTGTACCGTTTGCTGGTCAGATTCATCGAGGAGGACTATACCCTGGAAGAGGCTCATGAGTTCCTGGCTGCAAAGGGATATGGGGAGTATACCATGAATAAGGTCCTGGGTATCATGGTTGAGGTTGATCCGACGCGGGATGCGGACTTCACTCCGAAGAAACAGCCAGCGGCAAAAGAACCGCCTGCAGCAAAGCTTGCTAAACCGACAGACCTGGAATCAGCCATGCGGGAACATAAGGTAAGCCCAGGCCTCAAGAAACTTATCGAGCATTTTATCGAGTACAAGCTCTCGTACGAATCGGTTGAGACAGTTCTCAAGAAGGAAGGCTACAAGGATTATACTATCCAAAAGGTCCTGACTGTTCTGGGGGAGCTCCAATAAATTTAAAAAAAGAGACTCGTCCTCGTGGCGCTTATGGACTGGGTACTAGAACTGATGGAGATCTACTACAAGGCGAATGCTGGAAAGAGTACCATCCGCATGGAAGGAAACGCGCCAGGAGGTTATTTACGGATGCGATTTCTGGATGACCATCCCTATAGCGTAACCGAACGTGAATTTCTACCGATGCCCTTGCAAAGCGAGACAGTAGCCCCACAAGACTGCCTCTCCCCTATGAGCGTCAAGCCAAAATGGGTCGGGGTAGAAGCCTCGGGACAGTATGTCCAACCGGTCATCAACGAGGTCATTCCGTCCTGGCTTGATGATGGCTATGCCGTTGACCTTGCCACAGTAGCTAATGGATCCATGATGATGGAGATATTCCAGGGCAAGGTTGGTGCGAACCCATATATGATCTCGAATTGGAGTGAGGTTCGGAAATACTGTGCCAGCAAGGATATTGAGCTGCGAAATTTTTAAAAAGGATTACAGCTTTACAACCTATGAGGTGTTATAGTGAAAGCAGTACTATTCGATTTTTGGGGGACAATCATTGAAAACGGCATATTCCCATCGCCAGTGAAACAGGCTAAGTTCATCCTGCGCATCGATATGCCCTTCAGTGACTACATCGAGCGATTCGAGAAGAGTTTCATGACCAGAAAGGCTGACAACCTCACTGAAGCCTTCCGGAACGTGTGTGATGAGTTTGACGTGCGACCACCTGAGCATGTCATCGACAAGCTGGTCGGCATGTGGAACAAGAACACGCTCCTTGCAAAACCGTTTGAGGATACCTTCGAGACAATCAAAGGGTTGCGGGAGAAGGGTGTAAAGATTGGTCTTGTATCCAACACAGATCCGTTCTCTATCACTCAACTCATCAGCAAGTTCGAACTGGACGAGCTTTTTGATGGCATCGTGCTATCTTATGAGGCAGGCATGCTCAAGTCGAACCCTGAGATGTTCGATAAGGCGCTTGCGAAGCTCGGGGTCGCAAAAGAGGATGCAGTCATGGTCGGTGACAGCATCGAGAGCGACATGAAGGGCGCTGAGAACGCCGGCATCAAGGCCTATCTCATCGACCGAAAGGACAAGCGGGACTACGAGAGCAAGATCACAGGCCTCAAAGAACTCCTGGAGATGGTATGAATGTGTATCTTCTGTCAGATTGCCAAGGGTGAGATCCCGTCGGCAAAGGTCTACGAGGACGAGCATGTCTTCGCCTTTTTGGACATCGCGCCGGTCAACCCTGGCCATACGCTGGTGATCCCCAAGGCGCATTACGAGACCATGGTGGACACGCCGGCTGAGGTCTTGCAGCAGGTCATCGCAGGGACCAAGAAATGCGCCCGGGCCATGATGGATGCCACCGGGTGTGACGGCTTCAATATCTGGCAGAACAACTTCCGGCCTGCCGGGCAGGCAGTGGACCATATCCATTTCCACGTGATCCCCCGTTTCACGGGTGACGGGTTGCAATTGTGGCCCCAAGGCTCGTACAAGGACGGGGAAATCGAGGAGATGGCCGGCAAGATTAGGAAACTTTTATAAAGAGCCACTTTTTCTTTTTTAGTACGCCGCTGTAGCTCAGCCTGGTTAGAGCGCTAGACTCATAAGTGAGTGATGAGGCATCTGCCGATGACAAGAAAATCGCTCTGGGCTATCTAGAGGTCGAGGGTTCAGATCCCTCCAGCGGCACCTTATTTTAATTTCGTTTTTTCTAGGGTAAACATAATTTCTCCTCTACCATTCATTTGTCATATTTGTTTGTTCAAAGAAGCAAAGCTAAATATTTCCAAATAAAACGAGGATTTAAAGGAGTTGTGATCATTCTCAAACATGGACTCAGCTTGTAAAATAAACTTGATTCTCTACTCTTCATTCTGGATATTATTAGTTTAACTTTTATCATTAATTGCCCTTTTGGTAACTAATAGTCCCTTTGGTTACAATTGGTATCTTTTGGTTAACAAGACCTCATATAATTGATTATGAGCCTTTTTTATTCATTAGGGTAGAATGTAGGAGGAGTATTCTTTTCTCCTCTTTATGCTAATTTATTGACCTCTCAGCGTTATTTTAGTTTGAGGAATCATACAGCTAAAAGCTCGGAGAATAAGGTAAGTTCGCGGAATATGCAGGGCGAAGGGAGTTATGCAGCAGCAAGTTCGTGGGGATAAAGGCGTGTGCAGAACCTGTCACTATAAATCATTCGGTTTTCAACCGAAAGCTTTATTGCTCCAGAACCAATGCCCCACGCCTTTTTTTACGCCGTCGGCGTTTCCCGCCGGACCGACGGCGGAAGTATACACAAAAAAGGCTTCTTTGCACTTTGTCTGGCATTCTTCCAACAGGATTAAACGGGGCTCTGCCCCGTACCCCGGGACCTCTGGGGGAAGTATCTAGGGGGCAAGCCCCCTACCTCACATCATAAATGCCTGGTGCAAAGGCAAAAAACATCTACTCACGCTTTATCTCATAAGTGGAATCACTTTCTTTGGAATTTGCCGATACATTTTTATATATATTATATAAATAAGGTTAGATGAAGAAAAGCAATCATATTATTGGTATTTTCCTTATTATTTTTGGAAGTTTGGGGATTATTGCTTTTACTGCTTTAATCCCTTTCCTTTATACTATTACTCCCCCCTCTTATGATTTAACTTTTATTAGTCAGAGATTAGATCAAGTGGCATTAACTCTTGATCATTCCTCTACTACTGCTGAAAATATGGGACAGACTTTTTTAGATGCTAAATCCACTGTTGAAAGCTCTGATTCTTATGTTAAATCTGTTGCCAATGATGTTAGCCATTTTTCTCAAAAACTAGGAAGGGTTGAGTTAATGGGCTGGCAACCGTTGGCTGGTCCTTCTGATTACCTTAAGGATTCAGCAGTATCATTATATAGGATTTCTCAAGATTTATCTGGTACCTCTCAGTCATTAGGGACAAATTCTCAGGATATGAACTTATTGGCCCAGGATTTATCTAATATCTCTATGCAACTTAGCCAATTATCTTCTGAATTTGAAGAAAGTAATGCTGTGTCCCGGATTGATTCAACTTTTTACTTAGTTCGCTCTGTTATCGTATTTGTGAGCCTTTACTTCGCCTTTCTCCATGTGGCTTTTCTTTTAATTGGAGTCAAATTTATTCATTGATTTCTTGAAACTTGTTATTTTGATCATAAAACAATAGATATTAGTATATATTACTCTTCAATTAATAGCACTTTTCTTTTTAATAAAATGCAGAATAAAAAATAGATTATAAGGCATCTGTGTCACTAATTGATACCTTCTCTTCCTGATCTTCTTTAATAGGATCAAAGATCAAAAACCCTGGAGCATTTGATGCTGTACTTTTACTCCGAAGACCAACATACCTTTTCTCTCCTAATTTAATTTGTAGTCTCCCATTCTTGGTTTCCCAAACACAACCAACCATTTCCCATTTCTTTTCTTTTTCTGGCATATTACCACCTTATATTTTTTCGGTTATTGAATCCATATAGGACTCATACTCGACTTTATCAACAAAAAACTGATTATTTCCAGGAAAACTAGTTATACTCAAATTTGTAGAGTCTAGTAATGTTTTCGCTTCAATATCAAAATATTTTTTTAGCGAAAGATCATAAGTTTCTTGAGATTCAAAATAAACTTTTACTTCCTCTTTAGCTCGAGTGATGCCTGTATTTAGCAAATCTCTATTGATTACATAACGAGAATTACCTTTTTTGCTTTTATAATCACAAATATATACAAATACTTTGGAATACCCAGAACCTTGAAACTTTTTGATTGTGAGAGCATACGACAATGAAAAACAATTATTAAAAAAATCGGAGACAGAAACATTAAACAAACCATCCTTATTTTCCAAAAATAAAGACAAATCCTTTTCCTTATAGTCTTTAATAGTGAACAATTGACCGTTTTTTATACCATAATGATTTAGATTTTTATCAGAAACAACAGGATCTCCTATACAAAAATGATATCCATTAGCGAAACAAATAAAGTTTTCAGGAGTCTTTTGATATCTGCACAGAAGATGATTTATATATCTAACACCTCTCAAATTATTACAAAGAAATCTGAAGCCCTCATTATAATAATATTGAATATCGCTATCCGAATCTTCTAAAGGAATTATTTTATCATATTCACATTTTCCTTTTTCAAGATTATAAACCAATGATTTAAGAGAATCATTCTTTTGCCTATGACGAGTTGAAAACTTAAATTTTGAAATTCTTTTATGTTCCTTTAAAAAAGAGATTGTGTCTATAGGATACTCTTTTGTCTGATTCTCATCACCACACATCAAGATTTTACAATTATTAGGCAAACCCTCTAGGATTTTACTTAAAACCTTAATAGGAACCATGGAAATTTCATCAATAACTAATAAATCTAAATCTTTCATAACATTATCTTCATTTAACCAAAACTCCTGAGAATGATCAGATTGAAAAGTATGATGGATTGTTCCACCAGAACTAAGCAATTGAGCAGATTTCCCAGTATATGCAACAAATTTAATAGATACATGCTTATACAATTTAGGTAATAGATTAACCAAAGTAGTTTTACCAGTTCCCGCAGGAGCATTTAAAAGAATAAACCTATGTTTCTCACTACAGATTGCCTGGAGCAAGGAGATATGATCATCACATAATTTTAAATCTTTACTTGAAAAAGTAGCCTTAAAATGATCAAGATCAAAAAAACCCAATGATTTTTTTACTCGTGAACGATATTTCAAAATCTCATTTATCCTTAATATGCATTCTTTAGTATCAATATCTAGCGGCAAGGTAATACTATGAAAATCTGGACTTTTATTATCAATATTTGAAAGGATATTTTTAGTTGTTAAATCTGATTGACGCTTATAAATAGTTGAATCCTCAACATCCAAAACAGCAAAGCGACGACATAAAGAGGGACCATATATATTTTTACCAATTGCTTTGAACTTTGACTTTCTTTTGAAAGGATTATCTTTATTTATGCTTTTTAATGTTGGATACTTACCAAACATCTTCAAACACAAGTCTAAATCAGTCAAAACCTCAGAATGCTTACTACTTTTAGTCATATACTTTAATATATACATTGCAACTTTCATATATTCATAATGACCTGAATTAGCCTTAATATTGTCTAATCGATCCTCTAAATCCTTATTATCAAAAATACCATTTGTATCTGGATCCAGAAACTTTGAAACAAGAAACGAAGGAAAGTAGCAATTCAAAATAATATGATAATGTAAATTGCCATTCTTTTGGAATTCAGGAACTCCATAATAATATAACCCTTTCTCTTGCATAGTTTTGATAGATTGAGTAAATCTCCTTTCAATAATATCAATTAATTCCTTTTTTGAAAAAGTATTCTTCTTTACCTGAGTTGACTTAAAACTATCTGATTCCCTTATATTTTGCTCTCTTTCTTTTAGATCCTGAGAAAAGAGGGATTTCAACTCTTTCTTTTGTTCAACAGACAAGTATTTAAAAACGATACCGTAGGAACCAGAAGAAATAAAAGATTTAAGATATTTCTTCCATCGATTATCCTTTTTAATATTTTTGTTTAGGTCTTTACACAAATCAATCAAAGCTTGCTTTTTTATAACATGACCCAATAAGAATTCTACCTCCTCATAAAGGAATTCATTAAATCTGACTCGATCTCGCTGTAATAGGTTATAGAAAGATTTTATTCCCTTTACTAACTGGTTAAATTTCTCTTTTAAGGGTTTATAATCTGGACTTTTATTTGTCAATGTGAGAAAAAACTGAGCCCTATAAAAAGAACACTCATTGATAACCTTTCTTTTATTCTGTTCCTTGATATATACCCTACACTTAGGACACCATAGACTTTTGCAAGATAAATTCATATATAAATAAGAAAGATTACTTCCAGGATCAAGAACAGGAGTCTTAACACTAATCTTGTTGCAATTTGAAACAGAACTAGGAGGAACATACTCTTTTTTTTTGGCATCCCATATTGAAGTCATAAAGTAATACACCTAGTGAAATGAAATTTTACTATAATTTTCCTTTTATTAGGAACTAGTGCGCCAATGTAATCAAGTTAAGATGACGCATTAGTATCCTCTCCAGCGGATTCCAACCGTAAGGACCTTTCTACAGATCGATCCATTGAACTACTAAATTCTTTGAAAAATGAAGATATATGATCAAGATTCATTTGAAACCTCTGTAAATAATTGTTGATAAACTTCAGAAACAGACAAGCCATTTTTCAGATAACGCCTAGCTTTTTCCAAAAAATCTTTGCGACTCATCAACAATCGATAGTAAAGCTATTTTTATAAATCATAAAAGGGATTTTTTCCCTATTATTTTGTCATTACTACTAAGAAGTATATTCTAATTCCAATTTATAAAGAAACTTCTTGAAATCAAGAATCAACTTTTGGCCTTTATTTTTATCTCCTGACCAACCTTGTGGAAATAGTGAAAATATATCCTTAATCAACTGATTAGATCTAGGATATTGCGGATTAATATCCATTTCAAACGAAATACCTTTTGCCTTAGTTCCCTGTATAACAGATAATCCAGTTAAAAAAGGATTCAAAGTATCATTCACAAATGGATTTATGATTTCTTCTTGAACATCCAAGTCTTCACAAAACAAAACAAACTTTCGAAGTGCTTTATATTTAGATTCAGATTTAAATATCCAATACTTTACCCTTATATCCAAATCTCTATAACCAAGCATTACAAAAGACTTAGAACCATATTTTTGCAATTTACCCCTATCTATACTATTATCAATACTAACAGTTAAAAAACCAATTTTTAATAGATTATCAACAATAAGTTTTATTGTCTCCTTATCATATCTACAACCATCTAATAACCTTTCTTCTAACTTATTTCTTGAAAGAGTATCTACGCAATTTGTATAACCTGTTTTATTAAAATTCTTATTCATATAATTAGGATCATTAAGAATATTCATTACATATTTTAATTTTTTATCTTTAACAATGGATAAGAAAGAATTATAGTCAAACCCAATACTATTATTCTTATTTGCCTTTCTAGTCATTTTAAGATCTTATCCTCAGCTTGTAAAATATGCATGATTTTTTCCTTTTCATTCTTCATATCATCTGGTGTAATATTGCCATCATTCTTATTAACAAATTCTTTCTTTAATACACCCAAAAGCTCATTTACCGTATTTTTCATTTGTAAGACTTCGGCTTGTAACACTCTATGCCTTTCTTTAATCTTATTATTCTCTTCTTCATGATTCTTTAAATCTAAGTCCTTTTTTCGCCTTAATAAAGGTTTATCATCTGCTGCTAAAAAACTTAGATATTTATCAATAGTGGTAGATGACGGAGAATGACCTAATCTCTTTTTTATACTCAGTACATCCATGAAGTCATTCTTATATAGATAGCTTGCCAAAGAACTTCTAAAATCCTTCAAACTAATAAGTTTAGATTCTGGATAATTAGTAAATAACTTGTGCCTTTCTACAATATCATGTAAAACTTTTTGTAGGTTCCTCTGTTGAAAATTAAACAAGAAGTCTGTAGGTTCCAAATCCTTTAAATAATTGGTAATTAATTCGTTTGTACGATTCATAAATAAAGTAATGTGTCTATCCATGCGACTTTTTTTGGAAATTTCTTGAGGAACATGAACTACCCAATACCTGCCAAGATCTTCATCTTCCTTACATTCAAAATCTTTTCTTCTTAGATTCAATAAGGCTTTTGTCTCCAAGCCAGTATCATACAATAGATAAAAAGCAAGTAAGTGAGAACTAAGCTTAACATGGGAAACAACCTCTAAAAAGACCTCATGATCAAAAAAGTGTGCATGCTCTTTTTTTCTAGATTTTCTTATTATCACTTGCTTTGCAAGAGTATCTTTTCCAATATATTGAAAGAATCCACCTCTAAAAACTTTCTTGTAATAGTCATCACGAGAGTTCAAGGACAAAGGCTTTCCTTTTATACCTACTATTGTTCCTTGTTCAAGTCCTTTAAATAGATTTTCAATATCTAAAGAAGTAAGATCCTTTAAATGCTTGTCATTAAACCATAGAAGCACATTTTTTAGATATTGCAGTTGAGCATATAAAGTCTGAGAATGTCGGACCTTTGCAACATTATCATAACCATCTTTTTTTTGCAAATATTCTTCTTTATTTTCTAACCAACACTCTACAAGAATTCTATTATCTTGTCTAACCTCAATTTTCTCTCCTCTAATATTCCATATTGACTGTTTCAATATTTCTTTGCCTTTATCATATCTTTTTCGAGCTTCAGATATATCCTTTACATAATTATATGAAACCATTTTATTCTAAACATTATCGAAAGTTGTATTACATTCTATGATTGATTTTATTTCTTTCATCTCTACCTCTGTAAGAAACTGTTTCTCTTTTAGTAAATCCTTTGCCAATCTTAACTTTTCATTCATACGAGACTGATAATAAGCCCAACTATTTAAAGTTTACCCCAAATATGCGTACTTATAGTTCGGTTCCCTCCAGCGGCATTTTTTCTTAAGTTTTGATTATATAATTCTTGCTCATTTCTGTTCATACCCGCTAAACTCCGTATAACTAAGAGTAAATTATATA
>JBNJGT010000009.1:0-38218 GCA_051819765.1 Nanobdellota archaeon
ACCAAAAAGGGAAGGTATGACTGATAAAGAAAAAAAAGTAGCTCAAAGAACATTTTTCAAAGACACATATAATTTGTTGTTTGGAGAAAATAAAGGTCCGAGATTACCAACATATCTTTGGGCAAACGAAGGGGATAAACAAATTAAAAATTTACTTTCAAATGAGTAAAAATGGAATATGGCAAACTCAGAAAACAATATACAGATACATTCTTGAGTTTTTTTAAAGAAAAACAGTATTCTATCGAATCACCAAACAATCTTATTTCTGAAAATGATAATACTCTCCTATTTATAAATGATACAATAGCTCCTTGGAAAAATTATTTAGCGACACAAATTCCTAAAGAAGGATTATGCCTTAAACAACCTTGTTTAAGACTTCAAGGTTTAAGAGACACCATTTCTCTTGAAAATCGATTAGAGTTAAAATCTGAAAGGTATATTGGTTATTTTACAGGTCTTGGAATATTAGTTAGTGCTGATGATAAAAATTCAGTTCAAGAAGAAATATCGGAACTTTTATTACAAAAATATAAAATCAATTCAAATAACATAAAAATATTTGCAAGAGATGATATGAACTTTTTAGATACACTTAAAACCCATTTAGAAGTAAGTACTGAGGAAAATTCAGAAATATACTATGATTGGCAATATGGTTTAGATGAAATTAAAGGGAAAGGAGCAACATTCATGCTAAAACAAAAAGATAATTCTCTAAAAGAAATCGGGCAACTAATAGAAATATATTCTGGAGAAAGAACATTGGGTTATGAATTTGGTTTTGGCTTAGAAACATTTACATCTAGATTTTTGCAAGATGAAACCTTTGCTTCTTGGCCAATAACGCAATATATAGAGGAACCACACTTAAGATTCAAAACTTTACTGGATAATTATTCTTGTCTTGCAGCTATGTTAAGTTGCGATACATCTAAATTTACTGAAAGACATGTTCAAGAATTGAATAAAAATATAAGAAATATAGTATTACTGCAGGATATATTCGGCCTATCATCAGATTATAGTTACAATGTTTTAAATAAATTTAGCATGGGAGAATTTAATAAAGAAACTAATTTAAACTTATTAAACTTAATTAAACTAGAAGAAGATAATTTATGGAGATTCAAAAATGGAATTAATTAAACCGAAAAAATTAGAAAAAGGAGATACTGTTGCTTTAATAACTTTATCGTGGGCGGGTGCGTCAGTCTGTAAAGACAGATATTTAGTTGGGAAAAGACAGTTATCTGAGACTTTTGAATTAAATGTTATTGAAACACCTAATGCTCTTAAAGACGAAGATTGGATTTATAATAATCCGAAAGAAAGATTGAATGATTTAATATGGGCTTTTAAAAATCCAGACATCAAAGCAATCTTCACAATAATTGGAGGAGATGATAGTGTAAGGATGCTTCAATATCTTAAAGATGAAGATTTGGAAATTATTAAAAAAAATCCTAAAATATTCGTAGGTTTCTCAGATACGACAGTTAGTAATTTTATTTGTTTAAATGCAGGTTTAGTAAGTTTCTATGGACCTACAGTTTTATTTGGTTTTGCAGAAAACGGAGGGATTGATAATTACACTAAAAATTATTTTAAAAAAGCATTATTTCAAACAGAACCTATTGGCCTAATTGAAAATTCAAAAGAAGGATGGATTCTTGATAAAGTTCCATGGAAGAAAGAATTTGAAAGCCATATTAGAAGGAGACAAGAATTTATTGATTATAAATTCATACAGGGAAAAAGTCATACAAGTGGAAAGTTAATTGGTGGTTGTATAGATGTATTAGAATTTATTAAAGGAACTAAAATCTGGCCTAAATTAGAATTTTGGGAAAATAAAGTATTATTTATTGAAACATCCGAAAATAAACCTTCAAAAGACTTACTTATATCATGGTTAAGGAATTATGGGGCACAAGGCATTCTTAATAAATTAAATGGAATTTTAATGGGAATACCTGGAGGAGATATTGATTATGATGATCCCGATTATGAAAATAAATTGAATGACCAAAAAAAACTATTCCAAGACTATGAAGATGCCTTAATCCAAGTTAGTAAAGAATTTAACAGAGAAGATTTAATCATAGTTACACAGTTAAATCTCGGACACACGATGCCCATGTTAACAATACCTTTAGGATGTGAAATTGAATTAGATGTAGAAAATAAAGAAATAATAATAACGGAGAATGGAATAAAATAAAATGAAAATAACAAAAGAAGAAATTGAAAATATGAGTTATACTGAATTTGTAGGATTCATTAATCAGTGGAATGTATTACCTGGAGCACACGACACGCTAACGAAATGGGACGTTTTTTCAAAATTAAGCGAAAAATCAAAAATTCTTGAAATTGCGTGCACAACAGGGTTCTCATCAAGAGAAATAGCATTATCAACAAACTGTAGTGGAAAAGCTTTTGATATTTGTGAATCTTCAGTAAAATCTGCAATTGAAAATAAAGAAAAGTATGCTCCAAACATAAAAATAGACTACTTTAAAGAAGATGGATACAATTTTAAAAGTGATGATAAATTTTCACACATAATTATAGGTGCTTCATTAAAATTTTTCCCAGATCCTAAAAAAATGTTGGATAAATGTATAAGTCTATTAGAAGAAAATGGATTTATTCTTGCATCTCCATTTTATATAAAATCTCCGATTCCCAATAGTTTAATAGAAGAATTTGAAAAGATATTTGGCATTAAACCAACAACTGAATCATATAAAGATATTATGAATATGTATAAAGGTTTAGAAATTATTTATCAGGAAAATAAAGATGTTGTTCAAGAAACCGAAGAAGAATTAAGATATTATTGTCATAGTACAATAAAAAGGGCTTGTGAATTAAGAAATATTAACGACAAAGAATTATATGATGTTATGTATGAACGATTATATGCTGTTAAAAATATGTCTAATAAAATGCGTCCTTATCAGAGATATTCTGTTTTAGTTTTAAGATATAGATCTTTTGTATATCCAAACAGATATGTTGAATTATTCTAAAATGATACTAACAGGAAATGAAATAACAAAAGAAGTAAATAAAAAAAATATAGTGATAATTCCTTTTCATTTAGAACAAATAAATCCTAATAGTTACAACTATAGAATAAATGATGAATTAATTGAATTTACTGTTAAAAATCAACAAAAATTTGAAAAAAGAATTAGAATTCCTAAAAGCGGAATAATTCTTGAACCACATAAAACATATTTAGCAAGCACTTTAGAGACATTAGGTAGCAATAAGTATGCAATGTCTTTGATAGGTAGAAGTTCATTAGGAAGATTGGGACTTTTTTT
This sequence comes from Nanobdellota archaeon, assembly GCA_051819765.1. GTDB lineage: Archaea > Nanobdellota > Nanobdellia > Woesearchaeales > JACJVW01 > JBNJGT01. The sequence goes on from JBNJGT010000009.1 coordinate 3,342, forward strand.
GCAAGTTTCAGCAAATTTAGGGCATACTGGTTCAATTCATAAATGGACTCTTGAATTAGTTGCAACTAAAAAAATAAGAATATATCCATTCATGATAATAGGTCAAATCTCTTTTTGGAATAATAAAGGAGATATTAATTTATATCGAAACAGTTATAGTGATTTTAATTCTCCGCAAATTTCTAAATTGGAGCACGCAAAATGATTTTAACAGGTAATGAAATTATAAAACAAGTGAATGAAGAAAATATCATTATTAAACCCTTTGATATAAACAAAATAACTACCAATACTTATGATCTAAAACTTGGAAAAAAATATATAATTTATACTGAAGAAGTACTTGATCCCTCAAGACCTAATAAATATGAAATTAAATCAATACCTGAGGACGGATTGTTGTTAAGACCGGGAGATTTTATATTAGGGCATAGTAGTGAGATTATAGGAAGTAATAAATTTGTTCCAATAATTCATGCAAAATCAAGTATAGCAAGATTAGGACTATTTGTTCATGTTACTGCAGACTTAATTGATATTGGCTCAATAGGAAATATTACTTTTCAATTATATGCAACATTACCTGTTAAAATTTATCCTAATATGTTAATTGGACAGGTATCTTTTTGGGTTCCTAAAGGAAAAATTAAATTATATAAAGGGAAATATCAAAGTAGTGTTGGTCCTAAAGCATCAGAAATTCATAAGGATTTTAATGAAAAACTTTCTTTTTTAGAAAAAAAGAAACAAAAAAGCCCCTCCCCCTAAAAAAAATTAAAAAAAAAGATTGTCCCCCTCGATTCTTGTTCTTGATGCACTAAGAAATCAAAGATTTCTGGTGTCCCAAAAATTTATAATTTTTGAGGATATCGCATTCGCTCATTTGATGGAACGCCACTAAAAATTACTCCGCGGTTTGCTTTCAGCAAATCCTCGGGGACGGGTTGCACCCTTTCGCTTCGCTCACCCTCATTTAACAGCACCTTAACGGTTCCGCCTTGCAGGCTCCACCCAACTTCTCTTGCGAGAAGTTCGTTAAGCTGCGATGTTATACGACATATTACTCGGAGCCGACAAATTTATATAAATAAGAACTTCCTTTAAATTATGCAAATCAAAATAGATAGTAGAATTATCAAAATTGGAAACTCATCTTGGGATGATTATGATTATTGTTACACATTGACGAAACGAAATATGCAACCTTTCTACAAGAAGCATAAGTTAGAATGGAAACCAAAAAGCTATAGAAAAAATTTTGTTCCGAAATTTGTAAAAATATTAAGATACAATGATAGAAGAGTAGGTTTTTATAAATTAGTTTTCAAAGAAAATAGTTGGTATTTAGCAGATTTACAAATTTCTGGATTATTAAGAGGAAAGGGTATCGGAACAAAAATTATGATGCTTCTTGAAACAATTGTTAAAAAGAAAGGTTGCAATACCATTAGATTAAGAGTGTTTTTTGATAATCCTGCTGTAAATCTTTACAAAAGAATCGGCTATAAAGTTTTAGAAAAACAAGGAAGTTCTTATTTAATGGAAAAGAAATTTTAGTGTCGGCTCCTGCGTCATACGCTGCGGATTTCTTTCAGAAATCCTTGGGGACGCTGCGCTTCAAAATCAAAGATTTTGACCCTCGTATAACACCGGCTTAAGAGTTCGCTCGCGCCCTCGCTCTCCCAAATTTTTCCCTTCGGTCGAAACTTCCCTTAAGCCCGATGTTATAATATGATAACCCTCAAGATTTATATAATCATTTGCATTTCTTTTCGTATGCAGCAGATTGCAACACTTGAATCACAAGTCAAAAGATCCGATAACTCTGGAAGGCGAATTTTGGACGCTTTGGTTGGTATTGCCGCTATTGCTGATGCTCAATTTGCACATGAGATGTTAGATTCGTTTTGGATGCCATTTGAAGCACAGTATAAAAGGTTTATAAGAGATATCTCTGCCAATTTAGGGTTGAATGAAAGGCCTTTGTATCATCCTCATGAACCCTTTGATGCATATAATAAACACCATTTCGTGAAGAAAAGCAGCGTGACAAGACTTCTTCCCTATATTGATTTTGTTGATGATTTCTTCTTACGCAAAACCTCTGATGACGAAGATCTACTACTGGTCTCGTATCATATCTGGCATAATTTTGGCTCCTCATCAAAATACTTCAGTTCAAATATTTCAACATTCGATAGATTTCTACTAAGGCTTAAAGGACTCGAAGAAGAGGAAAAAGTCAAACAAGAGATTTCAGAGATACTAAAACCATACCAACTCAATCAAAGCGAATCACCACTCCAGATCCTAAGTTCCAATCTTGAAGACCTATTCAATTATAATGATCGGCTATTTTCCCTTATTCAAAAAGAAGATAATTATAAAGAAAATGAAGGTGGCTTCGCTGATTTAATTTGGTCTCTTGGAGTTTACACTACTTACCCAGAACCGATAGGATATATTTTGTTTAATAAAGAATGTAAGAATAGTAAATTTCTACCTTCTTAGTTGCCTTCTCAGATTTCGTGCTCCTCACCCCGCTGCGATCTCATTGCTATCACCCTCATATAACCCCGATTTAGAGATTCCGCGTTCCGCCCACCAGTTGCCGATGACGTCTGTAAGCTCCATGTTATTCCCAATCAGGTTTAGAGGTTTCACCGACCCCCTTAATAAATGGCAGCCTACATCTGAAGAGATTCAAAAACCAGAAAAGACCTCAAAGCTTTACAAATATGTGACCAAAAAGACTGTTCTGAAGTGCTATTGAAAAAGAATGTAACGAAAGTTGGGAAATCTATCACTGTACTGCAAACTCAATAGAATTCATGCAACTTTACAAAACAAGATAGTAATATATGGCATATTTGCACCTTTAGACTCTCTCTGTTCGCAATCATTCTTGCACAGTTATGGCCCTCCAAAATACAGTTGTGCTTTATAAAAGAACGAGGGTGAGCAGCAAAGCCCGAGATTAAATCCCCGTTAGCTCACGATGGCCTCTCAAGAGAGCAAGATTTTCCCAAGCCCCTAGGAATTAGCACACAAATATTTAAAGTAACACCAGTTCCCTCCATCCATGGATATTGAAACCCTCATGGAAAAAGTGCACCATTCACGCATTTCCTCCGTCCGAGATGGGGTACAACAGCTTTTCAAATTGATCATTGATGACACCACCGATGCTCGCCAACTTAAAGAGGCGATTGAGCATGACCTTCCCTCTGCACTGATCTTCTGCGTATCGCAAACTCTGCCGTTTTTGCTCCTATCAACCCCGTCCAGCTTATACAAGAGGCATACGTATAGGCTACCTATGGAACTTGCAATGAATCACCTTCACAGGCGACAACCAATTCAGAAAGGAACTTTGGAAACATAGTGTAGCGCCCTCCCAAATCACTCTACGAAAACGAATATGCAAGGCCTATGCCATCAGACTGATACACGAGATTGGACTCATTGCTGAAGAGCAGTACCACAAAAATGTTTCCCATACACTCAGCCAGACAGGAACCATCACTAGAAGATAAGATCCTGGACTTCAATCACAGTGGGCGCACTAATCTGCACAGAACCTTCCATCCGACATGAGTCAGGCAATACGCCACCACAACAATAGCCTCACAATCGGCGGGGCAATCTCGGCTTCAAACCCACCCCTCCTTTCAACTACGAAAAGGAAGGCTTTCACACTACGTGATGAAACTGATACAAAAGGAAGTAAATAAATTAGAAAATGTCGAAATCCTCTAGACTGGAAACGAGAATCCGCTTTCTGGAAAATAAGCTCAAAGTCAAACAACAGGAAGCAGAACAAAACGAGAGTCATTTTTTCCAGATATACAACCATCTCGAACAACTGGTGCACCAAAGAACGCAAAGACTAGAAGAGACAAAGAATGCACTGCATTGCAAGAATGAGGAACTGCGACTGCTCCTGGACTCGACAAAGAATCCCTTTTTCTTTAAGGACATCAATCTGCGTTATACCACTGTAAACAAGGGATTTTGCGAGACTTTCGGCCTGCAACCAAGCCAGATCATTGGAAAGACAGCAGAAGAGGTTTTCTCCGGAGGGATGGAAGACACCTTCGAAGCAAGTGATCGCTATGTACTCGAAACAGGGCGACCCATCCAGGATTATCATACAAAGATCCGCCTGGGAGAGGATACAAAAGAACTACTTATCGACAAATATCCATTCATCAAAGACGGACAAGTAATAGGCATCATGGGTTCTTCCCTAGATCTGACAGAACTGAACAAGACAAAAGAAAAGCTTCACTCTACCGAGCAGAAGATCGGATCAATCCTTGCGCATTTTCCAGGGATCTATATTGAATTGTCTCTGGCAGGGGCCATATTGGATATAAATGAATCAGTGAAAGACTACACCTCAGTCACCAGAGATGAGATCATTGGACAGGACATACGTAAATACCTGAGGCACCCACAAGAAGTAGACAAAATACTACACGAGATTCAGGAGAAGGGATACATTACTAACTATCAAACAACCATTGTATCAAATGAAGAAGAACGCATCTTATTCACTGACAAGCTTATCCGCAAAGATGAGAAGATAATCGGTTCCTTCAGTGATATAACCACTATCATAGACAGGAATCATGAGATCCAAAAAAGACTAGCCTACGAAAAGGCACTCAATAGATGCTCACAGCTCCTATTGACCGGCGAACGGGAAGAAGCACTAAAGCAAAGCCTCGAAATCCTGCAAGAGACATGTGGCTGCGCCAGGGTGAATCTGGTCAAGAAGGATGACCAAGACATTGGACATAGCCTTTACGAATTCTGCAAGGAAGGGCTAGAGCATGGGTACAGCCGCATAGAATACACGAACAGACCGACCTGGCAAGAGAATCTACCGAAAGGAAAAGCGATTAATGGGCTCACCGATGATTTCCACCCCGAAGAGCAGGCGCAATTACGGGAGCAACAGATCGAGACCATTATTGCCATCCCACTGTTCACAAAAAGCGGCCTATTCGGACATATGGGGTTTGAGGACACCATCAGGTATAGATGGGCAGATGCAGATGTGGAGTTATTGGAAACCGCAGCACATATGATCGAGACCTATCTGGTCAAACAAGAAAATGAGGATAGACTGAACGTCCTTGCCTACACTGACCACATGACTGGCCTCTACAACAGGAAAAGTTTCCTCGAACACCTGCACCAAGAGATTGCACGATCCAACAGGGAACATACCAAAAAGACCCTCTTCTATATAGACCTGAACAACTTCAAGGATATAAACGATACGTTCGGACACAAAGCAGGCGATCAGATAATCATCGAGGTTGGTCATCGTCTGAAACAATGCGTACGGGAAACAGATTATGTCCACCGGTTAGGAGGTGATGAATTTGCCCTCCTTCTCCCCCACGGGGAATTCACAGAGGTAGCTCACAGGATTCAATCATGCGTCTGCACGCCGTATCTGCTAGGCAATACCCGGATAACAACCATATCACCAAGCATTGGGATCAGCATATATGAACCCCATACAAACAAGCAGACAATTGAAGAGGCCATCGATCAACTCATCCAGGAAGCTGATACCTCAATGTATCAGGCAAAAGAATTAGCCACCAAAGGGTATGACGTGCCATTCATACGATATAAAAAACAATAGACTAAGAACCCATCCACACCGCACAAAAGTTCAAGGAAAAGTACTAGGAAGTTGACCTTGCGATCCGCAACACTCCCAACCCAACAGGCAACTATTGCCCGAAGAGACAGAATCAATGAGATGACCGATTTCAAGACGCATCAATGAATACAAACAGATAAGCCAGATGGCATCCAAAGTGCTCCAAATGTCAAAAAGTTTCAACGAGAAACACAAAGCCAAGTGAATCAAAGGGAGGTTATCGTCCAAGAATTGGAAAAGATGGGTTTTGAGACAGAAACCCCAAAAGGCGCCTTTTATGTGTTCCCCAAAATGAAGGATGCTTCCCGATTCGTTGATCCTCACTTCCATGAGAAAAAGGTCATAACATACAAAGGCGAATGGTTTGGTCAGCCAGAACCCATCCGCATAAGCTAAGCCCAGGACATTGAACTGAAAAAGGAAGGCTTACAGCGCATACAGACCTGCATCAGAGAAGCATAACAGCGATTACAACCACCAAAGAGATATCCAGGATGAAGGCGGTATACGTCTCCACAAGATACCACCCCCAAACCCGGGTGGTGAATTTTTTTCTTGTCCTCACATGATCAAGCAGCATATGCGAACAATAGGCAATACCAAGCATCAAGCCAACCTGCAGATTGAACAACAGTATAGCCAGGATCAACCCCCCAATCACAAGCATACCCTTTCGGTGATGGATAAAACTGCGCTCATGATAGCGATGGAAATGCGTGCAATTGTTCCACATGGATTTGATTGACCAGGGACGGGTCTTGCATTGCAAAGCATGCTCTATCAGGTGATCAATATCGATCAATACCGCAAGCACCCCGCATGCCACAGCAAAATGAAAGCTGAAGATGCCAAAGAAATGGAGCACAAGGCCCAAAAAAAAAGCAAACAAAAAGTGAGTATGCGGGTACATTCACACAGAGATGAACGTTACCTTTAAATTTTTACCGTTATAAGCCACCACAAATGAAAAGACCAAACAGTTTGAGAGGCACAAAATGAAAAAGATACTTCATGAAACCAAAGAGGTCATTCTCATTGCAGCAACCAAATACGTTGATTACCCCCAGATAAACCAGGCAATCGACCAGGGCATCAAAGTCATCGGCGAAAACCGCATCCAGGATCTCGAGCGAAAACTCCCCAACCTCAGACCATGCGAAAAACATTTCATCGGCCACCTCCAGTCAAACAAAACCAGAAAGGCAGTGGAGCATTTTGACTGCATCCAGTCTGTCGATTCAATGAAACTTGCAGACCTCATAGACAAACACGCAGGCCACCGAGGCAAGATCCAGGATATTCTCATCCAGGTGAACATCGGCCGTGAGCCACAAAAAGCAGGTGTTCACCCAGATCACCTACAAACGCTTCTCAACCACACAAAAAAGCTCCAAAATGTCAATGTCAAAGGACTCATGTGCATCCCGCCCCAGAAGACTGATCCACGCCACTATTTTCGTGAGATGAGACAGCTAAAGGACAAATATAACCTGAAACACCTCTCCATGGGCATGTCGTCAGATTACCGCATCGCAATCCAGGAAGGTGCCACCATGGTACGCATCGGATCACTTCTCTTTTCCTGAGATGAAAGCCACCACCCCGAATCCTGCCACCCCGAAGAGAAGGGGAATCCACCCGGTAACCTGAGCCAGCAACAGGTGCAATGAACCTGCCATCAGCCCTACAAGGAACAGCAGTGTTCCGGCATGCCATCGATTCAAGAGATAGGCAATCAGACGCGACATGGCAAGCAGAGCAACTATACCCCCCATGATAAAGGTCCCTGCATCCACAATACGCAGTTCGTGAAGAGCCCGCAGCATATATTCATACTGCCCCAGCATGAGGAGGACATAGGAGCCGCTGATACCTGGCAAAAGCATGGCACAGATAGCAAAGAACCCGCTCACAAAAATGACCGGCAGGCTGTGGCTCCCGATCAGCCAGTTTGCACTGGTTAAGACAAAGCCGGCCATAAAGCCCACAACACCCCACAGGACACCCCTGAATGACAGAGGACCAACACGCTTGAACAGGATAACATACATCGACCCCACAATAAGTCCCGCAAAAAAAGCATACATGAACGAGGGGAACCGCTCAAGCAAGAGTGGTATGAAGAATGACCCCAAAAACAAAGCGCTGAATATACCCGCACCCAACACAACGAGAAACAACGGATCCATCGAGCTGAAAGCCTGCTTGAAGTCACGGAGATCACGCTTCTTTCTGCGGTTCACATACCGGAACAACGGTAATAGAAACCTGACATTGATATACCCCAGCGCTGTCATCAGACGCTCATAAACCCCGAGAATAAGCGCCATGGTTCCTCCGGAGACTCCCGGGATTATGTCTGAGATTCCCATCATGAGTCCCTTGAAAAACACTCCCAACATGGTGCCCCTGAACCAGACGAGATATAAAAAGCTTTAGAAAAGATCCAACAACTGGCCGACAGAATCAATCACGTAATCTGCCTCAGCAGTTTTGCTTTTTGCCCCATAGCGTGCAAAACAGGTCTTCATCCCGCATGCGCGAGCCCCATCCAAATCCCGCTCAGGATTATCCCCTATCATGACACACTCAGAAGCCTCAAGCCCCAATGTCTTCAGACACAATTGGAACGGTTCCGCTCCTGGTTTATAGACACCAGTATCATCATAAGCAATCACAGCATCAAAATAGGTGTCCATATCCATATTTGTAAGCCTAATCCAGGCCTTCAGTTTTGGTGCATCAGAAAGGATAGCCAAGGTATGGCGTGCCCCCAGTTCCGCAAGCGTGGATTTCACCCGTGGGTAGGGCCGCAAGAATCCGGTCCGTGCCTGACGATAGGCCACGATACCATAGGCAAGCATCCGGTAGTCAATATAACCCAGGACCTTACTCAAGTACTTCTGGAATATGACCGGATCTTCCAATCCCTCATCATAATAGATGTCATACAGTTTCTCCAACGCTTCATCCCGTTTGAGTTCAAGACCCGCATCGATCATGGCATCCACTGCTGCCTCGCACGAGAACCGCTTGAACTTGAGAAAATCAATCAATGTATTATCAAGATCAAAGATGAGTGCCTTTACCATACATATGTTTCAATCCCGCCGTTTTAAAAAACTATCCATGCAATTTTTGAAACTCCAATTCACAAAAACCTTAAATACAGACAGGTTTTTTACTTTCCCGTGACAACCAGAGCTGCAGCCGACGCATACACATTCTTTTCTGCATTTGAGCCGATCCAATGGTACCCACGTCAATACAAACCGGTCTATTCAGTAAGAAGAGACCATGGCGTGCCCACCAGCTACCGCTGCCTCTCCCTTTCCTGCCCTGAGAACAGCGGAAAGAGCCCCCTGGAAAAGACACTCATTGAATACCACGTCAATGGCCTCACCTATGACCTCTACACAGTCCAGGACTACCTGGATTCATCCTATCCGTTCAACGAAAAGACTGCAAGCAATGTCATAGGAGATATTGCTGAGCGCATCTCACGCCGGGTGGTCAAGTACTTCCTCAGGCATTATGATTCACTGGGCAAGACAGGAGGTCTATTCAGCAACGATTTCGATCCCCACAAGCGTGAAGGCTACATTGTCGAAAATACAGACCAGTACATCCTCAAGATAAAGAACTACCCAAACCTGGTCCTCCTGCGCAACGAGAAGCAAGAACCCTCCCTGAAAAACAAGTACGGTTACCGCAAGATCAAGGAACTTGACGGCCTCTTCGATTACCGGCTGTTCCATGAGCGCCACCTCATGGTGCTTGAGACAAAAGTGCAAAAGAGCCTTATCAAGCCGGATGAGCTGGTACAAAACCTCTTCAACCCCCTGAGAGAATTGTTTCCGGACTGTAGGTTCTCCTACATACTCTTTACTGATGCCCACTCCTTGTTCCACAAAAAAAACCAGAAGCGAAGATCACTCAAGACCCGCCCCCTGCATATCTACAAGAACCTCAAGCAACAAGACATCAGCACTTTGTTCTTCTCCTTCAATGAACCCCACGACGAATTCCTGAAGATGCGGGATCATCTCATCACCCAGCATAAGCAGTTCAACAACGAAAACATAAAACTTAAGAACGGGACAACCATAACAGAGGATGAGATCATAATCAAAGAAAGAGGCGTACCTATCGTAAGGCTTATCAAAGACAAGAACGGTTTGTACAAAAAGGTGAGGTGAAATAATGAAACTTATCATGTTCGGCCCTCCGGGCGTAGGGAAGGGGACCATCACAGAGAAGATCAAGGCCGATTTCCATGTCCCCCATATCTCAACAGGTGACCTATTGCGCGAAGCGATCAAGGAAGAGACTGAACTTGGCATCAAAGCCCATGAGTTCATGGAACATGGCGATTTGGTACCTGATTCCATTGTGCTTGCGATCCTCAAAGAACGCCTGAACAAGCCTGATTGCCTGAAAGGATACATTCTTGATGGCTTTCCACGAACCCTTGAACAGGCACAGGCCCTTGAACAGGAAGGTATCCACATCGACAAGGTCCTGGACCTCACAGCCCCTGATGAGACCGTGATCCAACGCATCTCATCGCGAAGGATCTGCAAAGAATGCGAAACCGTCTACAACACGCTGTTTGTAAAGCCAAATCAAGAAAATATCTGTGATAATTGCGGTGGTGAACTGATCCAGCGTGAGGATGACCAGCCAGACGCAGTCAGGCACAGACTTGAGGTATATCATGAAAAGACGCAACCCCTAATTGATTTCTTCAGGGAACAGGGACTTCTTGTGGAGGTTGATGCATCGCCCAATGAACCCCAGATTGTCTATCAAAACGTCATGAAAGCCTACAAAGAGAAGTGATGGCCTCAGTTGCGTAGGCCCCTTTTTCCAGTTTAAAGGTGATTGTGGACTTGTACGCCCCCGTGACCTCATCAACCTCCAGGTCTCCGATGGAGAGGTCATGCAGCCGTTTGTACAGATCACGCCATCCCCCTTCACAGGTGAGCGAAGGAATCTTCCGGATAATGAAATTCCGAAGACCTACCCCTTCTTCTTCTAACAGTTCTTGGACAAGCTCAAAGAGCCGGGGATCATCGATATCCGTATCAAACCCCAAAAGCGGCAATGAATCAACCTCAATTTCCTTTTCGACAACACGCTGTGCAAGTCGATTCCACAAGAGACTCTGATAGCTATGTACAAAAAGCAGGAGCAATTTCTCAGGTAACTGGCGAAGGGCCCCGATATGATCCCGGGGGCGTTTTTTCAGGTGCTTGCGGATCCGGTCCTCATATTCACCATGGCCCTGAAGCAACAGCTCTGTCACCCGGGCAAAATCATTGGTCACCATCGCTTTGCCGATTTCAGCATTTGAATGGCTGAAACGTTGCTCTCCAAAATAATTCACAAATGTATCCTGCTGCACAGGGGAGTGCTCCAAGCCCCGAACCACAAGCGTAAACGCATTACCCCACAAGTCACCAAGAGACAGGGGCGTATCACGATAACCCACAAAAGTAAGAGACAAATCCGGTTGAGCAAACGGCTTTCCGCGGGGGACTGATATATATTGCTTTGTCAGCGCGTGCTTATCCTTGATGCCAGCATATCCAATATGCTTGAGCGGCACACGAAGCACTCGCGCCACCTGATCCAAGGCCCGCAGTGTTGTATAATTCCTTTTTTCCAGCAAAAAATACGCATACCGCCCAGCCTCAAAAAACTCATAGTTGGGAACTTCCTCAACAATGAAATCTTCGGGAAAATGCTTTATCAATGGCATATCAAAAGAGAGTGCCAAAAGATATTTAAAGATATCCAGAACCGCTTTACCCATGGGCCAGTAGCATAGCCTGGATAATGCGACAGCCTCCTAAGCTGTAGATCGGGAGTTCGAATCTTCCCTGGCCCGTCATATTTTTATAGAAGCGTATCGTAGGGAGATAAATGAATGTAAAAAGAATGGGTGTCCTCTTGTGGGTAAGTCTTGGACTAGTCATCCTTCTCTCGATCATCATACAGACCGGAATACAGACAATCCTTGATGCCTTCTTCAAGGCACACTGGATCTGGTTGATTCCCTATCTGGGTGCTTCGATTCTCATTATCTTCTGCCTTGTGTTGAGATGGTACCTGATTCTCTTCTCCCTGGGACATTCCATCAGGTTTATGACCCTGCTCTTGATCTACACCAGCGGATTCTCAATAGGATTCCTCTCCCCTGTACCAATAACTGGCGGAGAAGGAGCCAAAGCATTCCTCCTCAACAAGAACAACATCCGCTACAAGGAAGGACTCTCATCGGTTCTTATAGACAAATCAATTGAAGCCACCATGAATGTATTTTTCTCCTTCATAGGCCTTATTTTTCTCTTCCTCCATTTCGCGTTACCCCAAAACACAATCCTCTCAATCACAGTAGGCACAGTAATAAGCATCGCCTTAATGTCTTTCTTTTACTACCGGAATCTCACAGACAAGCCGATTCTTGTTCCTGCCTTCAGAGCACTTCGATACATAAACTCAAAGTTTGTATACAAGCACGAGTACAGTGTACAAGAAGTTGAAAAACGCATATCATTTTTTTTCAGGAAAAACAAGCTGATATTTACCCTGGCGCTCATCCTTTCATTCACCGCCTGGATTTTCATGTTCATCGAATACAAACTGCTCCTCCTAACATTCGGATATGACGCATCCATCAGCATACTCTTCATAGTCATCGCAGTTGTTGCCATAGCATACATAATCCCCATTCCTGCTGCCCTTGGTGCTCTCGAAGGAGGCCAGGTGACTGTCACCAGACTGACCCGCATGGACAGTGCTGATGCAGTAGCATTCAGTACCATCCTTCGATCCAGGGACCTCCTCATAACATTCACAGGGTTACTATACCTTTTTAATTACGGCCTGAATTTCATGAAAAAATGAGAGAAAAACTGACAATCGCAAGAGAAGGAGCCCGCATGCTCAAAAGAAACCTACAGGTACGAAAGCATGGCTTCAGACAATACACTGGATCACCCACAGAAATCTGCCATAGCATAATAAGAGAATGCTATAACGACAAATACTTCCAGGTAAGTAACGGTCATTTCAAAAGTTTTTATATCCGGGACTTTTCGTGGTGCATCCGCCCTCTTCTAAAGCTAGGCTATGACACACAAGTCCACAACACCCTCGACTACTGCCTAAAGACATACAGAGAGCATGACCGCGTTAGCGTCGCAATTGCAAACGACCGCCCCTTTGATTTCCCCACATTTGCAGTAGACTCACTCCCAAGCCTCATCCATTGCCTAAAGATTGCGGGTGCCCACTCCCTAATAGCAAGACACAAGGATTTCTTAATCAAGCAGATCACAGACTTCTATCAAAAAGTCATTGATAAATCCAACGGCATGGTGAAAAGACACAAACATTTCTCATCCATAAAGGATCACTACATCCGAAACAGCTGCTGCTATGACAACACCATGGTTGCGATGCTATCCCAAGATCTAACCCAGCTTGGACTCTACAACCCCATGCGTGAGTTCAAATACGAGAAACTCTTGGTATTCACCTTTTGGAATGGTGACTATTTCATTGACGAAGAAGGGCACGACATCATCTCAGGCGACGCAAACATCTTCCCATTCTGGTCAGGAGTAATATCTGACAAGAACAAGCGTAAATCAGCTATACAGAGCCTGCAAGCCGAAGGCCTTGAATCACCTTATCCCCTCGCCTACATGAAAAGACAGAAAGGGAAAAAGATTGGAGCAAGCATCTTTGCGCCCGGCTACGAAGACAACAGCCTGTGGTTCCACATCGGCTCACTTTTCCTTGAGGAGATCACCAAAATTTCTAAAAAAGCGGCAAAACCATACATGGACGCAGTCACCAGCTTGATTGACCATCACAAAAACTTTTTGGAGGTCTTGGACAAAAGGGGAACTCCATACAAGAGCACCTTTTACACCACTGATGAATCCATGTTGTGGTCAAGCATATATCTTAGTCTCTGTGAAAAGTAACATACAACGTACCAGTATAATTGCCAAAGGATGCTGTTTTTGGAACCTGCGCAAAGACCCGCAATTTCTTCGATCCATTAGGTTGCAAAGCAAACCCATTATCAGAGATGCGTATCCATCCTGATACATCACCTTTAACAGAGAAATCCACGACAACCGGATAATCCTTCGGATTGGTGACATTCACGTACCGCTTACCATGGCTACCAGGGGAGATGGTCCCAAACCACAATCGATCCGTATCGGTATTCATGCCCAAATAGTCATCAACGCGTATATGAATATCCAGGGTCTGCACATCTGCCTGGTAAAGATACGTATACCCAAAATAAGTTGCAAGGATCACAAGGACTGCCACACCCAACAATAGTCCAAACAAAGCAGAAGGCTTCATGTTATCTATGCCTCATGAACCAGAACACATTAAAACCTACCAATCCGACAAGCGCAACAGCCAGCACCACTAGGATAGTGCCAGTCGTAAAGAAGGGCTGTTCTTCAGCCGGTGGTGCCTCTATTGAAATCGAATCAGTGATAGTCTTTTTTTCTCCCCCAAAATGCAGGACGATTTTAAGTTCATGCACACCAGGCTCTATGCCAGTCGTATCAATGTAATCAGAGATGACAATCTCATCCCAGGCATTCAGCCCATAGGTCGCTGTCTTGAGCATCCGGCGACCATCAATCAAGACAAACGCGAATACATCATCAAGCTTATCATTCCACCCACTTCGCACACCAATATCAAAGGTGCTTATCTGCCCAGCAGGGACAGAAGTAGTATAATTTAAGATATCAACTTCCAAAGAACCGATTCGAAAAGAATCAGAAAGATGCGTCGTATTGCCATCCCAATTGATGGTTGCACTCGCATTATAGGTACCTGGCACCCATCCAGCTGTTTCAAATGACCCAGTGAGAGTAACGCTCTCACCGCTTGGAAGCGAGGTAGGTTCAATAACGACTGTATCAAGCACACTCTCATCACCTAGTATCTTAACATCCGCACTCACGGAATCGATACGTTGATGGGTCCAACTATCCACAGTAACTTCCACAGTTCCTGTTTCATTGATGTTAATATTTCGGACATGGAATCTAGACTGGATGACCTTTTCATCAAAATAGACATGGATAGGCACCAGTTTCTGGACAATTGCTGTGCCTCCTACCACAGAATTCCCATCAGAGACTCCCGTCGCCCGCACAAGAAGGGACTGCAGACCCCCTGCATCAACGGTGGCGTTTTCAGGAAAATGAATGACCAAAGAGAAACTACGATCCTCTACTGGCGTCAGATGGGCATATTGACGCATATCTACATCACTATCATACCCCTTATCAAGAGACAGGGAAACCTCATCATCCCCTACAATCTGATAATCGATAGTATAAGTAGCTCCAGGGGTGAAGAGGATTGGCTCATCAAGAGGCTGGCTTGAAAGACCAACACCCAGAACACACGGAATCAAAAGAAGAAAAAAGATTGGTCGAATCATGGCTACTGGTTTTGACCAATGATGTAAATCGTTGCTGTATTAGCAAGTTTAGGCGCATCCCACGGGACCTGGACTCTGATCTCAAGCTCGACCTCATCCTGGGAAGAGCTATAAGTAAAGTCATAGTCAGTAGATAAGGGCCCACAAAGGTTCAATGGGGTGCCCTGTGTGAGGTTTTGCCATCCAGCCAGAAAACCGCTATTGCACGAATCACTCGTATCATCTGCTCCAGGATGATCTGAATTGAAGCCCGGAACTGCCCGGAACTGGAATGACGCATTCTCATTCGATCCAAACATGGCGCTTGCATTTTCACTACAGTTAATCATTAGACTTACATTATTATTTCCATCATTTCGAAGCAATAGCCCATCTTGATAATTGGCAGTATCATTCCAGAGTGACTCGCCACCTTCTCCAGCCCCTTCACAACAGCTTACATTACGGGTCCCATTGCTGATCATCTCGCAATAATCACAGCCATCTGCAACAAATCCGGAACCGAAATCCACTGCACTATCAACAAAACTGATTTCCGTAATGTCTGACACTTTGACACTTGCCTGTCCGGACGCATTCGAACCAGCCCATCCGGAAACTCCAACAAGACCAGGTTCTGATAGTTTATTTAACGTAATAAGGGTACCGCCGAGTGATACAACGATTGCAGCCATCAAGAGGACCGCTATTGTCTTATTTGATATCTCTTCCATAATCACACCTCATTTGACTGTTAGACTTACCACAGCTTCTTTCTTATCCACCGGCGGTTCCTTAACGGTTAAGGTAACCTCACCAGTTGCCTCTTTTTCAGGTTCCTGAACCGGAACCTTGGAATCAGGTACACTCTCAACAAGAGTCCATGTGCTCAAAAGTGAAACAAATATTGTCAGCACAAGAAACACAAGTATTGTTTTTTTTGATATATCTTCTGACATTGAGTTCTTCTCTGGGGGGGCTACTATTTAAAGATTTCTATTTGAAAAGCCTGAATTGTCAACCCCACATCATTCCATAAACAGCACTACTTGAGCAAGAACTCACAATATTCATCCCCTTTGAGGACACATTTATTGACAGAGGCATCCACAGAGTCTTGGAAAAGCCCAGAGAAAAAACCTGAAAGGACACCACACATGATTGAGCACGTTGCGTTTGATTTTAGAGGAGGCAATGGCGAATCATGAATCCTCACTATCGCATGCCTGGCTTCAACATCCAGGTCCACAAGCTCAAGCTTCCCTAACCCATAAACCTCAAACAGCTGGGGAAGGATTTCTGAAAGTTCAGGAAACCGCATACGCAGCTGATGCACACTTCGTTGGACAGATCGCTCAACATGCTCTTTCAATCTGCCATAAAGCATCTCCGGATCAGAAGCCTCCAGAGCAAGCAAGAATTCCAGTGGCAGAGGTGAATAAGCTCCACCAAGGAGCTCAAAAGTTCCGTCCCCATAAAAGAATTGACGGGTAAACAAGAGTTTCTTGAAAAAAGTGCCAAGCATTATCGTATCTTGACACCTGACCTTTTTAATTTTTCCCCTTACGAGAAAAAACAATCGGGGTTTTTTTGCGATATAATGCAAAAGTATAAATATAAGCACCACCGAAAAGAACCAATGGAGTACAAGGGAAAACGCCTCACGAACAAGGTGCTGAAGATCATAATCAAACAGTGGCCAATCCACCCTTCGGGGATCTGTCGCCACCTTGATCTTGAGACCTCGTCCTCCAACATATCAAAAATCAAGTACCACTACAAGATTCTTGAACAAAAAGGATTTATCCATACCAAACAAATCGACCGCGCTTTGGTGGGTTGGCCTGCAGAGATTGACAAACTACGCATGGTGCATGAGATGATGCAAGGAATCTAGATAACCACCACATTGATAATTTCCTCTTTATCCCGCAATTCACAAATGACCTGCTCAAGCCGTTCCGTATCCGGCTCTTCAATCTCCAGCACAAGGTTGAACATGTTCTCTTTACCCTGCCGCGTATTCACACTTTTCAACTGCAGCTTATTCTTCACAAAACAGTTGAGAACCTCTGTCAACACAGCCTGATTGTCCTGAAGCGTGATTTTTACAGTCACCGTTTCTTTGAGACCACCAGTCCACCGAACCGGTACCTGCTTTGCAGAATCCAATGCATGAATATTTGGGCAATCCTTCTTGTGGACAGTGATCCGCTTGTCTTTGGTATAGAAGGCAACAATCTCATCGCCTGGATAAGGCTCACAGCATTTGGACAGTTTTACTGCCTGACGCTTACCTTCAACATCTATGAATGAGGCCAGATTACGGTGCTCCTCATGTGCCTTTTGCTTAGTATCATGTTCCACAGAGATATTGAGAGTATGTTTAATTTTTGCCCGTGCACGGGGACTTGCGACGAAATTGAGCCATTGTCGAGAGGGTTTTGCATTTCTTGCGGTTATTATCTCCACAATATCCCCCGGCCGAAGCTTATGATTCAGCGGTACAACCTTGCCGTTGACGAGTGCTTTTGAGGTATGCTCACCAATACTTGTATGGACACCAAAGGCGAAATCCACAGGAGTACCCCCCTCAGGAAGCCTGATAGGATCACCCTTCGGGGTAAAGGCCACAATCTCATTATCAAACAGGTCAAGCTTCAAGGTTTCAATGAAATCCTGCCCGTTCACTGAACTGTGCTTCCATTCCAAGAGTTGCTTTAGCCATGAGATCTTTCGGTCAAACCATTTATCCCGGTCAGTCCCTTTATAGCGCCAGTGCGCTGCCACACCATGTTCAGCAACATTGTTGGCATCATCCGTCCGGATCTGGACTTCCAGGAGCCGTCCTTCAGTGACCTGGACAACAGTATGCAGGCTCTGGTACCCATTGAGTTTTGGGTTTGCGATATAGTCTTTAAAACGACGGGGGACCGGCACCCAGAGTTCATGCAAAACCCCCAATGCAGTATAGCAATCAGGGATTGATTTTGTGATGACCCGCACTGCGATCAGATCATAGATCTCATCCAGATCAAGATTCTTCTTGATCATTTTTTTATAGATACTATAGAAATACTTGGCCCGCCCATAGACCTCAGCCTCAACCCCCCGCAACTTAAGCTCCTCACGCAGGTTCTTGATTATCTTCTGGGTTGCCTTTTCTCGCTCGTGCCGCTTTTCAGCGATCTTGGTCTTGAGGAAATTGTAGACCTCTGGCTTCATGTACCGCAATGAGAGGTCCTCAAGCTCTCCCTTGATGAACCAGATACCCAGCTTATGGGCGATGGGAGCATAGATATCAAGCGTTTCCTCCGCAATCCTCTTCTGTTTTTCTGGCACAAAGGTCTGAAGGGTTCGCATGTTATGCAACCGATCACATAGTTTGATGAGCATGATCCGGATATCCTTGGTAGTTGCAAGCAGTATTTTCCTGATATTCTCCGCCTTGTACTCCTCCCGTGTTTCATATTTTCGCTTGTCCAGATTCGTCAGGCCTTCAACAATCTGTGCCACTTCCTCACCAAACTCCCGCTTGATATCTGCCTGCTTATATGAGGTTTCCTCGACCACATCATGAAGCAAGGCAGCAGATATTGTCGCAGACCCAACCTTCAGCTGCGTAAGAATGAGGGCCACACCCAAAGGATGCTCAAAATAGGGCTCACCCGATTCACGCACCTGCCCCTCGTGGGCCTTCTGAGCGAAGTTGAAGGCTTTGGTGATTAGTTCGACATCTGCATTGGGGTTATACAAAGTGATTTTCCTGACCAGATCCCGGGCCTTCATCCCCAAAAAAAATCAAAGTAGGTTATTAAACTTTGTGCCAAAATATTTATAAACAGTTCAGAACCACTCCCCCTGATGGGCCTGTAGCATAGCCTGGATAATGCGACGGCCTTCTAAGCCGTAGATCGAGGGTTCGAATCCCTTCAGGCCCGTTACCATGCATGTGAAAGATTTTCTGTGGAAAAAAGGGATGACTGTCAAAGAGTTGGTCCAAGCATACGAGACAATAGGGTTTCAGAGTATTGAACTAGCCAAAGCGACCCAGACAGTCATCAAGATGAAAAAAGCCTCCGCCAGAATCTTCTTGACCTTCACAAGCAACATGGTCACATCAGGACTCAGAGGCTTTTTCGCCCAACTGATCAAGGAAGAGATGGCCGACATCATAGTCACAACCGTCGGTGGACTGGAAGAAGACATCATGAAAGCGAAAGGCGAGAAATTCCGCCTGGGAAGCTTCGAATCCGATGATGTTGAACTCTACGAACAGGGAGCCAACCGCATCGGAAACATCATGGTCTCAAACGAGAGCTATGCCCAGTTCGAGGATTCAATCACCCCTATCCTCACCAGGCTATACCAGAAAAAGGCACGCTGGACAGTCTCAGAGATGCTCAAAGAGATAGGCACCATGCTTGATGACGAGCATTCTATCCTCTACCAGGCAGCAAAAAAAAACGTCCCCATCTTCTGCCCAGCCATAACTGATGGTGCCTTAGGATTTCACCTATACATGTTCCAGCAAAAGCACCCTGATTTCATGGTTGATGTGGTACAGGATTTCAAGAATATCCTCATTTCAACAAGCCATGATGACATCAAAGGCCTCATCTCGCTTGGAGGAAGCATCTCAAAACACCATGCAATCCTTGCCTGTCTGCTGAATGGCGGGGTCGACTACGCAGTATACCTCACCACCGCCCGCAAGACATCAGGCAGCATGAGCGGTGCAACAACCGACGAAGCAAAAAGCTGGGGAAAGGTAAAGGATAATTCCGATGCAGCTACCGTCATAGGCGATGTCTCAATAACATTCCCCCTGGTCATGATAAACGCACTGGAGACTTTATCAGAAGAAGGATTACTATAATGAGCCGTTTTCTCATCAGTAAAGGCACTGCACTCCACCAACACACCAAGATAAAAGAGATCGCAAACCATGTCTCCTACTCATTCAAGACCAACCCACATGTAGGCTACATCTTACGGGATCACACCGATTGCAGTTTCTCCATCCACTCCCTAAAAAGCCTTAATCTCCTGAACTGCCCAAAACGCATCATCTATTTTGCCCAAGGATGGGACTATAATGAACTCCAGGAAGTATACCTCCGAGGGGTAAGAGATTTTGTCATTGATAACCCCCAGGACCTTCAGGTACTGCTGGATTTCGACAACCCCCTGAACCTAACGCTTCGTATGCGCCTCAAAGAGCATACAGTCCATACCGGGAAACACTTTGTATTCGGTTTTTACTCAGAGAAGGTCCGTGATCTGCTCCCAAAACTCAAAGCCCATCCACACGTGCAAAAGCTTGGCATCCACGTACACCGCAAAAGCCAAAACATCAGTGAATGGTCCATCCGATCAGAGCTTGAAAGCATATTTACAGACGAGCACCTGGAAATGATCGATTCAATCAACATCGGCGGGGGCATCCCCAGCACATACAAGAACTTCCGGGCAGAGGTGCTGGACAAGATATTCGCAAAAGTTTCAAGCCTACGCCAATGGCTCAATGATCACGACATACACATGATAATCGAGCCTGGCCGTTACATCGCAGCGCCTGCCGTAAAGCTTGAGGCAAAGATCCTCACCGTATATGACAACAATGTGATTATCGACTGCTCAATCTACAACGGTGCCATGGATACCTTTGTGACAAACATCCGCCTGCTCATAGAAGAGGAGGGAGAGGGAGAACCCTATACCATCAAGGGAAAGACCCCTGACTCAATCGATATCTTCCGCTACAAAGCCTACCTTACAGACCCAAAACCAGGAGAGACCCTGACGTTCCTGAACGCTGGTGCCTATACCTATGCCACTGATTTCTGCGGCCTCGAACCCATTCTGGTAGAAATTATTGATTAATTATGTGCTGATTCTGACTCGATGACTTTCTCGGTAAGCTTCAGATAATCCTTTGCCCCGCGCGAATGCTTTGCGTGATCATAGATAGTCACCCCGCATCCAGGCGACTCCTTGAGCTTGCTATTGATGCTGATTGGTGACACCACCAACCCATTATACCCTTTCTTCAATTCACTTAAAATCTTGATGCATGACTTGATACGCCGATCATAAAGCGTCGGAATCACGAGAGAGATTCGAAGGTTATGCCCGAATACCTCATTGATTTCATTGATCGTGTGCTCAACCTTCCGAAGCGCATCAAACGCGAGATACTCTGTCGCAACAGGGATAAATGCCTCATTCGCAAACAAAAGCGCATTTTGATTCAGGAGATTGATTGAAGGCGGACAATCGACAATGATATAATCATACTCATACAGCCCCTGCAGACAGCGTTTGAGGACCGATTCACGACCCACTTTGCCGCTCAGGATAAGCTCAGCCTGTGACAAGGTACTGTTGCTTGGGATCACGTGCAAAAAGTCATTCACATGCACCATGCATTCTCGGGGATCAGCATCCTCGACGAGCATATGATACATGTTCTTCTCCGCATAGAGGCAGAGGTTTGTGTTTACATTCCCTTGGGGGTCCAGATCCAGGACAAGCACTTTCTTGTTCTTTTGTGCAAGACCTGCTGACAGATTGATGACAGTAGTAGTCTTTCCTACACCACCCTTCTGGTTTATCACACACACTTTACGCATACAAGCACCTCACGTAACTACATTGGAGTGGGTGTAGGTAGCCTACATATAAAACTATGCTTTTCAAAAGCTATATATAAACCAAGAGATTCATCAGCTAAATGTCCAAGATAACCCGGGAGAAGTTCAAGACATTTGGAAATGTGTTTGATGAGTTCACCCTCCGCAATCTGTTCAGGCTGGAAAGCCAGGGCCATTTCCAGGAACTCAAAAGCCCGGTGCAGATAGGAAAGGAAGCAAACATTTTTTCCGCCAGAACAAAAGATAAGGACATCATCGTGAAGATCTACCGCCTGGAGACCTGTGATTTCAAACGGATGTATGATTACATCAAGCATGATATGCGCTACATCAACCTCAAACGCTCCCGCAGGCAGATCATCTTCTCCTGGACTCAAAGAGAATATCGCAACATCCTCAAAGCCCGTGAAGTTGGTGTCCGTGTACCAACACCCATCGTGTTCAGGGACAATATCATCCTTATGGAACAAATCGGAAGCCCGGATCCCGCACCCCAGCTCAAAGATGCATACCCAGAAAAACCAGAAGAATTCTTCGAGAAGATCATCCAATACATGCGACTCCTGTGGCAGGACGCCCGCCTGGTCCATGGTGACCTCTCCCAATTCAACATACTCAATGACCGAAAACCAGTCTTTATCGACTTTTCCCAATCCCTCACCACCGAGAGCATGGTTGCAAAGGAATACCTGAGACGCGATATAAAGAATGTCATCACCTTCTTCAAAAAGCTCAACCTACACAGTGATGAAGAAGAGACCTTCCGCTACATCACCAAACCCAATTAAACTCGCAATTCAACCTACCAATCAATTCACCCAAACCAGAGACTTACACAAACCAATTCTTACACAAAATCACCAATTCTTACACAACCCGCATTCTTACACTAAGCCATCAAAACATTTAAATAGTAGCCACAACAAAAAGTATACTGATTTTCAGAAAATGGCTACAAATATAAGAAATCTTTTCACAAAACACCAAGAAAGTATTGATTACTCACCTGATTCTCTGAAAATCCACAGATACAACTTGAATTCCAACAGAAGCATAGACTATCAACCAAAGCTTCTGAAAATCAGAAATATAGCCCAAAAATGCGAACCAACAAGCAATAAATCAGAATAAACCACTGAAAATCAGAATGAAAAAATACCCCCGCATTGTCCAGTGTGACAAACGAGGACAGATTGTCATCCCAAAAGACATCCGAAACGAGCTCAAGATAGATGAAGGAAGCGGCTTTTGGATGTACACTGTCACGAACGAGGGCATTCTCCTTAAAAAGATTGAGGACCCCGAGCTTTCAGTACAGGATGAGACAATCCAGGAGCTTTCCGAAAAAGCCGAAAAGATAGAGCTCGACAGAACCAATCTCCAGGACACAATAGAAAAATACAAAAAAACCAAAGACGGAAACCTTGATGTCATATGAATAAAACAGCACTACCCCCCCTGATTATTTTCCTTCTTGTAGTGCTAGCCATGAACGGCATGGCAGAACCCACCCACTCCCAAGTGGAGGTTGGAAAACCAGTGCAATGGGAAAAGACCATCAACAAAGAAAACATCCAGACACCTGAAGTAGCGGTCAAGGTCGCAAACGTCGCAGAGAACATCAAGGTAGTGCAAGCCAACGACAGGAGACCCATCAAAGCATCAGTTAAGGAAGGAAGCAAGTTCAAGAACCTCATCACAGGATTTGCAACCATTACAGGCTTTGCAGTCAATGATGGGACCGATTTCGAGACCAAGGAAGTCAAGTTCAATCAAAACGATGAAACCGATTACAAGGTAATATACGAGACCCCTGCCCCAAAGATTGAAGTCCAGACCACCAAGGAACGTGCTCAACTCAACAAGAAGATCCGGATTTCAAGCCACATCCACTACACAGATATCCTCAGCTATGTGGATGTACCAGACATCAAAAAGGAGACAATCCACCTGTACCACAAGCAAGGCGGCCTTCTCTTTAATGAGAGAGTCGAGATAACCAACAACCCTGATTACAAAGTGGAATTCCTGGACCTTAATAACAACGGCCTCATCGACAGGGTAAAATGGATAACCCCTCACCTTTCAACCCAGGACTTCGAACTGGAAGGCAACCTGACAGTCCTCGATGTACAAAGCTATCCGCTTGTCGGAGGGAACTGGACTGTCCGGTTTGTGGCGAACGGCACCGATGACCTCACGATCCAGGCAGTAAACGGGACAGGGTATGGCACCGACCTCCATCCTAAAGAGATCAAGTGTAACAATCAATCAATCCCCTTCCAGCTTCAGGACAACACAATCACCATAGAGGACTTTTACTGTAATGAAACAGCATATCACACAGTCGAGGTTAACACAAGCGGTAAGCATTACCAGCGCTTCACCTTCAAAGGAGAAAGCGAGCTTGCCCAAAACAATGCCCAGGACCCATCACTCAGTTTCTATAGGACCAGTGACGATTGCTTAAATCAGAACAATGTCATAAGCGAATCAAACCCTGCAGCGATGGGAGAGATAATCTATGTTAGGTTCGGCTGGCTTGGCGGTGAATCCCAACAACTGCTTGCTGTCAAGCAAAATAGTGGCACATGTACCTTTGCTGACCAGTCAGGATGCCTCGCCCACGAGGTACTCAACCCAACGACCAGCCCGTATTGTCAGGAGGCAAATCACGCCCTAGACCCTTCCATATATGACGGATCTACAAACACCATAGAAGCAACCTTTCGAAACGGCTCAGACAGTGATGTGACAACAACCGCAACACTCTATGTAAGCCACAATCCCACCATCACAGCAACCTTGAACCCCAGTGGACAAGTACCCACATCCGAAAGCCTCGACTGCGAGATATCGATCTCTGACGAGGATAGCGGAGACAGCCATGATCTGGACATACAGTGGTTCGTGAATGGTAGCCAGCACGGATCAACAATCAGCATCACAGGTCTGACAACCACAACCCATACAGAGAGTCTACCCAACTCACAGACATCACCAGGAGATACATGGCACTGCGATGCTACAGTGACTGATTCCACTGGCCTCACCGATTCTGACACCTCAGACTCAGCGACCATTACAGACTCCCAGCTTTCCATCTCGCCGGATACAGGATCAACTGAGACTGTAGGTTCAAACCTTCAGATCAGTGCATCAGGAGGAACTACACCATACACCTACACATCGAGTGATGGGTCCATCTGCTCCTTTGATTCAGGATCGAGCCGAACAAGCATAGACTCAGACTCAGGGGTCGACCTCTACTTCAGGAACCCAGGGAACTGTTCTGTCCAGGCAACAGATAGTGCAGGGGCGGCATCCACAAGTTTAGACTTCGAGGTAGTACACGAAGAGATAAGCATCGACCCACAACCCGAAGAGCTCGAACGCTTCACTGAGACTGATTTCTCAGTTTCCGGAAGCAGCGCCACAACATTCACCTGGAGTGTCACAAACCTGACAGGCCCCCAGGACGGACTGGAAATCACGAGCGACGCAGACCAAGGCCATGTGACAGTAGCAGCGAATGAAGTAGGGGAATACATCCTAGAGGTTGTTGATGGCAACAACGCCCACTACTCACTGAATCTCACAATCAGCGACACGGTACCTCCCGAAGCAGTAGTTAACGTCACAGCACGGGATGTGCTTAGGGATCAGGGGAACCATATCGAGATCAGCTGGGATGCCTCCACAAGCTCAGATATCTACGGCTACTACCTTATGCGCTCAGAGACCCAATCAGGAGGGACAAATATAACCCCCCGTAATCTGAGTGCTCCAGACTTCATCCTTGATTCAGACGCAACCTACACCTACATCGACAACTCCACACAAGATGGCCAGACCTATTACTACTGGGTATACGCATGCGATGACATGGATAATTGCGTTGCAAGTACAGTGAACGCCCACGCCCAATCCAATGCGCAGCCTATCCTCCTGCAGGATGAGACAGTCATTGAACCAAAGAATCCGACCGGTAAAGACAATGTGAGTTTCATTGTATTCGCATCAGACATCAACAATGAGACTTTGTCTATGCGCTATAACTGTACAGTTGCCCAGTTTGACCCAGGTGGGTCAAATTATCATGAGCATGGCAATGCCTGGTGCTTCTATCTCGGACCGAATGTGACAAGCCAATATGGGGTGACCTTTGGGAACGCAACAACTGAGTGTCTTTTCACCATAGACTCACAAAGGATCACAAAAGCTGACAAGCTCTCCTGTACCTTTATCTTCAACGATGGCAAAGAAAACAGCACAATCGGAGGCACCGACGGTTTCATCCCCATACACAACACTCCGCCAGAGGCCCATAACATAACAATCAACCCGTCAGGTCCAAACCAGAGTTCCGAATTGACCTGCAACTACACATATCATGATTTTGATACAGACCCTGAAGATCCCACACAAGCGACCTTCAAGTGGTACATAAACAACGAAGGGCTCAATGAATTTGTTGAAGTGAAAGGGTATACGCAAAAGACCCTATCAGGCATCTTTGACAAGGATGATGTGGTGAAATGTGCTGTGAAGGTCCACGATGATGACCAGAGCTGGATGGATGAGGACAATTTTTCAACGACCTTCTATGAATCAAAACCGGTGACCATCATCGATAATGCAGTACCCCAGATAATCCAGTATTCCAATACCCATGATTCACCTGACAACCCGGCATTGATTGGAGGGATGATTGATTTTACCGCGGTATGGAAAGATTACGAAGACCCCGACGACACTGCACGCATGTATGTATGCGATGACTACTTTGATGAGCAGGATCTGTATGACCAAGGCAAAACATTGGTCAGTTTCGGGGATACCCCTGCGAACAAGGCCAATGAGGTCATCCTTTACTCAAACAAGACAGGAGATTATGTCCATAAGATTGGCCTCTATCCCGACAGATATATCCGCAATTCAAAGACGACCTATAGCGCAGGAAGCAGGGTCAATGCCACTGACGTCGATAGCGGTAGCGTCCTATACAACTTCTCCGAGGTCTACTTCGATTCTGACTTGAGTGATACCTACACAAGAGGAGAGGCGATCATCATCGAGAATACAAGCAGTGCCGCACTTGATGCCGGCGCACAAAAACTCGTGTATGACAAGGAATTCGACACCATAGTAGTCGGTGACCCCATCCCAGACCAATCACCTCTGAGGAGTTTTACGAGTCAGAATATATTTAGGCACACAGGCATTAACTTTACCGAAGAATCAGATATCTACTGGGATAAGGATAATGACTCTACAGTAAGTGAAGGCGACATGCGAATAACCATTGTCACCCAGAGTGAACAGGATTCAGCAAGCACTGAGTTCATCTTTGATATAATCGTTATGGAAGTTGACAACATAGGAGATACCCAGGGGACAATAATTGCCCGGGATAATGACAATGCCTTCGAACTGGGAAGATACAACTATTTCACCCCCCAGTATAATGCCCAGCCCCTTCCCGACAAATATCTCGCATTCAAGCTCTGTATCGACAACAACAACGATGACACGTGCGACTCCAACAATGACAATCTGGAAGACAAAGTCTTCCTCAGGACCAATTCTTCCTACGCCCCAGGCCAACCCCTGATACTGAACGCTTCATATAACTATTCCCATCCTCACGCAAGGTTATTCTATGGTGGAGACATCCACACCGGCTGTGAGGGTGACACCTATTGCAGCACAAACAACAGTGCCGCAGAAGAACAATCATGCCAATACGCACCCAACGCAACCGACCCATGGTCCAATACGTACCGTGTGAAGGTATGTGACGAGCATGATGCCTGTTCAATCTACAGAGAAGGAAATTTCTTCGTGAACCACCTCCCGAACATAACTGCCCAGATACGTACCACTGAAGGCGATACAAATTTCACGAACGATGCCAACCTGAACTGCACCTACACAGCCGATGACCCTGACCCGCATAACGTAAGCAGTGTAACATTCAGCTGGTATCTCAAACGCGGCAACAGCACCTTCAAAAAGGTAAACCTTCCGGATTCACCCATTGTAACAAACGGCAACACCATGCCAGGTGACCAGTGGAGATGCAATGTTACACCGTACGATCCATTCCAGAAGGGGATATCCACCCTGACAGATGGGGTAACCATCAGTGGCCTGCCACCACCCTTCCATATAGAAGAGGTACAAGACACCTCACAGTCTGGCCCGATCGCTGAAGGCGAGAATGTGACATTCACCCTTGATTGGTATGCGGATTACTCCACAACAGTAAAGGCCTACGTCTGCGATTCACCACAGATAGTTGGTTCCGGATGCATGGGGCGAACCATCGCCCAATCAGAGTTCACAGTGCATGATCCGATCATGCTAAACCACACAGTAGGCAGTGAGGATAACACAAGCCAGGAATACTGGGTCATGATCTGCGACGGGCAATGGAACTGTTCCAATATCTATCCATCAGTCACCAACGCATCCCTATCCTTCCTGACCAACCACCGTCCGACAGCATCTGATACACAGGTGCGCCAGATCTCTTTCAGCGCTGAAGGAACAGCCCGATGCCTCTACAACTACTCAGATCCGGATAATGATCTGGAGGCACAAGAGAACACCTCATTCCGATGGTATACAGTCAACCAGGACAACTACACACTGATTCCCGGGCAAGACGGAGAAGACCTCTCTGACCCCTTTTCATACGGTGATGAGATAACCTGCGCAGTTAAGGTGATTGACTCACGAGGCCTTGCTGATGAGACATTCCGGAATGCATCAAATGTCCTGAAAAAGGATGGTATACCACCCCCTCCACGGATATGGACCCCCCCAGTTTCAGTGAAGAACAACACAGGCATCTACATCGCAGGGTACTTTGGGATCCCTGACATAAACTATTCAGTGCACGCCCGCCAGGACTATGAGATCAGCCCTGCCTCAGGAGACATCACCGGTTTCACAAGCATAAACTCAACATACTATGGCTCGATCAATCCGGTTGATGCAAGTGAAGAGGGGCTTGATTACATAATCGTACCTGCAACCAGCATAGAACCCGACAATATCATCCAGGTTGGGAGATACATCCAGTTCACAAACCATTACCTCACAAACTTCTCCAGGTACAGGGTAGAATCATACAGGAACCTTTTCGATGACACATACAAAGTCGTCTTAGACCCCGCACTACGGCTCCCAGTCAACGAATCAACTGAATTCCATGTATATGACACAAAGTATCCGTCAGGATTCTTCATAATAGAGCTTCCTGAACTCTTCAACGGCACAAACCTCATCCGGATACGGGGGAAAAATGACAACGGGAACGGTCCCTTCAGCGAATTCGAGACCCATGTAGACAAGGGATCTCCCATCATCAACACCTCATCCATACCTGAATACGCAATGAGCACAGAGCCAGTGATCTACTTTACTGTCCATGATGATTTTCACATAAACACTCTATCAATCAAGATCAACGCAACCAATCAATCCGGTTCAACCATATACACCCTGGCAAATCACACAGAAGGAAATGATACCATTGTCTGCACCGGCAACCGCACACTGCAGTATTGCCAGTCTCGCCTCTATCTTGCCATGAATTCCACCTACAATCTCACATTCACCGTAAACGACACAGCTGGCTGGTTTGACACAAGCACGGTGACAAACTTCAGCATCACCCAGGATAAAGTGCCGGTGGAAGGAATAGAGAATGGCTTCTATGATGAGAACATGGTATTGCATCTTCCCGCAACCATCGCGACAGACCCATTGCTCGTAGCAAACTGGTCCCAGCAATCAGGGATAATAAGCCACTACGAATACAAGCTGGAGGAGTATGACGGCAATACACTACGCCGATCTGTGACTGAGTGGCTCAACACATCAAACAGTACTCATACCTTCATCACCATATCGGCAAACCTCACAAATGACATGATCTATAAGTTCCGCGTCAGGCCGCGCTACATTGACGAGTCAACCGGACCGGAGAGTCTCAGCTCAGGGATCGTCTATTTCGTGAACGATGCCCCTCAAAAAGAATATATCAGATTCAGGGGTGAATGGAATGGGACAGGCAATGCGAGCGCCCTGTTCACCAGCTCCCCAAGCAGACTGGCACTCGAATGGAATTTCTCGAACGAAGCGCAGATCACCCAGTACCGATACGCTGTCGGACCTGCCAAGTACCCGGAAGAAGGGTACAATGCACTTGCAAGCAACAACGACTACTCCCAGACCGAATTGATACTGACTGATCTTCCCCTTCAGGACGGGGTGGATTACTATGCGAGTGTCCGAGCAAAGAATGAGAACAATATCTGGAGCAACTGGTACAGCAGCGAATATCCAATAACAGTTGACCTGACACCGCCCCATGGTGGAGATCTCCAATATCCCACAGGTCTGAGAGCCACAAATTTCACAGTTACAATCATCAAAGGCAGAGACAATATCAGCGGGATAAAGACACGTAACCTCATGCGGGCAACAGGGATACTACAAGAAGGAGAATGCAGCGACCTGAACATCTTCTATCCGGTAGATACCAATCTAGGGAGCGGGACATACACTCAAAGCGTACAAAATGGCAAGTGTTATGCGTTCAGGTACATTGAGAAGGACTATGTCAACAATACACGAGTATACATGCACGGAGGCAGTGCAGCCTTCACCTATGTAGACCAGACCGCTCCGGAAGGATTCACAGTTACCCTGAATAACGGGGAATTCATAACCACAACAAACCAGTTCTATGTTGACTGGACCCCCAGCAACGACCCGGAGATGGGGATCTCCCACTATAGCTATGCACTCTTCAAAGACGAGAATCAACTGGGGACATGGACAAAGGTAGATGAAAATTTCAACAGTACAAAGACTCATGCCGTAATCGAGATTGATGATCCATCCCATCAATCTGCCTACAAAGTCAAAGTCAGCGCATACTCCAACGGAAACCTCACAAACCCCACGACTGAGCAAAGCAACTCAGTGGTTTATCTGGACACGACCGAACCAGAAAAGGTCTCTATCCTGAAGGTGGAAAACGACACAGATGCACCTTTTTCAGACAGGATCGACAATAACCAGACAGACATCCTTGTGGAAGGTGAAGAAGGCATGCGCTGTGTCGCCTCAAAGTATCTCATAGATTATGAGGACTACAACCCATCAAAGACATATCTTGAAAACTGCTCAAAGACCGGAACAAGCACAAACCTGACTTGTTTTATAGACAGCAGCGACGATGGACTCTACACCCGCTACATTGTCTGTCGGGATGAAGCAGGAAACAAGCAATTCGCTGATAAGGCAAGACAAGTGAGCTGGTATGTTGATTTCATGGCACCACAGATAAACATAACCTATGACGACCCGGTCATCGGAGGGTTGGTGCAGTTCCCAGTCCAGCTCAGAGACACATCGCAGATTGATACCATGACCTATACCATCAGAAATAGCACTGATATCCTGAAAAGAGAGACGGAGCGGATCTACGAGTCAAGCGCAAACATCTCGATCGAATGGGATACCGCATTTTTGCACAAGGAAAACATAACCCTTCAGGTGAACGCAACTGACATGTTCAACCAGACTGCATCAGTTGAGAAGAATTATACCCTTGACAATTCTCTTCCCGCTATACGAATCAATGTGCCGAATTCCAATGACCGCTTCTTCAAGGAAGGCTTTAGGATAAACGCTTCCATAACAAATATCTTCTATAATACCAGCTGGCAGATATATGGGGAACAAGGGTTGATGACCAACAATTCCATCACCAATGATACACTGCAAAACCATCACAGCTGGTCCGATTACGTAAACACCAGTGACTGGAATGATGGCCAATACACCCTGAGTGTATACGCCGTGGGCCCTTACAAATCAAACAAGAAGCAGGCAGAGTTCTATATCGATAATGTTGCGCCCCGGTATTCAGCAGACAGCCTGATAAACCCACCATCCCCGGTTTACAACAACCAGAGTGTGGCTGTCACCGCAGTCTGGAACAGTACATACAACTTTTTTGCAAACACCTGCGATCTTGACCAGGTTTTCATAAGCCACAATGCCTCAGGAAACTGGACGAACGTGACCCCAACCATTGACGGAGACCTGTTTTCCTATGAGATCCCACAAAGCCTCCTTGACAACGGCGAGAAGATCGGGTGGCGTTCATACGCAAAAGACTTCAGTGGCAACCAGAACCAGACCCCCATAATGACATTCATCGTCTCGAACCGGGAGATGACTTTCTACCAGGACATCCCTGACCTCATATGGCCGGCAAACATCAATGTCACGATTGACATGAACAACCACATAGATGACCCGGATGATGATAGATTACAATACAACATCACCTATATCCCCACTGAAACACTCATCTATGATCGGTTTGAATACGAGAAGACCACCAAAGGCACACTCCATGATCCCCAGTACTCCACAGGACACACTGGAAAAGGCCTCTTGATAGAGTCAGCAAGCCGTAACCTGGTCCAAAACCCAGGGTTTGAAGATATGGCTGACGGGCTGGTGCAATGGCACGCTCACAATCAACCGTCCATAAATGACACAAGCTTTGCAGGCAACAACAGCGTGATGGTGAACCGGAATAACTACTTCACCCAGGTCATAGAAGTGCTTCCTGGCAGAAATTATTCCATCAGCGCCTATATCCGCTCCCTGGAGGACCAGACCTATGGCCGTCTGCACCTTGACTGGCTTGACTCATCAATGCGATTCATAGAGACAGGGCTCATCTGTGGTGCAGGGACCAACTGCACAGTCACGCCCTTAGTCAATCAGACATTCACCCGTAAGTCAGCAACTGTCAAAAGCCCTCAAAGCGCCGAGTATGCCCGCCTTTATCTTGATTCCCATAATGCCTCCTATGTGCTTGTCGATAATATCCAGGTAGAAGAGAAGGATTACGCGACCACCTACACTGAAGGCTTCAGATATGCAAGCTACGTGGAATATGATACCGATTTATCAGGGAACTACACAATCAATCTATGGTTCAAGGGTATCAGGGAAGGTCATCCCCTGATAACACTTGCCAATGCGACCAGTCAATATACAGTAAGACCTGGCCCACTGACCGGCTGGAACATGCTCACCCTCCGGCACACCAATGAGACAGACATATTCCTTAATGGCATCTACAACCATACTGTTCCAGGTCTTGTTCCCTCGAGCATACAGCTCGGACGCGACATACGTTTTGCTGAGACCACTGTAGATGACTTTACGGTTATCAAGAGAGCCGTGGATAATACCACCATCACAAACTGGATGACTTCCTTTGCACCATCCACTGAGATGAATCATTCCATTGCCTCTGACAATATAACATTCTTCACCCTTAAGAACCGCACGACAAGCACCGGCGCAATCATTGAAGCAAGTGATGGATTTGAAAAGACAACCACAAATCCGTTCACACTCACCACGGTCGAAGCCAATCTCCCACCGATACTTGAAGCGATACCCGATTTTGTCCTGCCTGACACAGAGAACCTCAGCTACCAATTGAATGTGACAGAACCAGACAATGAAACACTCAACTACACTATTACAAACCCCAAGATCACAATCAACAGTACAGGGTTCATGTTCTGGAATATAACAGGCTGGGATGCTGGATTCTATGAAGAGGAACTCACCGTATGTGACAATCGCAGCGTCATAAACAGCTGCACCTCCCAGACATTCACCATAAACATCACAATGATTGACGTGGATAACGACGGCATCTCAGATACTGTTGACACATTATTGGCAAACTACTCATCCATCACAACCAACTATGCAAATTTCACGATCGCAATCGATGGCGAGACTAACCTTTCAAAACCATTCACAGGCGTGAAAACCATAGAGTTCATCGGTGATGGCGAACCTATTGCAAGCCTGACCTGGAATTTCAGCAACCAGCTTGACCTCATGGACACGACAATCAACGGCAGTCTCTGGTACAGTAAGATTACCGGCCTTGACCTCCAAAATGACACCAAAGAGGTCTACCTCCATGAAGATTCAGCCATAAAGACCGTCTGCGTCAAGGACAATGAGAACATGACAATGACACCAGATTGCAATGGCCCAGACGAGTACCTCTTATACTGCAACCAATCCAACGACCCATTGTATACCAATGGATATGATTGCCGCAATGAATCCGGAAAATACATCATAAGTGGCCTGCACCATTCCTATGTTGCCACAACCCAAGGCTGCAAAGACCTTGATGGGGATGGATACGGATATGGTGAGCTTTGCCCTGCTGACTGCAACGAAAACGATAGTCTAAGATACCAGATGTATCCATACTACCGCGACCTCGACCTTGACAATTTCACTGTGTCACACAGCCAGATGGTATGCGGCAATGGGACTGACATTGACAATGGAACATGGAAGATCAACCGCACAAACCAGACTGACTGCAACGATACAGATCCTGACAGATACCACATGCTTCCATACTACCGTGACCTTGACCTCGACAATTTTACAGTATCATACAGCCAGATGGTATGCGGCAACGGGACTGACATTGACAATGGACTATGGAAGATCAACCGCACCCCCCGCACTGACTGTGCTGACAATGATGCCTCCATCAACCCTGATGCAGAAGAGATCTGCGGAAACGGCATTGATGAAGACTGTGACGGCACAGACAAGCGCTGTACAGTAGATAATTCAGGGAGCTCCTCTGACAATGATGGTGACAGCCCAAGTGGTGGCGCCCCGCCACCCTGCTCCGAGGACTGGGTCTGCAGTGAATGGAGCCAATGCTCAGACGGCCAACAGACCAGGACCTGCTCAGATCAGAACGAATGTGGGACAGAACAAAACAAGCCAATCACCACCCAGGCATGCCAATCATGTGACGACGGGGTCCAAAACCAGGGAGAAGAAGGGATTGACTGCGGAGGACCATGCGAACCATGCACACAACCGACATGCTCAGATGACATACAAAACCAGGGAGAAGAAGGGATTGACTGCGGAGGACCATGCGAACCATGCA
>JBNJGT010000010.1:0-34896 GCA_051819765.1 Nanobdellota archaeon
TATAGATAAAGGCTTTTCTTTTTCCAAAATATTGACTCACTTCGTTCGAAATTTATTATAATTCTCAAATCTAAAAACTCTAAAATTTTCCTTCGGAACATTGCACTAGATTTTAGGTCTTCCCTTTGGTCAGACGAAACTAACAGGCTTTATACGGTTCGCAGGGTCGGCTTCGCCCAGATCGCCAAGCGATTTCCCTTGCTCTCCCAAATTCAACATTTGTGGGTTGCCTCAAACTTTTAACTTCTCTCCGATGTTGTGT
This sequence comes from Nanobdellota archaeon, assembly GCA_051819765.1. Lineage (GTDB taxonomy): Archaea > Nanobdellota > Nanobdellia > Woesearchaeales > JACJVW01 > JBNJGT01. The sequence continues at coordinate 263 of JBNJGT010000010.1, forward strand.
GAAATCTTATTTTTAGTGTCTTTAAAGCAAACATTTATATACCTAGGTATACTCCAGTATACTCTAGTAAACCCCGGGTGATACAAAATGAGTGCTACAACAATCAAAATACATGGAGAAACAAAATCTGAACTTGATAAGTTTAGGGAGTATCGTAATGAAAGCTATGATGAATTAATTCATAAACTAGTTCATATTGCAAAAAATGTAAAAACCCAACCTGAACTTAGTAAAGAAACTGTTGAAGCTATTGAAGCTGCAAGAGAAAGAATTAAGAAAGGTAAATTCCTTTCAGAAAATGAAGCTGCTAAAAGGTTAGGTTTTTAGATGTATGAACTAGTATTTGATGAAAAGGTTTTACAATATTTAGAGAAATTACCTAAAAATATTTCTAAAAGGATCTTTAAGAAACTTCAAGACACTAAAGAAAAACCTCATCACTACTTTGTAAAACTAACTGATCGTTCAGAGTATAAATTAAGAGTAGGCGATTACAGAGTAATCGCTGATATTGAGGAGAATAAACTTATAATTTATGTTATCCATGTGGATCATAGAAAGAATGTCTATAAAAGATTGTAGCGACACTTAAAAAACGCAAGGGGCACTGCGCTTTCCTCCCTTCGCTCGCACAACAAGGATTTAGAGGATCCAGAAACTTGCAGTTCCTTCCACCCCAAGTTCTCCTTTCAGTCGAAACTTCTTCTACCCAAAATATTAGACTCAATTTATGGCTAAATTTACATATTCACCTTAGTTCTCCAATAATATGACTAGAGTAGAAAAAGAAAAGAAGTTCCTTAAAGAGATTCTTGATGAAGACTTGAAAACAATTAGATTAGCACCATGGCAAAATAAAGTTTTAGTTGATGATCCCGAAACATTTCAGAAAATCGCTTTAAAGGCAGATATTGATGAAATATTCTGCAATAGAGACAGGCTTTATTTCTCCTATGATTTACTAGGTTTAACTAGCTCAACACATACATGGTCATATGAGTTAACAGAAGGTAAGGAACTTTTTCTTGACAAATATGGTGATATGTACCGCCATAAATAAAACTGGACGTTGCACTTTCACCGCGATTCTGCAAAATTCGTTCCTATGCCAAATCACCGAGGGCGATTTCGTTGTATTCCATTCATCTTTGAGAATCTTTAAGAAATATTTATATAGAAACATCTTCTTGATTAATATATGAGAGTATCAAATCCGGTTGATTTAATTATCATCCGAGATAATAAGATTCTTCTTGCTAAAAGAGCTGAAGAAGAATTAGGTTACAAAAATACGTGGTCAATTCCAGGTGGTGGTCCTGAATTTGATGAAGGAATTGAAGAAGCACTGCATAGAGAAATTCAAGAAGAACTAGGATGCAAAATCAAAGGATATAAATATTTCAAATCGTATCATATGAAATTAGCAGAAGATTTTATTGCTAGGGCATTTTATTTCTATGGAGATATTGAAGGAGACATAAAACTAAATGATGAACTATCTGAATTTCAATGGTTTGATATTAACGATTCAAAATTATTGGAACTTAATTTTGCATTTAACCAAAAGGATGTTATTAAAGATTTTATAGAATTCTGGAAGAAGAAAAATCAAAAATAACTCTGAAATTCCATTTCGCAACGCTGTACCACATTTTAATTTTCCAGGAAGTTCAGCACTAATTCAGAAGATACAAGGATCATCTTTCTACATTCATAACAACATATCCTAAATTGATTTTTCCTAAACCGGTTTCTTCTTCAATTGGAATCCTGCCGCTTTCATTGATCGCCCGTTCCAGATTATCATACGCCTGTTGGGCTGATCTTGCAAATTCTGCACTTGTGATACCGTGCGGAATACTTGGGGCAGGTGCTCCAACATAGGCAAAATAGGCATTTCCTCCAGGCAATGGTTTGAATGCATGTGGCATCTCCCCATGGGGATTCTCAAAAATGTAAAACATTACCCCATTATCCGCATGGCCGACAAGTCTGTCAGAATCAGGGCACCCCGCACACAAATGATTGAAGTTTGCTCCCGACAGTGTCAACTCATAGTGTGGTTTTTTATCCACAACAGCCAAATTTACTTGCATTACAGGATGCATGTCTGTTTCCATAAGTTTGGGAAAAATGTGGATCTTAATAAATGTATTGTACTCCTCAACTCAAAAATTTTCCTTGAGGACTTAGCACTAAATGGTAAGTCTTTCCGTTGATTAGACTAAAAGAACCGGATATAGACGCAATTGATAAATGGGGCCTATCGATAGATTTATATTATTTTATAGTCTTGTAATTCCATTATGAAAGTTGAGCTAACTGTTGCTGGATATATTATCGACAATAATAAAGTTCTGCTAGTCCATCATAGAAAATTGGACCTATGGCTTCCTGTGGGGGGACATATTGATGATAATGAAACTCCTGATGATGCACTGATTCGTGAAGTCAAGGAAGAGCTTGGAATTGACATTCAAATTCTTAATCAAAGCAATATGCCTTTAGGGGGAAATATCAAATATAACCTTGCTATGCCTTTTTATACAAATGTTCATTCTGTTGGTGACCATGACCATTATACATTATTCTATATCTGTAAAGCACTAAATCCAAACCAATTGAAAATTAACAAGGAATTGAAAGATTTTGAGTGGTTCACGAAAGATGATTTACATAGAGAACACGTTCCTGTCCATGTAGGAAATCAAGCTCTAAAAGCTCTTGAATTATACAACCAGCTTTAAAGGTAACAGGTCCATTTCTCAACTTCTTCGGCTTCGCCTCGACCACGCTGCGCTCTCGCCTATCGGTTCGGGAATTAACAAGGATTTAGAGGAAAATATCTCGGCTCAAGATTTTCCCAAATGTTACCTAGGGCAAAACTTCCCTAAATCCCGGTGTTAAACTCAATTAAGTTTTGCCCAATAAGTTTTTATATTCTTTATTCTTTGTGAATTCTATGAAGTATTTAATCGTCACATTAATTAAAGGAAATGCAGAAAAATATCAACAAGAATTGCTATATTCTGTTGCTAATCAGTTTAATGTAACTGGAGCAGTCCGAAGAAAACCTCCTGCACATATTACTTTAAAATATTCTTTTGAAACCGATAATATCATCCCTGTTGAAAAAGCAATTGAAGAATTTTCTAAATCGATAAATAGATCAAAATATCAATTGAAAGGAATTAGTCATTTTGATGAAGATGTAATATTTATAGATGTAATTCCATCAAAAGAAATATTAGAAACATATTCTAATTTCATTAATCATCTTAGAGAAAATACGATGATTACATTTAAACAATTTGATGGAAATACTCATTTTCATTCTTCAATTGCACACACTGATATTAAACCTAGATTTCAAGAAATTTGGAATTTTGTTTCAAAAGAAAATCCTGATTTCGAGGTCTTCTTTGATAATATTACTATCTTAAAATTAGTTGATGGTATTTGGCGAATTCATAAAGAATATTCTTTTATTTAGTATTGGGCAAAAATTAACTTATTCGCTCCCCTTGGTCGCTCGACCAAGCTGCGCTCTCGCCTATCGGTTCGGGACAATTAACAAGGATTTAGAGGAAAATCTCTCGGCTCAAGATTTTCCCAAATGTTACCTAGGGCAAAACTTCCCTAAATCCCGATTTTAATTGCAATTGAAAGAAAGCCCTCCCAAAAGATTTTTAACCTTGCCATCTACTTCAATAAATATGATAGACTTAAAGCTCGGAAAATATAAACATTTCAAAGGGGGAGATGTAGAAGTATTATATGTTGCTTCACACAGTGAAACATTAGAAAAATTCGTTGTGTACAAAGCATTATATGATTGTAGAACCTATGGTAAAGGTTCAATTTGGATTAGGCCTTTGAAAATGTTTAGTGAAGATGTAGTTGTTGATGGGAAAAAAGTTCCTCGCTTCAAGTATGTTGGATAGTCGGGCTTTCTTTCAACTTTCTCCTCGCTTTCGTTCCTCGACCCACGCTGCGCTCTCCCCCATGGCTCGGGAAAATTAACAATAACTTGACGGCAAAACCACTCGGCGCGTGTATTCCTCAAATTTGCTTTTCAAGTTCTGTTCCAAATCGCCTCACAAGTGAAAATCGAACTTCTCGAAATCCCATGTTAAATCATCCTAAGAGGCTAAAGTACGAAGGCGGCTTTAGCTAAAATACATACTTGTCTCCGAAACCTTATTGTGTATATGCTCCCCTTACACCCAATCAAGAATGGGCTATAGTTTTATAAAGGCCAGTCATCAACCACCAAATATGGATGTCAGATTGCATCATTTTGCATATACTATAAGGCCAGACTGCTTGGAACTGGTTTTAGAGCTTCTCGAGAGATTGGGATGCACCATTTCTTATAAAGAAAAAGGGTGGTGTATGATAGAACAAAAACCAATTCCAATTGATATCCAACTGATAGAAACTGAGGATCAACTAATTCCAATTGAAAAGAAAATGAACACCCATATTGCTTTCTTATCAGATACGCCCGGAGAAGACATTGCAGAAATCATGGAATGGTGCAAGAGAAAAGGGATAAATACTAGACAGGGTGGCTGGTCTGAAAGGGAATTGTGGTTTGATTTGCCTGATGTCTTTGTAAATTTTGTAATTGAGATCATGCACTCCTCAATTGTGGAATAGTTAATTCTTGACTGAGGCTCTGTTCCTGCAGCAATATATCAAGGGGCTTGCGCTTGAATGAGGCTACTCACATGCTTAGCAAAAACTTCAATAAGCTTTGCCATGTTCCAGAGTCAGTCTATGAAATTCCTCAGAATTGTAGATCGTATATCCCGAGGTATGCCAAAGAACGACTTCATCGATTCCTGCATCCAGGATTAACGGACTGCATATCTCACAAGATGGTTGACCCGACGGCAACATCTGACCATCCTTGACTTTGATGTGATAAAGCCTGGAACCATGTAAAGATATGTCATTCTCATATGCACGTCTGATACACATTTGTTCTGCGTGCTCTGCACCGCACAGAGCCCTTTGGCTATTGTCATGGATTTCATTCCTCACGCAGGGATTGCAATAGGTATCAGGATCCTGATGCCAAATATAGCCAGACACAAGCTCCATAGCATCTCGTACTACGACCACGCCTCTTTGGGACTTTGTACAATTTGAATACGGCGCAATCTCTGAAGCCCGGGTCAACCAATGCAGGACCTCATCAAGTTCCCTTCCATCTGAAATGACGTGCATGCCCCTATGGAAATCATCGGTAGTTTATAAAGGCTGTGAACGATTGGATTTCCCTGTGCAGCAGTCTCTCGAGAGCCAATTCACAGATTCACATGCCCCAAAATCAGGTACCCTGATATGCCCAAGAAGAAATATACAAGCATTGACGGAACTATGAGGACAAAGGACCTTTACCTGGATTAGTGGTCTTTTGAGAACATAAAATTTCAAATTTCAGGTTGTTTTGCGACAAATATCTATGGATCGCCTTCTTGAAGATATTGACATTGAGATTCCCGATGAGAAGATATTTGAGATTCAAGAGGATGCGATGATATATGGATTGTGGCACATTCTCCTATAAACCAAAAGCCCTGATTCCCGGGGGATGACTAACAACCACCCAAACCTATACCCTCAGGCAAAATAAATCAACGCAGTGATCACAATTAACGAGAACGGAATCGAGAACGAGAACACATTGGCAAGGAATTCAGTATCCATCCTGTTCTCCTTTGCATAGGCAAAGGTGATGATGCTTGGTGGCAGCGCGCACATCACAAGCACTGCCATGCGGTCGATACCCGTGAACCCGAACAGCTGGATGACAAGAAGCCCAAAGCCCAACCCAAGAGACGTCTTTGCGACAGTCACGATCGCTCCTCTCCCGAAGTGGGACAGATTGAGACGAAAATCAATTCCCAGCATGAACATGATGACAAGCACCAGTGCTGCAAAGATGGTATCAAGAATTGTGGTGAAAATGAGCGGTGTGAGGTTGAACACGTTTAGCACGATTCCCAGTGCGATGACATACAGTATGGGCTGGCGCGACAGCTTTCGCAGCCAATCATTTCCCCCTGCAGCGATCACATAGACTACGGTGAAAAGCATGAGCGCGTTTCCCACATCAAAAAGCACTGTTCGCGCAAGCCCGGTCTCACCGAACACGCTGAGCATGATAGGATACGCGATCCCTCCACCCTCAAGAGTTGGAAAGATCAAGAACAGGTTGCGCCGTTTATCCGGCATGACAAATGACGCTACCCAGGCAACTCCCAATAACAATACTATGACAATCACCGCGGCAAGGGGCAGGTACAGCAGTGTCGCAGACACTTCTATGGTTGAGAACACCTTAAGCGCCATGGCAGGGATGATGACATACATGACAAGCCTGCTATATGAGGCGGAATCAGTAGGGCCAAAGAGTCCCAGTCGCTTAAGCACATACCCTAAAAAAAAGATAACAAATAAGGGCAGTATCTTCTCGATCATCCTACCAGCTCAATCGTTCATAACTCTGGTCATTATCCTGCAGGAAGATATCATGCGCTTTTCCTTCCCGGATTGATGCTGGTGACATCTGTTCGATGACAGCCTCGGTATGCAGTTCGGTAAGGTCCTTGCATCCCACGTTCCCCATAGTGGAGGTGAGCACCGCCATGGTCTTTTCAACATTATCCTTCAACGTCCCCGCAAAGGACACATAGCCGTCAACCCCTTCTTCAAATTTGAGCCGGGAGCCCCCGCCAGTGTAATACCGCTGCCAGTTTCGGGCCCGCTCCGAGCCTTCTCCCCAGTAGGGTTTGACCCGCTTGCCGTTCACTTCCTTCACCGGTGTCGGGCTCTCTTTGAACCTGGCGAAATAGCGTCCCATCATGACAAAGTCCGCGCCAAAGGCAAGAGCCATAAGGACGTGTGAATCCTGCACCAGTCCCCCATCAGAGCACAGCGGCACATACTCGCCCGTCTTATCGTAGTAGGCATCCCGGGCAGCAACAACCTCCATGAGCGCCGTCGCCTGCCCTCGACCGATACCCTTCTGTTCCTGGGTGATACAGATGGATCCACCACCGATACCCACCTTGAGGAAATCAGCGCCTGCCTTTGCAAGGTACAGGAAGCCTTCCTTTGTGACAACGTTGCCCGCGCCCACGGGAAGGTCAGGATAATGCTTTTTTACCCATTCAATGGTGTTCTTCACATACTCTGAATAACCATCTGAGGTATCCACCACCAGGCAGTCGCAGCCGCTCTGGTGGAGCGCAGGGACCCGTTCTGCATAATCTCGGGTATTGATGCCTGCCCCCACCATGAGGCGTTTGTCATCATCCAAGAGCTCAAGTGGGTAAGATTTATGCATGAGATAATCCTTCTTGAATACCAGGTAGCGTAGTTTTTTCTCTTTCTCATTATTGAGTATTGGGATGCACGATTTTTTGGCTTTTCGCAGAATCGCATTTGCCTCCTTGAGTGTGAGCCCTTCATAGCCGCGCGCAAGAGAGGCAGTGGGAGTCATGATATCTTTGACCTTGGTCTGTGGATCATCCGTCGGCCAATAATCCATATCGGTTATCATACCAAGGAGCGTTCCCTCAGGGGTCCCATCATCCGTGACCGCGATGGTTGAATGCCCTGTCTTTTCTGTCAAGGCCAGGACATCCTGCAGTGTGTGAGTCGGCGAAAGGTTAGAGTCAGACACCACAAATCCTGCCTTGAAGGTCTTTACCTGCTCAATCATTGCTGCCTGCTCTTCGATCGGTTGCGAACAGAAGATGAAACCCAAACCTCCTTCCCGGGCAAGGGCGATCGCAAGGTCAGGCCCAGAGACCGATTGCATGACCGCGGAGGTGAACGGGACATTCAGCTTGAGCTTTCCGGATTTTACAAGGGGTGTCTGCAGTGATATCCTCTCGGGGGTATGCGTCGATGTTGTCAATCGGGGCAGAAGTCGAAATTCCATGAATGTTTTGCTTGTTTGCGTTCGTATTTCTCGTGCCATATAATTTGAATCAGCAACTCATTTAAAAATTTATAGGCACAACTATTTAAAATCCGGAAATAATGCGTATCCCATGCGAATCGTTCTTATTGCAATAACGGCACTTATGCTTGTCGGCTGTGCGCAAACCGTGGAAGAGGTAAAGTCTGAAGAGAACATTGGAAAGGAAGTGGCTGTAAAAGGCCAGGTTCTCCACTCTGTAAAGATTGGCGATCTCTCCGGCTATATTCTGGAGGATGAGAATAATGACACTATCGGGGTTGCATCAGATAGCCTTCCTACTGAAGGAGACACGGTCAAAGCACGGGGTGTGCTCAGGAAGAACGTGATCTTTGGCTACTATATAGAAACCGAATAATCACTTGAACAACTTCCTGATAAGGACAAGGAAGGGAAAGATCTCCATTCTGCCAAGGAGCATGAGTATCATGAGGGTCAGTTTTGCAAGGCCAGGTATCCCGTGGATGTCCACGCTTGAGAACCCTACTGTGCAGAGTGCGGAAAGCGCCTGGAACAATGCGTCAAAGAGGGTGAAGTCACAGGCCAAAAGCACCGCGGTCCCGATGCAAAGCATCACCAGGAAACTGAACACCAGGATCTGGACAAGGGCAAGAGAGGTCACCTCAAAGGATTTCTTGTTGAGCTTTAAAGGGATGATGGCGCTTGTCGGGTTTGACATCTTCTTGATGTTCCACAGGATTGATTTCAGGATGACAATCAACCTGAACTGTTTGATCCCGCCGCTTGTTGAACACGTTGCTCCCCCGATGAACATGGATAAGATGATTATGAACGCCACGAGCTGGTGGTGCAGAGAAATCGGGTAAACCGAAAATCCGGTGCCCGTAAGCGCCGAGGTCAGTTGGAAGAAAAGGGCTGTGAAGGTGACATGCACAACGCCCAAGACTTTCAGGACAATCCCCAGCCCAAAGATTGCACCAAGCAGGATAATCAGGGACCGAAACTCCATGTCATTGACAAAGTCCTTGATCTTGCCTGATATCAGGTTACTATGTGCGATGAATGATATGGCTCCGAAAATCATGAGGATGATGGTCACAATCATGACCGGCATTGACTGATAGAACACATCGCTCACCAAAAACCCGCCGGTTGAAAGGGCCGTAAAGGACGTCGTCACAGAATCAAACAATGGCAATCCGGCAACAAAGAGCGCGATAATCCCCAGCACTGTCAGGATTGCATACATCGCTCCCACCTTGTACATGATGCGGGTCACGTTCGGTGCCGTTGTTGTAGATATGAGCGATTGGTACAACCGGATGGGAGATCCTGTATCAGTATCATCCTCTTCTGTCTGGGCCCGTTGCTTGTAGATCATGAACAAGAATACCATGATGATTCCCATCCCTCCTATCCACTGGGTGAGGGCCCGCCAGAGGAGGACACTCTTTGGAATGAGGGATACATCAGGGATTATGGAAAGGCCGGTTGTCGTTATGCCTGAGATTCCCTCAAAATAGGCATCCTGGATCACCTGCAGGGTTGTCCCTTCAAGGACTGGAAAATATGGTATCATTGCGATTGCACTGATGCCGATAAAGGACAGTGCGACGATTACGAATCCTTCAGTCAGGGTAATGGATTTGAATGGAAAGAGTTTCTCTGAGATCTCTCCCATCTCTGTTGCCACACGTTTCAAGAAGAGGCCTAAAATGAATGCAATCAGGAAAGCAACGATGAAGTAGGATACCTCCTCTCCTCTGTAGAGGGCGACAGGCATGGGTATGAGCAGGAAGAATGAGAAGAGCCACAGTACATATCCCAGGTAGTTGAGGATGAGTCTCATGGGTTGATAAGCCGGATTATTTCACCTACATCTTTTGTCTTTGCGGTGATGACCAATACGTCTCCTTCCCTGATCTCAAATTTCTTTCCCACAGGGATCAGGATTTCCCCATTACGATAGATCGCTGATATGACTCCTTTTGACAGGATGGTATCTTTACCGATGAGAGAACTTTTCCCGCTCACAGTCACTTCAATGATCTCAGCCTCACTGACCCCGAGGGGTGCGATGAACCTGCTCTTTTGTTCATTCTCGTCATCTCGCATGAGTGCATTTTTTATTTCCGTGACTGCAAGGTTGACTGCGGGGATCAGTGTATTCACCCCTATCTTTGTGAAGAGCTCTTCATTTCCAGGCATATTCACCCGGGATATGACCCGCTTGATGCCAGAGCTCAAAGCTATCTCGCTGATCATCAAGTTAGTCTTGTCATCATTGGTGACCGCAACAACACCTTGGGTCTTTTCGATCCCAGCATCTTTAAGGATGCTCAGTTGTGTCGCATCCCCCTTGATAACAAGCACGTCAAGTTGATTGGCGATATCCTTCACAAGGTCATTGCTTTGATCGATGAGAATCACTTCATGCTTTTCCTTGGAGAGCATCTTCACAAGACTCTTCCCGATCTCTCCGGCTCCAATCACAATAATTCTCATTGTTTATCCCATCCCAAAATTTTTTTTTAGCACATCCGTGAATATCTCAAGTTCCTGGGGAATGAAACTCAGCTCAAGGTCTCCATCAATACTCATGCCATCGACGTCAAATTTTGTGCTGACGACCAGGGCATATTCTGAATTGGTGCCTTCAACAATGAGGTCCATCAAGGTATGGGGTGTACTCAGGATAAATTTGCTCTCACTGTACTTCAGGTTCAACGCGAGAAAATTGTTGATTGCCTCTGCATAGGACTGGAAAAGCGCATCCCCCACCTCTCTGAACTTGATTTCATCCTCATGGGTTATCTCTTCAGATTGGGAAAGTCCGTCAGAAAGCATGTTCATCTTGAGTGCTTGGGATGATTTCCACGGAAAGGTCACAATCAGGTTTCCACCGATGGTCTCATCATGCACTTTGGAATAGACCGCTACAATCTTTTCACCTTCCTCTAACTGCTTTTCCTTTAGCTGGTTGAGGAGGACGAATCGTATATAAGGCACTCCCAGGTTCACTTTTCGGCTTAACAACTGTGATAATGCGCCAGTCGCATGCCCGCCTCCGACATTGGCTAGTTCTTTTAGACAATCATTGAGAAAGTCCGGGATGTTAAACTCTGTCATTGTATTTCCAGATTTTTATCGCAATAATTAATTTATAAATGTTTCTATCCCTTTCAGCAGGTCCTCGAAAATCCCCTGATGTGGTTATCTGCAAGCTGGATTTGATAGGCAACACAAAAGATAAGGCATACAAAAGAGCCAAGAAATAATAGAAAGCCCCCTCCGAGACTCGAACTCGGGATCTTTGCCTTACCAAGGCAACGCTATACCACTAAGCCAAGGGGGCTAATGCATACCGCATCCTCTGCAACCCATGCAGCCTGGGCTCAGAAGATCTTTCATTGGGACATTGCAGCAGAGTTCCATCTTGTCAGATAGCTTTCCGCAGATATCACATCGGAATCGTTTCTCCATAAGAAAGGAAAAATTCACTCCTCTTTAAAAAGTTTGTTGTAAATGATTTGTGTGCCGATGCTTGTGTTTTCCCAGTTTTTCGTCGAGAAAATGCCTTGTGGTCCCCAAAAACAAAAAGCTTTATAAAATCTACCTTTTCCCTTCTTGAAACCCCGCTTAGCTTAATGGCTATAGCGCTCGGCTGTAGGTAGTATTCGACTATCTCGTGGAGAATGGATGACAAATACTCAGCTGAGACCGAGAGGTTCCTGGTTCAAATCCGGGAGCGGGGACTTTAAACCACAACATTTATAAAAAGGTGCAAAGTCACAACAGAAACGTGCCCTGGTGGTGTAGTCTGGCCTATCATGAAGCCCTGTCGAGGCTTCGACTCGCGTTCGAATCGCGGCCAGGGCGTTCATGGGCCGGTAGCTCAGCCTGGATTTCCATCCTGGAAAGGGGAATAGAGCACCTGACTTTTAATCAGGTGGTCGCGAGTTCGAACCTCGTCCGGCCCATTTTATCTATCTATGGGGTGAAAATGGCAAAGAAGGCTAAATTTGATATATCTAACCACGTTCTTGTTCCTAAACACACAAAGTTGAGTGATAAGGAAACCGAAAAAGTTCTCAAGAAATACAACATTCCTCGGGAAGGGCTCCCGAAGATCCTGATTACTGATCCCGCCCTGGCTGGTTTGAGTGTGGCTGCCGGTGATATCGTGAAGATTACCCGGGAGAGCCCGACAGCAGGAAAAATAGATGTGTATAGGTGTGTTATCGATGGCAAAAGCAGTTAAATCCGTATTGGGAAAATATTTTTCCGAAAACTCCTTCGTAGAGGTTGATATCGAATCATTCAATGATTTCATAGATCATGACATGCCTCAGATTGTCGAAGAGAATAAGATCCTTGAACCGACTATCATCCCCAGCAACGTGGATGATTTCAAGATCAGGTTCGATCGTATCTGGGCAGAGAAGCCCGAGATCATCGAGGCTGACGGTTCCAAGAAAAAAGTCTATCCGACAGAGGCTCGACTCAGGCGACTGACGTACTCAGCACCGATCTATATCGAAGTGAGCGCCCATATCAACGATGTGCAGCGTGAATCCTTCGTGACCCAGATCGGGAACATGCCTGTCATGCTGAAAAGCAAGTACTGCCACCTCAACGGCCTTTCCAAGGAAGAGCTCATGAAGCATGGTGAAGACCCCTATGACCCTGGCGGATACTTCATCATCAACGGGACAGAGAAAGTGTTGATCGATATCGAAGACCTTTCGCCTAACATATTCATGGTGCATAAGCAAAACACTGGCCCCTCTGAATACGTTGGTAAGATGTTCTCTGAGCAAGGGTCATTCAAGATTCCGCATACTCTTGAGAAACTAAAGGATGGCATCTTCTATCTGACATTCACCCGGGTCAAGCGGATCCCCCTTTTCATTGTGGTGAAGGCCCTTGGTTTGATCAAGGACGAGGAGATCATGAAGAATGTCTCTCAGGATCGCCAATATGATGATGTGTTGGTGAATCTCTACGAGTTCGCTGATCTCAAGACCCAGGAGGATGCCCTTGACAAGATCGCGAAGATGATCGGGATTACCCAGTCAAAAGACATCCGTATTGAGAGGATTCGGGAGATTCTTGACCGGTATCTTCTGCCGCACCTTGGTATGGAAGAGGATGCTAGAATCTACAAGGCGTATAATCTCCTGAAGATGACAAAGAAATACATAGGGGTTGCAAACGAGGAGATTCCTGTGGATGATAAGGACCACTACGGGAACAAGAAGCTCAAGCTGCCAGGTGACTTGCTAGCAGACCTCTTTATGGTCAACCTTAAGGTGCTTATCAGCGATCTGCTCTATAACTTCCAGCGGATTGTGAAACGAGGCAAATTCCCCTCAATCAAAGTTATCATCCGGGATAAGCTGCTGACCCAAAGGATCTATAGTTCCATGGCCACTGGCAATTGGGTTGGCGGACGGAAAGGAATCAGCCAGCGGATCCAACGGATGAATTTCCTTGATACCATGTCGACCTTGCAACGGGTGGTAAGCCCGCTTTCCGCAACCCAGGAGAACTTCCAGGCACGGGAGTTGCACTGTACCCATTACGGGAGATTGTGCCCGCTGGAAACCCCTGAGGGGACTAACATTGGATTGCGAAAGAATCTTGCATTGCTCACCAGTGTCTCCAAGGACACAAACGAGAAGGAAGTCGTGCAATCGCTGAAAAATCTTGGTTTGAAGGTAATAAAATGACTGAAGCGTATATTGACGGAAAATTTGTGGGGTATATTGATAATCACGATGATTTCATCACCCAGGTAAAAAACGAGCGTCGAAAGGGAAATATCGACAGCAGCGTCAATCTGACCTATGATGAAGTGACTGATGAAATCAAGATCTATACAAAGAAAGGGCGTGCCCGCAGACCACTGATTGTGGTAAAGGATGGTGTCTCCCAACTCACAGACAATCATGTAAAACAGCTTGAGCGTGGCGAGTTGCAGTGGAAGGACTTGGTGAATAATGGTATCATCGAGTATCTGGACGCAGCAGAAGAGGAGAATACGCTCATTGCCTTCAAGGAAGAAGATCTCACCCCTGACCACACCCATGTCGAGCTCACACCTTTTGCCATGGTTGGTCTTGCCTGCGCCCTTGTACCATTTGGTAACTTCAATACTGGGCCGAAACTCAACGCGGGTACCAAGAACCAGAAACAGGCAATCGGGTTCTACGCGGCAAATTACTCCTTCCGGATGGACATGGACGTGAACCTGCTTCACACCCCGCAGGTACCGATTGTGGAATCAATCATGCACGATATCTCAGATTACGAGAAGCACCCCTCAGGACAGAACCTCACTGTTGCGATCCTTTGCTACAAGGGATACAACATGGAGGACGCGGTGCTCATCAATCAAGGCTCAATCGAGCGTGGACTTGGAAGGAGCTCATACTATCGCCCTGCCATCGCAGAAGAGTTGCGATATTCAGGTGGTCTGACTGACAACATCATTGTCCCTGACAAGGATACGAAAGGATATCGTACCGAGAAGGATTATCGCTTCCTTGAAGATGATGGTCTTGTCTACCCCGAAGCGGTTGTCGCAGAAGGTGATGTCATCATCGGAAAGACAAGCCCGCCACGGTTCTTGAGTGGCATGGACGAATACAGCCTGGCATCGAACACCCGGCGGGAGTCCTCACTTGCCATGAGCCATGGTGAACAGGGAACCGTTGATTTCGTGCTGCTTACAGAGAACGAGGAAGGGAACAAACTCATTCAGGTGCGGATCCGCGACCAGCGGGTTCCCGAGATCGGAGATAAGTTCACCTCCCGTCACGGGCAGAAAGGGATTATCGGGATGACTGTCCCTCAGGCAGACATGCCGTTCACCGCTTCAGGGATCACACCAGATTTATTGTTCTCACCGCACGGTATCCCGAGCCGGATGACCGTATCTCATCTTCTTGAGCTTGTGGCTGGAAAGACCGGTGCACTTTCAGGACGAAAGATTGATGGGACCACTTTCCACTCAGAGATGGAAGAAGATATCCGTAGAGAGCTTGCTGAACTTGGCTTTAGGGAAACCGGGACCGAGACCATGTATAATGGGGTGACTGGTGAACAGTTCTCCGCAAAGATCTATGTGGGAAGCATGTATTATCTCAAATTAAAGCACATGGTGGCAAACAAGATGCACTCACGGGCACGGGGCCCCATACAGCTGCTCACCCGCCAGCCCACTGAAGGCCGGGCAAAGGAAGGAGGTCTGCGGCTTGGAGAGATGGAGAAGGACACCTTCGTTGCTCACGGAACATCCCTCCTCCTCAAGGAGCGCTTTGACTCAGACAGGACCGTTGTGCCAGTCTGTGAATCCTGCGGCCTCACATGTGTGCATGACGAATACAAGGACAAGAAATATTGTCCGGTATGCGGCGATAATATTGATGTGAACAATATCGAGATTAGTTATGCATTCAAGCTGCTGCTCGACGAGTTCAAGAGCATGGGAATATATCCAAAGCTAGTCTTAAAGGACAAATACTAAAAGGGTTAAAATGGCTGAAGAAGGCGATCAAATCATAGAACAAGGGGACGAGATCCAAAAGGAGATTGCAGAGGAAGAGATGTCCGCTGGAGTCGAGGAAGACGAAGTGACAGAGGAAACTGCAGGCTCCGAGAGCGAAATCGTTGAAGACCGCATGGAGGTCTACAAGGAATTCATCTATAAGCAAGTCGATCAGATCGAGTTTGGGATGTTCTCCCCGAAATTTGTACAGAAGATGGCTGCGGCTAAAGTAGTCACTCCTGAATTGTATGATAAGGAAGGGTATCCAGTGGACGGAGGTCTCATGGATATCCGGCTTGGGGTTATCGATCCCGGGTTGAAGTGTAAGACCTGCGGTTCCAAACTCAAGGAGTGTAACGGGCATTTCGGCTACATCGAGTTGGCTCGACCTGTATTGCATATCAAGTACATCCCTGTACTTCTTGCCCTTCTTCGGACAACCTGTCGGGATTGTGGCCGGGCCTTGTTGCCTGAGTCCCGCATGGAAGCCTTGCAGGAGCATTTCTCAACGCTTCCAAAGGAACAGGACAATTTCGATACTCGTCGGAAAGTGATCAAAGAGATGATCACCAAGGAAAAGATTAAGTCTAAGTGTCCACACTGTAAAGCAAAACAGTATCCGATCACAATCGAGAAACCGACAACAATCCTTGAGAACGAGAAACGGGTAAACCCCATCGAGATCAGGATTAGGCTTGAGAAGATCCCCAATGAGGATTTGGCAGTGTTTGGCATCAATCACAAGGTCATGCGGCCTGAGTGGACAGTGCTCACTATCATGCCCATCCCTCCGGTGACCATGCGGCCATCCATCACTCTCGAGTCAGGAGAGCGATCAGAAGATGACCTAACTCATAAGCTTGGTGATATTGTAAGGATCAACCAACGCCTCTTCGAGAACATCAACGCTGGCGCCCCTGAGATCATAATCGAGGACCTTTGGGATCTGCTCCAGTACCACATAACAACCTATATCGATAACAACGTTGCCCAGCTTCCGCCCGCACGGCACAGGAGCGGTCAGCCGTTAAAGACCCTCACCGAGCGGATCCGAAGCAAGGAAGGACGGATCAGGCACAACCTTGCCGGAAAACGGACTAACTTCTCAGCACGGACTGTCATCAGTCCCGACCCCATGCTGGACATCAACGAAGTGGGAGTCCCCTTTGAGATGGCAAAGAAACTGACTGTCCCGGAAGTGGTCAATGAGTGGAATCTCAAATACCTCAAGAAATTCGTTGAGCGCGGACCAGGCAACTATCCAGGCTCCAACTACGTGATCCGGCCCGACGGAAAGCGCCGGCGTATCACCGACGAGACCAAGGAGGTAATACTTGAAGAGCTTCAGCCTGGATACATTGTAGAGCGCCACCTCATGGATGGTGACATCTCTCTTTTCAACAGACAGCCAAGCCTGCACCGGATGAGTATGATGTGTCACCGGGTAAAGATCCTTCCGGGAAGGACCCTGCGGATCAACCCCGCTGTATGCCACCCGTACAACGCTGACTTCGACGGGGACGAGATGAACCTACACATCCCTCAGACAGAAGAAGCCCGTGCAGAGGCAGAGATCCTCATGGATGTCCAGACACAACTTATCAGTCCAGGTTTCGGGCTCTCCATCATAGGTGGGATTCAGGATGTTATTTCCGGAAATTACATGCTGACCAAGAATCTGCTTGAGCTGGACCGTGCAGAAGCAGTGGATATTCTCCTCTCAGCAGGTATCACTGACCTCTCGCGTCTCCCGAATAAGAAGAAGCTTTCTGGAAAAGAGGTCTTTTCAATGGTGCTTCCAGGGGACTTCTATTACGAGGGCAAATCCAAGGCTGCCGATGAGAAAGGAAACCACGAGGTTGTGATTGAGAATGGGATGCTCAAGAAAGGTATCATGGACAAGAGCAATCTTGGACAAGGAGCAGGTATGTTGCTGCGGACCATCCACAAGAAGTACGGCCCTGAAAAAAGCCTCAAGATCCTCGGGAACATGGTACGGCTTGGTATAGAGGTGCTCACCAAGAAAGGCTTTACAATCAGCATTTCAGACACTGATTTGCCTCAGGAGATTCGGGACGAGATCAACGATGTTATTGCAAAGGCCTATGAAGATGTGACAGCTTTGATAGAAGAGTTTAGGAGCGGCGAACTCAAGCCTTACCCTGGCAGGACCCAAGAGGATACCCTGGAATTAAGGATCCTTGAACTCCTCAACAAGACACGGAACAAGTGCGGTAATATTGTCCTTGAGAACGCTGACAAGAACACCCATCTGATTATGATGTCTGACTCTGGAGCTCGTGGTAACCCCATCAACCTGGCGCAGATTGCAGCGGTTGTAGGGCAACAGGCGATGCGTGGTGGTCGGATCTCAAAGGGATATCGTAACCGGACTCTTCCTCACTTCAGGAAAAAGGATTTAGGCGTTGATGCGCATGGATTCATCAGGAACGGATTCAAGAAAGGCCTTGCGCCCCATGAGTTTTTCTTTGGAGCGATGACCGGCCGGGACAGTCTTATGGATACTGCCCTTCGGACACCAAAGAGCGGTTATCTCTACCGGCGGCTCGCAAACGCTTTGCAGGATCTCAAGGTTGAGTATGACAATACTGTGAGGGACGCAAGCCAAAAGATCGTGCAGTTCAAGTACGGGGATGACGGTATAGACGTTTCCAAATCAGAGAATGGAGTAGTCAATGTAAAGCGGATCATACAGGAAGTCCTGCACGGGTGAATATCATGAAAGATCTTTTCAAGGAATATGAAACAAAACTGAACGGCAAGATCATTCAGGAGATAAAGGATAATGTTCCTGCCAAAATCTCAGAGAAGAACCTACGCGAGATTCTGGAGCGCACAGTTGCTGAGTACAACGATTCCCTGGCTGAGCCTGGAGAGAGTGTAGGGATCGTAGGCGCTGAGTCAATTGGAGAACCCGGTACACAGATGACTTTGAATACATTTCACTTTGCCGGAGTTGCAGAGATGAACGTTACCGTCGGTTTGCCGCGGATAATCGAGATTCTCGACGCCAGGGTTGCAATCTCCACTCCGATGATGGAGATTTATCTCAAATCACCCTATAGCAAGGGGGATAAGATCAAGCAGCTTGCCATGCGCCTTAAGGAAAACACCCTCAAGGATGTTGCCGAAGAGTTTCTCATCAATATAGTTGACTCAAGCATCGAAGTGACTGTCAATATGGACAGCATGGAAGAGCTGGGGTTGGATTTGAAAGGGCTTGCAAAGATTCTAGAGACCTCTCTCAAGGATACTGTCGTAAAGCCGGCAGAAAAGAGTTTGGTCATCAAACCCAAGAAAAAAGAAAGCCTCAACCAGCTCTATAAGCTTAAGGAGCAGGCAAAAAAAAGCTTCATCCGTGGTGTCAAGAAGATCACTCAGGTCTTGCCGGTCAAAAAGGATGACGGCGAGTATGTCATCATGACTGCTGGTACAAACCTCAAGGAAGTGCTTGCTATGGATGAGGTGGATCCTACCCGGACCAAGACAAATGACATCCATGAGATCAACAAGATCCTTGGTGTCGAGGCCGCCCGCCAGGCAATCGTTGATGAGATCTACAGCGTCATAGAGTCCCAGGGCCTAAACGTTGATATCCGCCATATCATACTGTGCGCAGATACCATGTGCACTACTGGCTCGGTGCTTGGTATAACACGATACGGTGTAATCAATGAAAAAGCAAGTGTGCTGGCACGGGCTTCCTTCGAGACGCCCATCAAGCATATTGTCAACGCATCACTGAAAGGTGAGGTTGACCCGCTCTCATCCGTGGTGGAAAACATCATGTTGAATCAGCCAGTGCCGCTTGGGACTGGTCTGCCCGGATTAGTGACAAAAATAGGAAAGTGAGGGGATTATAATCGCCAAAGACACAGCAGACGAGAATATTGAGATAATCAAGAAGAATCTTGGAACTAACCTGATAATCGGAAAGGACGAAACCGAAAAGGCTTTGAAACAAGGGCATGTTGACATGCTTTTTCTGGCATCCAACTGTCCCAGTGAAACAGCAGAAGACCTGACTCGATATGCGCAGATCGCAGGGATTGAGCCAGTGAACCTGAAACAGACCAACGAGGAGGTTGGCGCGATTTGCCGAAAGCCCTTTTTCATTTCCGTTCTGTCGGTCAAAAAAGATGGGAATTAAGTTTGACAGCGAGCTTATTCGCTCAATTTCTTTTATTCAGAGCGTAACTCGTACGCCTGTCAAGGATTGCATCGAGGAGGATGATACCCTCGTGGTCATTGTCCATGAGGAGGACCTCTCCAAGGCAATCGGCAAAGCAGGCCAGAATGTCAAGAAACTGGAGCAATCCCTTAAGCGAAAGATTAAAATAGTGGGGTTTAATCCCAATGCCTTACAATTTATAAAAAACCTCGTCTATCCTTTAAAAACGGATGCTACCGAGGAAGACGGCACAATAACCCTTGTGCCGGCAGATAGCCGCAATCGGGGCTACTTGATTGGTCGCAACGGCAAAAAGCTGCGATGGATAGAATCCGTCGTGAAGCGATATTTCCCGATCAAAACAATAAAAGTGAGTAAGTGAATCATAATGGGTAAGAAATCAAACGGAATTAATGCTGCAACTAAGCTAAAGAAACGAAGGACTAGCTCTCTATGGTTGGACAAAGGATACGTCAAGCGTACCCTCAACCTTAAGGAGAAGGCTGACCCACTCCGGGGCACCTCTCAGGCAAAGGGAATCGTTCTTGAAAAGATTCAATTGGAGGCAAAGCAGCCAAACTCAGCAATGCGAAAGTGTGTGCGGGTACAGTTGGTAAAGAACGGCAAGCAGGTGAGCGCCTTCCTTCCTGGAAACGAAGCACGAAAGCTTGTCGATGAACACGATGAGGTAGTCATCGAATGCATTGGTGGAAAGATGGGTCGTGCGAAAGGGGACATTCCCGGTGTACGATGGTGCGTAATCAAGGTCAATGATCAATCTCTCGACGCATTGCTTAAGGGTAAGGTTGAGAAAGCAAGGAAATAAGGTGCAAAATGACAGAAATAAAAGCATTCAACAAATGGGATGTTTCAGAGATTAAAGTGACAGACCCTGGACTTGAGAGATACATCACCCTAAAGCCTCGAATCGTGGTTAAGACCGGTGCGACATATGCTGGCAGTAAGTTCCACAAATCAAGAGTCTTCATTGTAGAGCGTCTCGTGAACAGGCTCATGGTCTCAGGCCATAAGGGTAAGAAGCACTTTATCAGTTCCGGCCATAACACCGGCAAATCCCATCTGGTGATGGAGACTGTTGAGCAGGCGTTTGAGATAATTGAGGCAAAACTCAAGAAAAATCCGGTTGAGGTATTCGTCAAAGCCCTGGAGAATGCAGCGCCCCGTGAAGAGGTTGTTGCCATTGAATATGGCGGGGCACGCTACCCCAAAGCCGTGGAATGTTCTCCACAGCGCCGCATCGACTTTGCGCTTCGGACCATGGTGCAGGGCTCCCATCAGAAATCCTTCAATTCCAAAAGAAAGATCAAGGATACTCTGGCAGATGAGATCATAAATGCATACAGTCTCAGCCCTAACTCGGTTGCAATCTCAAAGAAGAACGAGCTTGAGCGGCAGGCAGATTCATCCAGGTGATTAGCATATTCGTGGCACAATCCTGCCACTGGGCCTGGAAAGGATTCTGCTCCCGATCTTTGTTTTTATGACCACCTTCTTTTCTGTTATCTCCCCAATCACGCGCGCATCCGGCAATGTCTGACATATTTTCTCTGCATTCTGCTCAGCTGCGACACAAACAAATCTTCCTTCGCAGGCAAGCTCCAGTACATTCAGCCCAAGCATGTCAGCAACCGAAGTAACTGCCTGCTTGATTGGTATCATAGTCTCTTGCACCACAATCCCTACATCATAGGTGTCGGAGATCTCATGGAGCACTCCTGCAAGCCCGCCGCGGGTCGGATCCTTTGCGATCTTTACTAGCCCTTTGATTGCCGAAAGCTCAGAAAGGATTGGTTTTGAATCCGTCACGATATCAGTCTCATACTCGAACCGTTTGGAGAGCAGCGCCACCGCATGGTCGCCGATGCTCCCTGATACGATGATCTTATCCCCTTCTTTTGGGGCATGTGCCAAGAGATCCTCCTTGCCGCACAATCCCACTCCTGAGGTATTGATCAGCATACCCTCCACTTTGCCTTTCTCGATCACCTTTGTATCCCCTGTTACGATGGGTGCTCCGGTTTTCTGGCTAAGTGTCCCGATGGTCTTCATGATAGCCTCAAAATCCCTCCGGGGAAACCCCTCCTCAACGATCAGTCCCAGGCTCAGTCCTTTGGGTGTTGCCCCCATCACTGCAAGATCATTCAGGGTCCCGCACACCGCAAGATCACCGATATTCCCTCCGGGAAAAAAAAGTGGAGATACAGTATAGGAATCCGTCGTGAAACACAAGTATGAATCTCCCAGATCAAGGTAGGCAGAATCATCCCTGCTGCCTTTCCAGCTTCCCGTGGCAAATCCCTCAGTAAAGCTGGCGATAAGGGCATTCATCTCGGTCCCTCCCGATCCTTCAGCTAATTTGATCCTATCCATTGTATCGATGCGCTATCTGGCAGCTTCCCTCCTCGGACACCATGCAGGCTCCATGTGGATTCTCTGGGGTACAGGCCGTCCTGAAAAGCGGGCACTGGCCCGGGTCCATCCCCTTCAGTACCTCGCCGCACCTGCATCCTGTGTGTTCAGTGGTAGTGACATCCTTGAGCAGGTGTGCATACTTGATTTTAGCATTCAGCCTATCTTGGCGTACTTCTAGTCCTGACTGTGGTACCACTCCGAGCCCTCTCCATTCACTGTCGACTTGTGTGAAATAGGTCTTCATTCGTTCTTGGGCCTTTTTGTTTCCTCCAACAGAGACCACTTCAGGGTATGCATTGATAACTCCTGTCTTTCCTTCTTCGATCATACGGACAAGGATATAGATGCTTTTTATCATCTGTTCCGCAGAAAAGCCGCTGATGGCCTGTGGGGCATGGATGCCTTCAAAGGCTTTCGCTCCGATGATGGTTGCGACATGCCCCGGCGATATGAATCCGTCGATTGCTTCACCTTCCACCAACAGCTGCATGGCCTCTGGGATTGTCTTGTGGACAGAGTACACGCACACGTCCTCCTCAAGGAGGAATGTGGTCATTGGTGCCGTGGTCTCAAACCCGATACCAAAAAAGACGATGTTCGGATAATCTTTTTTCAGCGTAAGTACCTCTGCTGCTGAATACACTGTAAAAACGGTCGCGCCTGCATTGCGCGCATCCTCCAGGGTACTTGTGCTTCCTGGCACCCGTAGCATATCTCCATAGGTTGCAACCGGCACCCCTGCGTTGGCGATAGCGATCATGCAATCGATATCTCTTTGAGAACTCACGCAGACCGGGCATCCTGGCCCTGATACCAGCCGCACTGGCACAGCGTCCCTGATGCCGTATTTCATGATCGTATGGGTGTGCCCGCCGCACACCTCCATGAGCGTCATTGCTCTTGATGGGTTGATCTCCTTGAGTAGCTCATTCATTTTCCAGCAATCGTTTAATCTCTTCGATATTTTGCAAGGCTTGTTCTTCCTCCACTAGTTCGATCGCAAAGCCTGCATGGATCAGCACATAATCTCCCACTTTCGCGTCAACCATATCAAGACGCGTTTCCTTCCTGGCGCCGCCATAATCCACATAGGCAGTATTTCCCTCGATACTCTCGATTTTTGCTGGTAATGCAAGACACATGGTACTGGTACGACAAGCACAACCTATATAAATTATTTCCCTTTTGGCCTACTGATGATCGCAATCATAGGGTATGGGAGTGAGATCCGCAGGGATGATTACATCGGGCTTTACGCTGCACGGCACTTAAAGGAACGATTCGGTGATAAGGTCCAGGTATATGAAGGCTATAACTCAGTTGATCTCCTTATGCTGTTTGAGCACTGTTCCAAAATGATGATAATCGATGCTGCTCTTCTTCAGAAAACCGTGGGGGAATACGTACGGCTGCCTGTTGAAGAGCTTGACTTTCCAGATGACACCTCTTTTGCCTCGCATGATACCAACTTCAGGCAACTCCTGCCCCTTGCCCAGTCTCTGGGATATCCTGTGCCACAGATCACGTTTTACCTCATCCAGCCTTCTGTATTGGAGATTGGTGAAGGTTTTTCGGAAGCGTTTGAAAAGAAGATTCCGCAGTTTCTCTCCTATTTGGAGGGTGAGGTATACAAGGCGTTGTCGTCGTAGCAATACCCTGTCATGACGCTTAGAAACGTTTCGCCCAGTGTGAGGGGAAATCAAAAGATTTAAATATCATCCCGGTTAAAAATTATTCACAGCGATAAAAAAGAGGTATCTGGATGAGAATTGGTGTATTTCTATGTCAGTGCAGGGGTGAGATTAGTCAGAGCCTGGACCTGGAAGCGTTGGCTGAGTCTGCCAAGCAGCATGAGGATGTTACGTATGTGGAGACTCATACAGCCTTGTGCTCAAGCAGTTCATACGGAGAGCTAAAGCGGACAATCAAGAACCAGAATATCGATCGGGTCGTCATTGCCGCATGTTCACCAAAGTATTATGAAGATATCTTCAGGAAGACCATTGAAGCCGCTGGGCTTAACCCTGGTTACCTCGCCATGGCAAATGTCCGGGAACAATGTGCATGGCCTCACCGGCATCAGCCAAAAGAATGCATCAACAAAGCAAAACTCATTTTAGAAGGGGCAATCGAAAAGGTCAAGCTATCCCAGCCGATCAACCTGGAGCAAAGCAGTGTGAAAAAATCCGTGCTTGTTGTTGGAGGCGGCATTGCTGGGATCCATGCAGCACTTAGCCTCGCTGAGCAGGGGCTTGAAGTCCAGCTGGTCGAGAAACGTGCAGTGATCGGCGGTGATCAGGTCCGGTTTGCAAAGGCCTTTCCGCGTGATGAATGCAGTCCCTGCGCGTTTGCGCCGATTATCACTCGTCTTGTTCATAATGACAACATCAGGGTGCATACACTCTCAGAAGTTATGGAAGTAGGAGGGCGTGTAGGTGAATACTCAGTCACCATACAAAAGAACCCTCGGTATGTCGATGAGAGTAAATGTACCAACTGTGGTGATTGCACCACTGTTTGTCCCCTGAATGTTGAGAATCCTTATGAGTTCAATCTGGCAAACCATCGTCGGATACACCTTCCGTATGACGAGGCCCATCCCCACTGTCGGGTAGTGGAGCCATCAACCATCGAGGACTGTCGGAAAAATTGCCATAGGTACTGTGAAAAGATCTGTAGTGTTGAGGCGGTCAATCTTGATGCGCAGCCTCATCAGGAGAAATTCACTGTTGGTGGTGTTATCATCGCTACCGGCTATAAGCTCTATGAGCCGACCGAGTTTCATTATAACGAATCTAAGAATGTGGTGACCCTCGCGGAATATGAACGGATTGTCGCTCCCGATGGAGTCACCGAGGGCCAGATTCAAAGGCTCTCTGACAAGAAAGCCCCCCGGTCCATCGCATTCATCCTTTGTGTGGGTTCCCGTGATCCCCAGACGAATCCATATTGTTCAAAATACTGTTGCATGGCATCAGCGACACTGATTAGCCAGACCAAAGAAAAGTTGCCTGAGGCCAAGATTTACGTTTTTTATAAGGACATCCAGACTGTTGGAAAGATGGGTGACGATTATGTCCGTCGCACTCAGGAGGCAGAGGGGGTTGAATGGATCCGGGCTATTCCCACGAGTTCCCGTATCATTGATGACGAGCGCATTTCTTTGCGTGTTGACGCAAACGGTGGTCTCCTTGATATAGATGTGGATATGGTGGTGCTAGCCAATGGTATGGAGCCAAGCAAGGGGGCAGACGAACTCCGTAAGGTCGTAGGCCTTGACAAGAACGAAGATGGATTCTATCGAGAAGCCGATATCATGCTCAATCCAGTGTCAACCTTTGATCCTGGTAAATACATCTGTGGCACCTGTGTTGGTCCAAAAGCAATCGCCGAAACCATCACTGAAGCCCGGAGCGCAGCTGCATCCTGCGCATCCGTCCTAGGTTCAGAGCAGATCACCCAGGAAGTGCTTGTATCCAAAGTGAACGAGGAGCTTTGCGGTAACTGCAAGATCTGTCTGAGGACCTGTCCCTTCGGTGCAGTCACAATCGATGAAAATAAACATGTGTCGATCACTGACAATACGCTCTGCCGGGGATGCGGGAACTGTGTATCTGCATGTCCCTCTGGCGCACGGGATCTGATCATGTATCCGAATGACTATTACAGCAAGGGGATTGACATCCTGTCAAAATTTGATACTGACGATCCAAGGATTCTTGTCTTTGCCTGCAACGGATGCGGGTACCCTGCAGCAGACCAGGCCGCCCAAATCGGAGGGGCGTATCCACCAAATGTATTGATCATTCGGGTTCCCTGTGCAGGTCGCATTGATGCACAATATATCGAGTATGCCTTCTCGAAAGGATTTGAAGGTGTTTTCATAGGTATGTGTCATATCGGTAGCTGCCATTATGTTGTGGGGAATGAAGACCTCATGAAACGGATGGACTTGCTGGTCTCACTGCTTGAAGCGAAGGGAGTCAACAAAAGCCGTCTGAAAATGAGTGAGATCTCACCGACTGAAGGCAAGAAATTCATCGATGAGATCCATGGATTCATACATACAGTGGAAGGGTTACGTGAGGATGGGACAAATGAGTGATGAACAAGCAGGGGAAATGCAGAGAGAGCCAGGGCAGTCAGAGCAACCTGTTGGCCAAAACATCACATCTGTCGAACAGCCAGTTGAGCAGGCAGTTGAGCAGCCAGTTGAACAACCCTCAGAGACGCCGGCAGAAGCAGCTGAACAGACCGCGCAGCCTTCAGCAAAACCCAAGGTGCTCATGCTTCCCTTGGGAGGATGCAACGGCTGTCATATAACATTCCTTGATTTGCATGAGCAATTGCTTGACGTGTTTCCGCATATTGAATTGGTGCGGGGATCGGTTATTGCAGATATGAACAAGTATGAGATGCCTGAGGTCGAAATCGCCCTTATCGAAGGTGCCGTGTGCAACGATGATCAGCTACGCTTGCTGAGGGAAGCTCGCAAGAAGGCCAAGGTTGTGATCGCACTAGGGTCTTGTGCCGCGTTTGGCGGTATCCCTGGGTTGCGGAACTATTTTGATGTGAATGAGGTTATTGAAGAGGCATATGTTGGGGCTGTCAGTAATGATAACCCTGATAAGACTCTTCCAGACGAACATCCGACAGTCCCGAAGATGCTTGATGAGGTACTATGTCTGGATCGGCTGGTAAAGGTTGATTTCGTCATCCCTGGGTGTCCGCCTTTGCCTGAGATGATCAAGGAAACCATTGTCGCATACCTCGAGGGAAGGAAACCCCAACTGGCAACCAAGAACCTGTGTGAGGATTGCCACAGGACCCACAAGAAGATAATCCCTGCGGACAGGCAGTTCATCACTATGAGTATCAATGCAGTTCTTGAGACTGAGATTGACCCTGATCTTTGCTTCCTTGAACAGGGAATCTTATGTATGGGCCCTGCGACCCGGTCTGGATGCGGCGGTAGATGTACCCATGCCAATATGCCCTGTAGAGGTTGCTTTGGACCAAACCCTGAAGCTATTGAGCAAGGATGCGAGATGACCAACGCAATGGCTCCTGTGTTACCCATCGGTGCACTCATCAACAAGGAAGACCTGCCAGGGACATTCTATCGCTATGCGCTGCCCTCATCCATTATACCTACTATCGTAAGGAATCACAACGAGATTGCCAAGAAACAGTTAGCGCGGGAGAAGCTATCAAAAGAGGAATGAAAATGTCAAAGGTTGTAAATATTTGTCCTATGTCACGGCTGGAAGGCCACGGTAAGATTACGCTCCACCTGGATGATCATGGAGAATTGACCGACGCCCGGTTTCACGTGATTGAATTCAGAGGGTTTGAGAAGTTTCTTCAAGGTCGGAAAGTCTGGGAAGCGCCACGGATAACCACCCGTGCCTGTGGGATCTGCCCGATTTCCCATCATCTCGCTTCTGCCAAAGCAACCGATGATCTCCACAACATCGAGATTCCATACACTGCTAAGCTATATCGGGAACTTCACCATATGGCGCAGACAATTCATTCCCATGCCCTGCATTTCTTTTTCCTTGCAAGCCCGGACTTTCTCTTCCCCGATGACGCGGCAAAGCGGAACGTGTTAGGGATCCTGGAGGCGAACCCCAATCTTGCAAAGCAGGCGATTGAACTGCGCAGGATGGGTCAGGAGATTAATCATATCCTCGGTGGAAAAGCGATCCATCCAGTAACCTCGATCCCTGGCGGGATAAGTAAAGGGATCCAACCGGATGAGCTTCAAAAGATTCAGGAGAACCTCAATCGGGCCCTGGAACTGGCAAAAACAGCCTTGAAGGTTGGAGGGATGATATTTGATAAGAATCACAATTTTGTCACAAAATTTGCAACATTCCCCTCCTATTATATGGGTCTTGTTAAGGACGGTAATCTAGAACTGTATGACGGCGACTTGAGGGTAGTTGATAAGGACGGAAACAAAGTCGAGGAATTCAATCCGAAAGAATATCTTGATCACATCAGTGAACGCACGGAAAACTGGTCATGGCTCAAATTCCCCTACCTCAAGAAATTCGGATGGCCTGATGGTATCTATCGGGTGAACTCTCTTGCGCGCTTGAATGTGTGTGATCAGATCGCAACTCCCATGGCAAACGAGGAACTGCAAAAGTTCCGTGCAAAATATGGTCGGGCTCCAGGAAACACACTTCTGTTCAATTTCGCACGACTGATAGAGCTGGTCTATGCGATCGAGCGTGGGCTGGAGATCACAAAAGATCCTGAGATTACAGGCACTGATACACGTAAGATCGTAAAAATCGCTAGTGGAGAGGGCATCGGTGTTATCGAGGCACCACGGGGTACCCTGATTCATCATTATAAAGCGGATGATACCGGCTCATTGACCATGGCTAACATGATAGTGTCAACGGTACAGAATAATCCTTCCATGAATCTTGCTGTGATGCATGCCGCCCGACAATTCATTACAGGAGGCACTGAGATTACAGAGCCTCTCATGAATCGCATTGAGATGGCTGTGCGGGCCTACGATCCCTGTTTGAGCTGTGCGACCCATGCAGTGGGAAAGATGCCCCTCCATATTCAGGTATATGGTCCGCGTGGCGAGCTTTTTAAAGAAAAGAAGGTGAAGTAAGTGGAATTCCTAAAACATGTTGATTTGAAAGCAAAGATGGTATTGGCAGGGACGCTCCTTCTTGCAGTCCCAATGCTGCTCCTCGGGTTCACCAACTACATGAGTGCAAAGGAGGCGATGATTCAGGCAGGTGTAGAGGAGACAGGTCAGTTCCTCCAGTCTTTTCTGATGACTAATATGCTCGTGATAATTGTAGCCTTTTTGGTAGGCTTCGGGCTTATCTACCTGTTTGCCAAGAGCATCGCTAACCCGCTCAATGCGGTGGTCAATGCCTTTGAGCGCCTGGCGCAACAGGATTATACGACCAAACTGACCGAAGATAAGTCAAAAGATGAGATCTCAAAGCTTGTACGGGTCCATAATCGTCTCATTGATAGTACCAAAGGTTTGGTTGACAATATCAATAGCAACATGGATCGCGTCTCTCAGATCTCCGAGCGCCTTTCCTCATCAAGTGAAGAGGTGAATGCCTCTACCCAGCAGGTCGCATCGACCATCCAGCAGATCGCTAAAGGTTCACAGAATCAATCCAACCTTGTTGAAACCACAGTCAAGGTCATAAAAGAACTCAACGGAGCAATAGAGAATGTGTCCAACAGTCTCAACAGCATATCCGAATTCGCCTCCAGGGCTACTGAGAATGCAAAAAAGGGAAACCAATCAGCCACCGCTGCCAACGAAAAGATGACCAATATCAAAAATACGGTCTCGAATGTAGGGTCAGTGGTAAAGGATCTGGGTGATAAGAGCACTCAGATAGGAAAGATTGTTGATGTTATTGATAATATCTCAGAGCAGACTAACCTCCTTGCCTTGAACGCTGCAATCGAAGCTGCTCGTGCAGGGGAGGCAGGAAAAGGGTTCGCTGTTGTTGCAGAAGAGATCCGAAAGCTTGCGGAGGAGTCCCAGAAAGCAACACAACAGATCACCTCACTTATCCAGGGCATACAGGAATCCACCGGTCAGGCAGTCAGCTCCATGGATACCAGTGTGAAAGAGGTAGATGGCGGTGTCAGTGTGGTTGGTGACGCGTTGGTGGCTCTTGAAGGGATTGCTGCAATCATCAACAATGTAGACAGCCAGATTAATTCAGTTGTCGAGCTTAGCAAGACCCAGACTGATTTCACCAGTAAGGTGAACGAATCCATCTCAAAAGTCAGCACTGTGGCAGAAGAATCTGCGGCTGGCGGAGAAGAGGTGTCTGCAAGCATTGAGGAGACATCATCATCCATGGAAGAAGTTGCATCGAGTTCACAGGAACTTGCGAAGGCAGCAGAGGACCTTCGTCAGGCTGTCGGAAAATTCAACTTCTCAAAGTAAGGACAGTTTTTTTGTTATTCTGTCAATCTTTTCTTCTTCTCCTGGTCCGATTGCAAGACATGTGCGGGTTCCCGGTTCTACTATGGTTCTCCCGGCATCAGTTATGAGTGCTGTCATGATCCCTTCATCCTTTGCCTGTTGCATATAAGAGAGCATCTCTCTCTCATCCACGACCTTCAGCACAACTTTTTTCATGCCTTCTTTGTGCCACGAAGATACCGTGTCCCGCTGGTGTTTGATGCCTTTCAGGGTTGCCTCAACACATGCATGTCCCACTTGTGCGGCAAGCTTGCCCTTTGGAAGCTTCAGATCCATACGGACGAGAATGACCTGTTTCATCCTCCCTCGAAATCCACAGGAGAATATAAATGTTTTTACGAAACTTATATAAATGACAATGACGAAAGAGATTAAAAAGAGGGAAGCCATGAATCTCACAGGTTACATACTTGCGATGTCTACAGTATTCATATTGATTGTGATAGGCAATGGAATATTTTTCTACAGGTACCGGTTCTCACTCATTACCAAGATGAATGCCTTGATTTCTTATGCCTTATTTATCGTTGCCGCCCTGGCAGGCTGGGTCGGCATGCGTGATGCTTCTCCCTTAGAAGTTGTAATTCTCAGCATTGTAGGTTTTGTTGCAATAGTTGTTCCTGTGGTAAAGCTGGGAAAACGTTTCATAATAGAGCCGATCCAGCAGATCCAAAAGGAACTCAATCTGATTTCACAGGGCGATCTACGAAATGTCAGTGAGAACACCAACGCCGATGAATTCGGGGAGATATCCCATAAGCTCAATATCATTGTAGGCAATTTTGTGGAGATTATCGGAAAGATAAAAGCCACCGCTTCATTCAGCGGTAAGTATGCAGAAAACCTATCAGCCGCTTCTGAAGAGATAAACAGTTCTGTTGAGCAGGTAAGCTCTACCATCCAACAGAATGCTGATAAGGCCCAGGAACTCTCAAAACTCACAGAGAGCACGCGTGAACAAGTCAATTCCCTGCTGCAATCAATTGAAGAGGTGAATGGGATCGTACAGGATTCTAACGATGCGACCCATGAGGTAAACGCAGCTGCCGAGAAAGGAAGCATGGCGGCGAAGACCGCAGGGGAAACCATGCGAAATATCAATCAGACAATCACCACTGCCGCAAACAATGTACAGTCCCTGGCTGGCAAGATTGAAGATGTGCGCGAAGTGATAAATGTCATCAGTTCAGTCTCAGAACAGACAAACCTTCTTGCCCTGAATGCGGCAATCGAAGCCGCTCGTGCAGGCGAAGCCGGCCGTGGGTTCGCTGTTGTGGCAGAGGAGATTCGAAAGCTTGCTGAACAATCACAGAAAGCCACTCAACAGATAGAAAAGATAATCAATGAGTACATTGGGGAGACAACCAATGCAGTACAGACCATGAAGGATGGGACTGATCGGTTTGAGGAAGGAAACCGGGTCATAAATGATGCTCTTGCATCCCTTGAGATGATAACCAAAGGCATCAATAATATGACAAGCAAGATTGAAAATATCCATGCCAGTGTCAATACCCAGGAAGAATCCTCAAAAAATGTCAATTCCTCCATTGAAAAGGTCACAACCATTGTGTCTGAGACAACTGCCTCTTCCCAGGAGATCTCAGCAGCTATCCAGGAGGTCAACTCTTCCATGGAAAGTGTTGCTGGGACTGCCTCGAACCTGGCGCAAGGAGCCGAGAAACTAAAGAAGAATATAGAACAATTCGCGATATAATATGGACGTTACCCAATATGTGGCAGCTTTGGCAATACTATTGATCTTTATCCTAGCTGGCTGTCTGTATGTGTATTCAAGATTCGGGTGGTCCTTGATCACCAAGATCAATCTTTTACTCTGTTATGTGCTTTACCTGGTGGCTGCCATTGCTGCCTACATCGGTATGTACGACTTTGACTTTAAGCATATCCTCCTCGGAGGTGGTTTTGGATTTGTTTTCGTAGTGTTGCCTGTTATCTACTTTGGCCAGAGGCAGCTTCTTCAACCCATCGATGTGATCAGTAAGACCCTCAAGCGACTTTCAGAGGGGGATATGTCTCATAGGAGCCCGATCGTATCTGGGGATGAACTCGGCCAGATCTCACGAAGCATCAATGAGGTGATGGAGAATTTCTCCAGGATTTTGCAAGATATCAGGGAAAGCACAAACTCTGGTTCATCCTATGCCGAGAATCTCTCTGCTGCGACCCAAGAGATAAATAGTTCCACTCAACAGGTGAGTGCAAGCGTTCAGGAAAACGCTCAGAAATCGCAAAACCTTGCTTCTCTCACTGAAAACACAAAAAAGGAGATACAGCAATTGACTCTCTCCATTAACGCTGTCCATGATGCTGCCGACGGGGCAAGCCAATCAGCTCAGACCGTTGATTCTGCTGCCCAAAAAGGGAGGCAATCTGCAAAGGACGCGGGCCAGACCATGGAAAAAGTTGGTAGCACAGTGACTGATGCCGCCAATAATGTTGAGAATCTAGGCAGCAAGATTGATGAGGTCAAAAAAGTGGTGAATGTCATCAGTTCTGTTTCAGAGCGTACCAACCTCTTGGCCCTGAATGCGGCAATCGAAGCCGCTCGTGCAGGAGATGCCGGCAAAGGGTTTGCGGTTGTCTCAGATGAGATCCGAAAACTCGCTGAAGAATCACAAAAGGCAACGCGCCAGATCGAAGATATCATCAATTCCTACACCGAGAACACAAAGAATGCTGTACATGATATCAAGGAGGGAACGAAGCGGTTCGACGAGGGAAAAAGCATCATCAAGGATGCGCTTGATTCCCTTGAGCTGATTGGCTCAAAGATCTCCAATGTATCCTCCCAGATAAAACAGATAAATGCAAGTACATCCAAACAGAAGGATGGGGCCCAAGAGGTTGAAAAATCAATGGAGAAAGTCAATGAGATTGTCTCTGAATCCGCAGCCGCATCACAAGAGATCTCAGCCAGTGTTCAGGAAGTGACATCATCCATGCAGGAAGTCTCAAATACAGCAAATGATCTTGCAAACGGTTCAGAAAATCTCAAGAGCTCAGTCACTCAGTTCAAACTGGGAAAAAAATAATCATTTACCAAGTGTTATCTCGATGATTGATACACGGACATCCTTGCCTTCACTGTTCTTGAAGCTTTCAGAATCTATCCGGATATCCTTCACGCCCACCTGGCCTTCAAGAAATCGCTTGCTTGCTACCTCTGCGACATCAACAGCACGTGAAATGAATTTACCCCGTCCTTTGACGATCACAGTCTCAGCATTCTTTGTCGTGAACTGCATAACAACCGCAGTCACATAGTTCATAAACGGTTTATTTCCCACAAAGATGGAATTGTCTGCGGACATGCTAACACCTCCGTCCTTACTGTCCCAGTTGTTTCCTGAGTATCCTGGTTGAATACCCGGCAATCGTGTTTCTCAACTTCTTGCTCCGAATGTCTAGATGCTGTTCCACAAGTTTTCTGTTTTCCAGGTAATCTTTGGTGAAACGTGAACCATAACTTGCTAAGAGGTCATTGGTTATTCGTTTTATCTGTTTTGTTTTAATACGTCCCATGTTATCACCGTCTATAGTAACAGGATATTAGCCACCTTTATAAAGTTTTGGGCCAAGTCTTCCATACCCAAATGCCAGCTTTTTAGCCGTGATTCACTAGTTGCCTTCTATTGTCGACGCCAAAGCCACCCGCAGTCTCTTCCAAATAAGCGAAACTTTTATATACTGCTCTTTTCAGAATCATATATAATCCGTACTTTACTAACAACATAAGAGAATACCTGTAGCGGTGAAATAAGGTAAGAAAAATGAAAACAACGATACTTATGAAAATGCTTGTGGTTATGCTCATTGTCAGTGTCATACCACTGGGTACACTAGGATATCTTGCACTACAGGATGCACGTGACATCGGATTCACAGCGGCTAATGATGCCCAGGAACTGGGAGAACAGAATCTGCAGGATACTCGGTCTATGGGCAGGATGGCTGTTGATGACGCAACTGCGGCCATGACAGGCCTTGCATCGAAGGTCATTCGCATACGCGCTAAAAGCACAGCCAAACAAATAGAGATCTATATCAAGGATCATCCAGGGATGACTGTAGAAGATTTGCAGAACGATCCCTATTTCAAGAGTCTCGCTGTGCAACCGGTTGGTGATACAGGCTACACCGCAGTGCATGAAGCAAGCTCACTCATAAACCGGTTCCATGCCTCAGAGAAGACAGTCAACCTGGATTTGAACAAACTCAGGGACAAGCTTCCGGATTTTTTTGCGATCATTGAGAAAAACACACTGAATCAGGACTCCTCTGGCTACTATGATTGGGAGGATCCAAACGGTAAGATGCGGGAGAAATACATGTATTGCGCACTTGTCAATGCTACCACTGCAGATGGTATCCAGTTCTCAGTAGCCGCAACCACCTATATCGATGAATTCACAAGTCCTATCACAGAGACTGAACAAAAGATTCAGAATTCAGTCAATCAGACTGCGGCACG
>JBNJGT010000011.1:0-34493 GCA_051819765.1 Nanobdellota archaeon
AATTTTTTTCCTTGGAAAAACCCGCCTGAAAGCGGGTGGATAATCATACGAACAATCCGTATGTATCTCTTCAGGAAGTATTGGACTTCCTGCTTTGATCTTGTTAAGAAATTCAATTGCTTCTTTGTCATTCCGCTCATCACTTACATGATCAGCGACTATAAATTTTGTAAGATAATCTATACAATCCCAGTAGTAATGCCAATTCTTACGAACTTTGAAAAACATTTCATCTGCATGAAATACATCCCCAAGATGTGGAACCAAATTTTGGGTGAAGCTTTTCAGCTTCTTCCCAAATTTCTTTTGCCAATCAGATATTGTTTTGCGGCATACCCTTACGTTGTGATGTTGATCAAGATGATCAACAACATCAGCTAAGCTAAGACCTTTTGCTCTCAAATCAAGTGCGGCAGTAATGATTTTTGGGTCATGGCGAAATTGCTTGAAACCATCATCCCTAATGAACTTTCTGCTACATTCTTTGCACAAATATCGACTTGTCAGACCTTGCTTTCGCTTTACATATCCATGCTTAACAATTGATTGGCCATTGCATCGGGGGCATTTCATAAGTTCACCTCTAGATAATTGAGATGAACTTATATTTATGTCTTTTTAAATCATCAATGTCCGTGAAACAATCTCCCTGACACCACCTGCTTTGGGCCTATGCTTTGTAATCCTACCATAAAGAAAGACCCGCGTAAAAAAATATTCAAATGGACAATCCAATTATGAGGAGATAGAAGAGCTCGCACTAACTTAGACCTCCCAAAAAGACAAAGGCTCGGCAAAAAGTATTGGGAGATTATCGGTTTTATGGGACAATTATTTCTATATATGTCTTAACATAGATTATCAAAGATTCTCTCATTGTGAAAAGGACAGGCTCGCCTACTCAAAATAGAGCTATGTGATGAAATCTTTGGAAATTCCCTCGTTTTCACAGCAGAAACCAATGAATGGCTCTGATTTCAATAATGGCACGGGTACTTCTTTTATGCACGCTTACATGGACAAAATTTTATATTACAAAAGCAAGGAACTCGGTGGTCTGTCTATTTGCAAAAGAGCAAGGAATGATGAACTTCCCCTCTCAAGGGTATCTTAGGCCATTGACCTCATGAAGGAAGATGGGAGCACCATAAAAGGCAGGCACAAAGATCCATGCAGCGGTATGATAAGTATGCCAGGAACCTGCCATTTAACACTGAAGTTCTATAAGATGAAGAGAAACGGGTGGTCCTGCTGAGAATAAGCATAAAGAAACGCATTGCCTCATAACACAGATTCAATCAACCGTATGATGTTATCACATGATTGGGCAAGTCCCTTCTGGAAACTCTCATCTGGCAGAATGCTTTGGGCATCATTTTCTGTGAAGGCAAGGTAGGAGATGATTGTCCGCTTTTGTGTGTACACTGTTATCTGCTTTGGTGGAAGTATTACTGCACCTCTCCGAGGGTCAATTTTCATTGTCTTGTAAGCTTTTTTAGGATTGCACACCATTATTGAATAAAATTCAAAGTCTTCGGTTGATACTCCATGGCGCTGGAACTGCTGATTCATATCAAACACGTCTCTTATGATGAATTCAAACTTGTGTGCGTTATCCTTAATCAACCTGATAACCTCCAATGGGGGCTTATCCGTCTCTTTATTTATCAGTTTCATTTTTCATCCCTCAAAATGTCCGATTCAGTGAGTACGCCCACGGGCTTGTTATTTTTCATGACCAATACTTTATAGCTATGATTTCGTTTCATTGTTTTTATCACCTTATGTATTGAGGCTGCAGCTTTCACTTTTAGCAGTGGTTCAAGGGCGAGCTGGCTTAATCGAGTTGATCGTGAGGCACCCTCTGCAAGTAAGTTTATGACCCGGTGTGACGTCAGTATACCAAGCGGCTTTTCCTTATCAAGGACTGCAACCGAATGAATATGCTCCTCATCCAGGAGGCGAGTGGCATCCTGTAGTGCCCTATCCTTTTGCAGAGCGAAAATTCCCTCTTGCATGAGGTCCTTCGCTTTTGACTCAGGGGCAGCCCCAAAGATCCTTTCATTGAGTTTCACGTACCAGGCAGCTGATTTTATCTGGAGGATGTATGCCACTGACATGATAAGTGCCATGTCTGAGCCATTCTCAAA
Source organism: Nanobdellota archaeon (assembly GCA_051819765.1). GTDB lineage: Archaea > Nanobdellota > Nanobdellia > Woesearchaeales > JACJVW01 > JBNJGT01. The sequence continues at coordinate 2,151 of JBNJGT010000011.1, forward strand.
GACAGTCATCGCGATCGCAAGGGCGACGCTCAGGTTCCGCATGACAGTGCCATAGACAAGGGCGATGGCATCCTCACGTTTGAAGAAGACCTTGCCGATGAATGAGGTGATGGCATAGTTGACACCGTAGAACAGGAGTAATGGGATGAGCAGTTGTATGAGCACCCAGGGTTCCTGAATGATCTGCTGTGCCTTGAGTGACATTGCAACAAATATGATACCGATGACACCCAATAGCGAGAGCAGGGGGAAGTTGCGTTTCATGTCTTTATTGAACCGGGCTTCACCTATGTACCGCTTGAGCATGAACTGGGTAAGGACACCTAACGTAAGAGGGATGATGATAATCAGGCTGATCTGTCTCATGATACCTGCCAGGGGGATGGAGATCATGGTTCCCATGAGAAGCCAGGCGTAAACTGGTGCAATGAGGACACCGGCGATGAGTCCGATGATTGTCATCTTGACTGCAACCTGAGCGTTGCCTTTGGCAAAACCGGTCCAAGAGATAGTCATGCCGGATGTGGGAAGCAAGGCCAGGAGGAGGAGGCCGAAGGCAAAATACTGTTGTTCCGGGAAGAAGAGTCGGCCAAGGCCGAAGGCGAAGAGGGGGATAAAGACAAAATTGATGAGTTGGGTCGCAAGCTGTAGCCTGTAGCTGCATCGGGAGAACACTGCTTTCATGTCCATGCTTACCATCATGGGATAGACCATGAGGATGGTGAGGGGAATGATGAGGGGTTTTAGGTACTCACCGGGAAAGAGGTAGCCATTGACCAGGCCGAGTAGCATGAAGGCTGCGACAAACCAGACCAGGTTCTGTTTTATGACGTTCAGTTTTGTCCACATGGGTTTATGAATATAAATTCATATTTAAAAGCGTTGTTGAGTTGTTCAAAAATCGCTGAAGATGGTTCATTACCGATAGAAATTGTGGGAGGTGTAGGCTGAGTTGTAGTTGCGGGCGACAGTGCAGGTATAGGACGGGCCTGTGTACAAGGGATGTGGGTTACTGTATGCCACAGGTTGAATGGAATCTTTGATTCCGCACATATTGGCGCAGACGATGCAGTTGCCGGTGTAGGACATGTGTGGGGGACATTCTGAGTGATTTATAAAGGTTGTATTGTACATGTAGTAGATTTTTTATAGGCAAGACTGCTTCTTTGTTGCATGGAAATCGTGGAAGCCTCTATCGAAGAAGTGGTGCAGGCAAACGCGCGAATCCCGGAATTCGGGCCTTATGATGCAGCCTATTTTGAGGACCGATGTGCCGATGCTCTCGCGCTGGTTGCCTATGTTGATGGCCAGCCGGCAGGGTATATTGTATCCTATGACCGCTTCCAGGACGGGTCACTCTATTGCTGGATGGCGGGAGTCGATCCGGACTTTCGCAGGCAAGGGGTGCTTTCGGGACTCATGGACTATCAATATGCCTGGGCCCGGGAACAAGGCTATACAAAGATCAGGATCAAGACACGCAACACCCGGCGGAAAATGCTTTCCTTTCTTGTCAGCTCGGGCTACCTCTTCACTGCGGTGGAGGGATATGACCGGGTTGAGGAAAACCGCATCCTGCTGGAAAAGGATCTGTGAGCGGTAGCTTTAAATATTTCATTTGTGCAAAAAAGACTGTGAAACGACTCTCCCTGATCCTGGCCTTTTGTATCCTCTGCAGTATCGCTATCGCCGATATCGGGCCGAAACCCTCGGCTGACATCCAGGTGACACTCGAGGGGCAGAAGATCCCCGGGACCTTCAATGCGAAGATGCTGACCTGCCAGGAGGAACAATATGGTGTCAGCGACATGATCCCTGAACTGAATCTCTCCATACCTGATGCAGGCAGAGATTGTTCCTGGAGGCCCACGGGTTTGGCCTGGGGTGGAGAGTGCACAGACTCGCGGTGTCATTTCGGCTATTTTGTGCCCTCTGAATTCAGGCTGGCAGTGTATCTTCCAGAGGAGGATACGGTGTATGTCTCACCAGAGACAACTCGTGAGAATTTCAGGAGCACCTTTGTCGCTGACCTTCAGGCAGATGGTGATATCATCATCAAGGAGACAACACCGTTCATGCAAAGCAACTCCTTTGAGGACATCCGCAACTTCTTCTTTGCATTGGCCATCACTTTAATCCTGGAACTTGGTGTTGCGTTGCTTATCATCAAATTGCTCAAGGGTTCACTGAGGGTTGTCATGTGGGTCGGAGTAGCAAACGTGATCACCCTTCCCATCGTATGGTTCGTGTTTCCACTAATCAAGCCTGCAGGACTTGCCCTCTTGCTTGCGGAGCTTTTCGCTTTCGTGTTTGAGGCTTATTTTCTCCACTTCATCGGGAAAATGACAGTGAAGCGCTCCTTTATCCTCAGCCTCTGCATGAATATGTGCAGCCTGATTGTTGGTGGCATCATCTATATCGCGGCCTCATTGCTTTTCTATATCTAGGTTTCCCACGGGTGTTGAGAAGTACGAATAATTTTTGATATCTTTTCAAAGGTATTCGAGGCACCTATTGACCTCTCAATTGTAAATAAAGCCCTCTGTTAATTTGGTTGGAAACCCCATCAACAGAATTCTCCTCAGGACCATAAACAAAAATATCTATAGAAATCTGCCGGATTTGAGCAGCCTGATCAGGCATTCTCAGCAATGCATTTATTCCAGTAAATTCTCGAGGCAGCAATTCACTTGCGACCAACTTTTCACCTTATTAATCATGGAGACGCATCAGCATAAAGGCATCCTTTGTGGAATGTCTTGCCACTTCTAAGTTCGTAAAATTGCTTAAATCTTCCCACAGTTTACGACATTGCAAAAGGTCGTTGCACACGGTTTGTGTAAGGGAGTTGCCCCTAAAAAGCCAGAGCTCTTCACCCATTGAGATCCATGGGTCTTGCTCGACAAAATTACTGATATGTCGAGTGTTCCTTGAGGAAATCTGGCCTGTAGGTGGGTTCCAGAAGTGTCCCGTCACGCACCAGGCGTTGGATCATGGGCACATCCTCAATCCCGACCTTGCCCACATAGAGTGTATCAAAATCTCCGGCATATTCATGGATCTTCTTGTACCCATCCAGGTAGACATGGTCCTTGATGAACCCACCTGCCCGGTGTGCCCTGACTGATGCGGTCCATGCCTGGTCATGGGACAAGTCATAGGATTTCAACCTATCAAAGGTCTGGCGAAAATTCAGGTTCTTGCAGACGGAATCAACGGCAATGACCCTTGAGGCGTAGTTTCTCATCATCTGCGGATCCGTATTGCCTGTGACCTCCTCGGCATAGGCAGCAAGCCCCTCTTCGGTGGGCAGATACCCTGGAAGTCCCAGTGCGAATATGCTGAGGGGCTGCATGTAGCCGTTGGCAGCCCTGAGGCCATGGACTTGTACTTCATGCACCTTCAGGCGCTCGGGGCTGTCTTTTGCGAAACTCCTGTCCCTGCAGATCGTGATCCTGCTTTCAGCGGGATAGACGGTAACCAGTTTCTTATCTGAGAATTCAACTGTCCAGTCCAAGCCATGGTCATCGAGTCCTTCCTGCAACGCCTGTCTGAGGGTCTCTGCGGATACGGGCTTTTCAGGATCAATGTTTGGGAGGGTGTTGAGCAACTCATCAGCATGGGAGACCAGGTTCTCACTTGGAACACCATACAAGGTGGTTGATGCTTCCCGGATAATATCTTCATCACTGAGGTTTGCGATGATCTTGTTCTCCAGCAGTATCTCACTTTTCTTCCTTTCCAGAAGCCACCCTAACTCACTGTCTGATCCCTCCATTGATGACAGTCTTTGTGCCATCTGTCTGGTATCGTATTCTGCCTTTTTATAGGTGAAGCGGGGGGTTTGGATCCTACCCTCGAGAAACTCTTCCTTTTGTATGTCTTCGTTGGTGGGTTCGATGTAGTAGAGGGTTTTGACATGCTTTGCAGCCTGGGCAAGGGCTTCATCCAAAGGGTTTAGTTCCTGGATATCTGGCATAGTGCTGGAGTGTGAACAGCTTATATATAAAGGTTGTGATTGTTGTCACTGTTTAGTTAATACTCGTGGATTTCTAAATGTGGACGTGATTAGTCCCAGAGTCGTCTTTCATGGCTCACAGACGACCCAGGATTTTTGAAACGGGTCCCCTTTCTGGACTGTTAAACCCTTGAATTCTTGGTGTTCAGGCTCTGAAGCACCTTACATTTTACAAAAGTTATTTTAGAATTCGGTATTGGTGTGGCGAGAATTTTCATTTTGTGGGTGAAGGGCGTTCCTTGACACCCGCTGTCCTTGCCGATAAAAAGGGATTTCTACGGTTCTATTTTCCTGCGCCCGAAATCCTCACTATGCAGATGACGCATATTCATCCTTAGCCTCTCCAATATTTCCTCGTGCCTATCGGGTCTGGCTATGAATGAGACTGCAATATATTCATTCAAAGGAGAGGGTATAGCATTTAACCGATTTATATAATCTGCTCTTAAGGCTCCATCCTCTTGATATATATCGGACTTCATCTTCTCTACCTCATCGGCGTAGAGTTGACTGTCCAGTGAATCGCTCCTTTCAAGTATCAGGTGCTTTCCGCTCATCATCTGGTATGTTATAAGACCCCATGAGAACAGGTCGCTTGGCCCCCCGTATCTCCTGTTGTCCTTGGGTCCACTGGAAGTGCTCGCAGCTATTCCGAAATCCACTATCTTCAGGACACCATCCTTAGCAATCATCACATTGCTCATATTGATATCCCTGTGGAAGACGTTATTGGAATAGAGATAGTTTATGCCTTCGAGCAATTGTCTGGAATAATCTATGGCCTGATTTTTTTCAATTCCTTCGTTAATTATCTCAGCAAGTGTCTTTCCTTCAACATAATCCATAACTATAGCATACTTCCTGAAGCCGTCCTTGCTGGCATGACCCTTGCCAGCAGAATATATCCTCACGATGTTCTTATGGTCAAGGCCGGCAAGGAACCTGGCCTCTTCATTCAAAGAATCCATGACCTTGATAGCAAGCTCCTTGTGCATGTAGGGGGAATAGCCAAGATAAGTCTTTCCCGATACACCGCTTCCAAGTTTCTTTACGAGCACAGCATCTGCAACTGTGATATTCTCATCAAAACTTAGTATCTCATCGAGATATTGAGGTATTTCCTCCTTTATCCTGAATATTATATCATTAGCCGTCTGGTAGCATCGAACAGCATGATAGTCCAGGATGCCATGATTCCTGACCAATTTGCGCATTTCCTGGATATTTGATACCGCCTCATTGAAACGCTTCTGTCTTAGAAGTGCCTCATTCTGCCTGCAGTATGCTTTTACAAGTCGATCAATCAGCCCAAAATTAGCATCAAGTTCACTACGATACAAATGATCCGGATTCTTCTCCTTAAGCTCTTTCTCCTCCTGTTGGATCTCCTTTAGTAGATTCAAGCCTTCATGAATACGTCCTTCATCCATTAGGTCATTCGCGTGCCTTCTCAGTTCCCTATTGATATAATCAATCCTTTTATAATCCATAGGCTTGAACCATTTTTGACGCAAAGAAACGAAATCAATATTGGGTTTGATTAAATCAATCACGCTTTGAAAGGCCCTGATACTATAATCATCATCACGAAGATAGTATTCACTTAGGTAAGCCTCCTCCTCAGCGCTCACTAGCAAAGGATGCCCTGGCTTTTTGAAGAGGGATGTTTCTTCTTTTCTTACCATAGTGAAAGATCGCATATAATTCATAAGGAACCTTGCATCTTCTGTCCTCCCTATCTTCGCATAGCTTCCGATCAAGCCAGGAAATAAGGAAGCTCGGTCTTCCTCTACATTAGAACCAAGAGGAAATTCCTCCAACGCGAAATCTCGTATATGTTCCAGAACAGGATTGAAAGTCTCTGGATCCAGTTTTTCTGATAATGGTCGTATGCATTGAAGGATTGATGAATACAGCGCCATCCTGTCATCCACTTTTTCATGAATGATTTGTGGGATGTAATTCATAAGCATCTCAAGATGTACCTTCTCACAACCAGCTGTTTTTCGAGGATTATCCAACTCCTCAATAATTTCACGGTGCCGATTCACCCACTCTCCCCGGTGTGAACCCACAAGATGAGAGAGGAGGCTAATGCAACCTAACTTAGACTCCTCGTAAGCTGCGTCCATAAATCTCTTGATATGATTTCGGTAATCATAGTCCTCATTCAGATCTTTCATCATTGATCCGAACTCAAAGAATAATGGATGGAAGGGAAAGCTCTTTATCTCTTTTAGTTTGCTTATGGCCTCATCCTTCTCACCTATTATCTTATGATAAAAGGCTCTCTCAATGCTCAAGTTCACAAAATCATAGATTTTGTCTTCTTCTCTCTTCTCATCCCTTAGATTATCAATTACTCCCATCAATGAATTGAACTTTCCCCAGGCCTTATTGTGTATTGCCAGATAAACATAATCGCGGATAGGAATACCATCCTTATCAATAAGATTGCTGTTATCTATCCCAAATAGCTTGGAATATAGAGTTACTTCAAGCTCTCCGATATTTGCTGTTTCAATTTCCCTTATGTTATTGAGAAAGGCCTTGTAATTTCCTTCATCGATATTCTTCTCAAGATACCCTGGCAGTTCTCTCTGTACCTTGACAAGATTATCACTCTCCCCGAATTGCCTGTATAGATTAATAAGTTTATTAGCAATCTTGAAGTAAGGTCTTTGGATGATCAGCTCTTCACTAGCACCCTTATGGACATGGACACCTTCCTTGATCCTTGCAAGAAGATTCTCATAGGGTTGGCTTATGTCCTTGCCAAGAATCTGTTTTATACGGGTCTGCTCATCAGCGATAAGGTCCTCTATCCATACCCACCGGAAATCATCCATATTTATGGATAGTTCTGAAACCTCATCATACATCTCCTGAAGTGTATCTTCCAAGCCCATAGTATTTTGCGCCCTTAGATGTTAACAGGAAAGTAGGGCGAGTTGGTTTATAAATGTTTCTACACCTGTTGCTACTATTTAGTTAAACTTGCCATATGCCCAAATGTCGCCGGTATTAGCCCTTTAGTCGTCTTTCATGGCTCACAGACGACCCAGGATTTTTGAAACGGGTCCCCTTTCTGGACTGTTAAACCCTTGAATTCTTGGTGTTCAGGCTCTGAAGCACCTTACATTTTACAAAAGTTATTTTAGAATTCGGTATTGGTGTGGCGAGAATTTTCATTTTGCCTTATTAAACTCTCCAAGGCCAAAGAGAGGAGAGCTCAGCGTGGTCGGGCAGTTTTGAAAAAACTGCGAAGAATTCAATAAAGGCACACTACAATAATTTCCCAACAATATAAGTATCTATGATTCTCCACCGTCAGTCAAAAGAGCTTTCTTCTTTGTATCTTCAATTTTAAAGCCATTTTGCATTTGGAAGACTAGGCTCGTCATGTTTCTCCCAGCCGAGCAGAAGAGGAAAACGAAGGCCATAGAGTCCATAACTCGAGAATTCAACGAGAATGGAGACATAATTTATAAATAGATACAGCAACACTGGACATTTTCTTGTGAAATATAAAAAAAACACAAACTCATTGAATTCTTATGAATTACAAGGAGAGAGTGTATTGGAACACGCAGAGCTATGGGTCAGCAGTCAGGGTACCCAAGCACCTCCTTAGAGGGGTATTGTCACTATTATGCCTGATAACACCGGGAACCAACTGGCTTTTGCCATTTGTATTCAAAATACGGCAGGACCTGGTCATACGCTATGGATCTCATTAATGAGCGACCTTTCAGTTCTCTGAGCAGACTCTGCTTTGCGCTTGTTGGCCTCCAGACTAGGGACTCCTTCACAAAGAGCCACGACAAACATTGGTGCTAAAGAGACCCAAGCCTTCAATAAGGAAAGGTTCTTGGGTAAAGCCAATACCTGCCATTCTCATCTAGACCATTCAATTGATACGAATCCGTGACCTCTGGCCCCAGGCCAATATAAGAAAGTTAGTGACATTTGCTGAGGCCCACACACCTGACCAGCGATTGTCCACCCAGGAAGCCTTACAGCAGAGAAGGGAAACAATGGAATGATGGATGTGTCAATTAGTCCTATCACCCACACAGGGCAACTCATCGAACCAATCAAATGTATCGTGCCTCAACGATAAGAAAGGTAGGGATCTCACCCTTGAACCTGAGAAGCTCCGGATCCTCGACCTTATCAGTGCCAGAATGCTTGACAGGCATCTCAATGAAATCACACACCACAAAGCTATTCTTGAACAGTGCCTTAAAATAATATTGCAGTGGTCGGTGATTGTGGCCTACGTTTGCATATATGGGATGCGCTATACTGAATACTGAAAGATACCTCCTGACTTCCTTCACATATTCGCTGTCCTTCTTACGTTTTGAAAGATAAAAGGCAGGGTGAGGTATGGAGAATATGAACCGGCCATTCCTCTTTATGATCCGTGCACATTCCTTTATGGCACCACGGACATTCTTCAGATCATGAAGAGCCATATTGGCAACAATTATGTCAAACCGACTATTCCCAAACATCGAGAGGTTGATTGCATTTCCTACCCGAAAGTCACCTTTGTGATGATTTTGAGCAAGCTTTATCATCTCATGTGAGTAGTCAACGCCTATTGCCCTGGCGCCCCGGTTTGACAGGATATGGGTGAAATAGCCGTTGCCGCACGCAAGGTCGAGCACTTTTTTGCCGGTGATGTCCCCGAGCATGCTGAGAACACGGGGATTAAGGTACTTGCGGTGGTAGAAGTCACCAGTATCCCCGACAAGCTGGTCATACTCGTGCGCGAATGCATCCCATTGATTCATCGCTTATCTGCGAGTTTTATTCATTAATAAAGTTTGTGACCAAATCGTGCCATATCCATAACTACTCCCAGAGAGCGATTACACTTCTTCAAGCAAGTGTTGCCTCAAAACCAATACAAGAGGCACCTATTAACCTAGGTAAAAGACCTGCATCCTAAAGCAGATCACCAGATCTATCAATGCATCTACCTGAAACTTTTTAAACGAGCCGAGTTTAGCCGGAGATATGTTCCATCTGGCGCAGTTCTACTGGAAAGAAGCAATGGCCTACCGGGCACAGATGATGTTTACAGTACTTATAACCCCATTGCGTTTTCTGGTCCTCATCACAATATGGTCAGCGCTTTTCCAGATGAATGCGATCGACAGCATCAAAGGATTCAGCCTCTCGATGCTCATCAGTTACTTCATGATCACAAATTTTGTGTCTATCTTCACCTATGATGAGATCCATCAGTTCCTGGAGCGGGAGATACGATACGGTAATTTCATCGTGCACATGCTCAAACCTGCCAATGTTGTCTGGCTGCAACTTATGAGAAAGATTGCCATGAGAGGTTTTGCAGTGATTGTAGAGATTGTGCCAGTGCTTGTCATATTCCTGGTGTTTTTCAGAGAGCACCTGGTTGGTGGATCCTATCTCTTCTTTGTCGTATCCTGTGCTATGGCATTCATCATATCCTACCTGGTGTTCTTACTGATCGGCAGCCTGGCCTTCTGGTTCGTCAATATCCGCTCATTTGCCTGGCTTGTGCAATTCGGGGTCCAGCTCGCATCAGGGATGCTGGTACCGATCGACTTGTTCCCACCTCTTGCGCAATCGATCCTTTCGGTGCTTCCATTCCAGCATATCGCCTATACACCCACAATGATCTACCTTGGTCGGGCTGAGGTATGGCACGCTTTGGGGATGCAAGCCATGTGGGTGCTGATACTGGCAGTAATTGCAGGAGTGGTCTGGCAGCGGGCCATAAGACGATTCTCAGGGGTGGGAGCATGAGGATGTGGCTGCATTCGGCAAAGCTTCGCATCGCTGAACGAATGGCCTACCGGGGAGAGTATCTGATTTCCCTGGTTGCCATGTTCGTCCTGGAACTGATACCCGCGTTCTTTGCGTATATCATGTATCACAACACTGCGGGGTTTACCGGCTGGACACTGTACCAAATCCTTCTCATGCAAGGTATCCTAATGACGGTCAAGGGGTTCAGTTTCTTCTCCTTCCACGGTATTGTGTGGAATTCGAACCTGAAACTGCAGAAAGGAACATTTGATATGACCCTCTTGAAGCCGCGAAACACCTTGTGGATGTTCATCTGCGAGTCATTTGACGCAGAGGATATCGCAAAATTCATCGGCGGACTCATGGTGATGGGGTTTGCATTGTCCCACCTGGATTTCACCCTGATGGGAGTCTTAGGCATGCTTGTGCTCATGTTCATGGCATTGGGGATGTACTTCGTGTTTGCCCTTACCTTATCCGCTGTGGTATTCAAGGTCATACAAACGTGGCGGATCTACGAGCTCGCTGACATAATCGAACTTGTGGGAGAATATCCGAAGTCAATCTACCCAAAGGCAGCAGGGTTATTTTTCACAACGCTCATCCCCATATTTATAGCAGGCTATCTGCCGGCCCAAGCCCTGTTCGGCACCTACTCGTGGGACATGATGATCGCTCCGGTGTGCCTTGCGGTGCTTATCACAATAGCGCTGTACGCATGGTTTCGGACAATCAAACAGTACGCAAGTGCAGGAGGTTAAGATGATAACAGTCAAGAATCTTAAGAAACAATTTGTATCCCATGAAAGGGGCGAGGGATTCCTGGAAGCAATGAAGTCCCTGATTGTGAGGAAAAAGAAAGTGTTTGAAGCACTGAAAGGAATCTCCTTTCACATCCCAAAGGGTGAGATTGTTGGTTTTTTGGGCCCAAACGGCGCTGGCAAGTCCACAACCATAAAGATCATATCAGGGGTTGTGTATCCGGATGGGGGGGATGTGGAGTCCATGGGGTTTTGCCCCTGGAAACAACGCAAGGATTACGTCGGACACATAGGAGTTGTGTTCGGACAGAAATCACAGCTCATATGGGACCTTCCAGCGGTCGATGCATTCCATTTCAACAAGACAATCTACCGGATAGATGATGTTGTCTTCACGCGGCAACTGAAGCGGCTGACAAAACTGCTGGATATAGGGGATGTCATGAAACGTCCCGCACGGCAATTGTCATTGGGGGAGCGCATGCGCTGCGAGTTCGCGATGGCGCTCCTGCATGATCCTGACCTTGTGTTCCTGGATGAGCCTACGATCGGCCTTGACATCTTCGCAAAGGAGACCATCCGGGATTTCATCAAGCAAATGAACAAGGAAGGAAAGACATTCATTGTCACAAGCCATGATCTGGAAGACATCGAGAATCTCTGCCATCGATTGATCATCATCAACCATGGCCGTATCGTGTTTGATAACCCAATTGAAAAGCTCAAAGTGGGTCGCAAGAAGTACATAACAGTGAGCTATTATGAGGCTATCGATACGGATAAACTGAGGAAGATGCCTGATGTGACGATACGAAAACAATACTCCCCCTACAGCTTCATGCTGGAGGCTGATACAACAAACAAGTACCTGGATGGTATCATCAAGGAGATCCGACTGGGTAAACGCATCAAGGACATCGAGATCAAGGAGCCGCCGGTGACAGAGATCATCAAGAAACTCTATAAGAAATGACTATCTTGTATGGACATGCAATGTATAGGGACCCTCGGCTCGGTTATACTCCAGAAGTGGCCTGTACCCATAGTCTTCCAGGGCTTCATGGATGCGGGTGAGAGAGGACTGTGAGGAATCAGTGACTCTAGGACAGGAGAAAAGGAGCAATTCATGTTCAATGCCGCGGGCCACATCAAGCTGCGCGGAGATCACCTCTTCAGAGAGGATAGGAACCTTTGGCCACAAAGATCCAGGACTGTTGATAATCCTTTGGGCGTTGATTGTCTCAGGGGCCTCCAGTACATAGTCGGAGGGGAAGACTTGCCTTAGGATTGAGTAAGGATCCAAAGGCTCTGGCTTCAATTCAACAAAGGGACCTTGCTGGACGGGCAGAATGGGCCCTCCGGTTTTCATATCATCCGACAATGATCCCATAAAACTATCAAGGGACGGGTATCGGTTTGTTGAGAGGGTTCCAAGCACATGACCTAGGCTGCTGCGGTGTGTATACAGGGTATCTGATCTCTGGTGCAGATAAGTATTGTACATAAGCTATATTGTTTGTGTTACCTTTATAAAGATTTCGGAGATGTTTGTTATCGGACAGTAGTCTTAAAGATTTTTTAAACAAAAGAAGGTTTGCAGAAGAGTATGCCTACGGATAAACGAACCATGGAAGAATATTCCAGCCACTACCAACAATGGCTGGACAATAAGGGACCTGTGCATTCAATGCTTGAGAAACCCGCCATGTACACAGCCTTAGGTGATGTCTCAGGAAAATCCATCCTGTGCATCGGTTGCGGGGCAGGCGAGGAATGCGAGCACCTGCGCTCTTGCGGTGCAGAAGTCGTAGGCATCGATCTCTCTGAAGGTCTTGTCGCGAAAGCCTGCGAGTCCTACCCTGAAATTGAGTTCCATGTGATGGATATGGAACAGATAACCCTTGAGCGCCAGTTCGATATCGTTTACTCCAGCCTGGTGCTGCATTATGTCAAGGACTGGACGGTGGTGTTCGAGCAAGTCCAAACAGCGCTAAAGAGTGATGGATTCTTCTTGTTCTCAACCCACAACCCCGCATACTGGAGCGGAGAAACGTGGGAGACGAACACAGAACGAGGACGTGCATTGGGATTCACCAAGAACAAGGAGACAGGGGAACTGCGGGTGTATGGAGACTACATGAACCCACGGCAGGTCTTTGAGACCTGGTTTGATGATTTCCAGGTGAGCTACTATCACAAGCCATTCTCAGCCATCATTACCGAGATTATCTCTTCAGGATTCAGGATCGTTGAGTGCATTGAACCACAACCGATTGAGGGGCTTGACAAGTACCAGAAACTGCCTTTGTTTATCATATTCAAGCTCCATAAAGATTATAAAGAATGAATACGAGAAGGTATGTATGAAGGTTGGCCTCTGTCTTGGAAGCGGTGGATCCCGCGGCATATCACATATCGCAATCATTGAAGGGTTGCTTGCAGAAGGATTCACCATCAGCCAGGTATCAGGGGCAAGCATCGGGGCACTGATCGGTGCATTGTATTGTGCGGGAAAACTGGAACAGTTCAAAAACGACCTGTTCAAGATGACAAAACGCGAGATTTTCTCGTATGCAGACCTTGTATTCCCAAAATCAGGTTTCCTGCAAGGGAAAAAAGTGATGCGTTTCCTGGAGAGATATTTCCCGCAGGGCACCCGTATCGAGGACCTGCCCATCCCACTTGCAATCGTTGCGACAGACTATGACCAGGGAGAACAGGTGGTATTTCGGAGAGGGAACCTGATGCTTGCCATCCGCGCAAGCATATCAATCCCAGGAATATTTGTACCCGTGAAATATCGCAACAGTCTTCTGGTGGATGGAGGCCTGGTCAATCCTTTGCCGCTGGACTTGCTTCGCACTCGACGAAAAGTTGCGGTGAACCTGTACCCGCCAGTGAAAATCAAGCAACAGAACACCCATAACTCCACTGATGTGGGGATTATGAATAGCAAACACAAGTGGCACTTTTCTGAGATGTGGAAAAAGGAGAAGGAACCCAATATATTCGAAATCCTGGCCCACACGGTCCAGATCATGGAACATATGAGTACCCAGGTGTGTCTTGCAAAGCACACCCCCCATGTTCTGATAGAACCGCAGCTGCTGAATGTGACGATCATGGATTTTGCACAAAACCTGCAGGTCTATGAGGAAGGCAAAAAGTGTTTTGCTAAGGAGAAAAAGCAGCTTAAAAAGCTTAATTCTTGAGAATTCTTTGCTTTTGGGCTTAGGGGAACAAAAAAGTTGACCCAATTGATTTCCAGAAAACTCTAATGAATCTCATCTTTAGAGGAGGCAAATTAATTAATGGTTTTGAATCTAATCAAAGAAAGGCTTTAATTGTCAGGATGATCATAGAAAATAGACCTCATCACAATATTTTTATAGCGCCATCATAATTAAGCATATTTAATGGGGAAAGAACAATGGCGCGTTGATGTCGGAAATACAGAAAAAAGAAATAGGATATTCTATACACATGCTATAGCACCATTTCTAAAGAGATGGATAAAAGAGAGGGGAAATAAGAGAATATGTCCAATTTGTGGCGAGGATATGCCTGAAACATTTCACAAACACCACATTGATGGTAATCATGAGAACAAATTGAAAGATAATTTGGTAGAGATTTGTGGTTCATGTCATGCAATAACATACAGAACAAAAACACGCCTCAAAGAATTGTGGATAAAAAGACACAACAAACTTTTTGGCCAGAAAAAAAGCAGCGAGAAAAGCTTGGATAAGCAGAAAATGGATACTTATCCTCTGTTTTGGACACCTAGAATGACTAAGTAAAACTGGAGGATATGGAGAGGTTTCTACAGTACTCAACATTTGGAGCACGCGACCTGGAATCAAGAGTAAGTCAAGATATTTTTTATGTGCAGCTCAAAGGAAGAAACAACCTTTACTCTGCTGCGTCAATATGGTCTCGTATCGTATCACGAAATACAGAGGAAGACCACAGATCATTATGGCCGCTCCCTTCGATCAAGACATACCTTTTGTCTTTTGTTGGAACATTTTCAAACAGATCTTTGGAGAACCTATTGGGTATCACCATATCATTATCCCCATGAACAATCAATAGAGAGCCCTCGTAGTGCTGCAACCACTCACTGTTGTCATATCTTTCTGTCAAGAGAAATGCCGGATACATCATGTATTTCGATTGTACAACATCAGCCAGTTTTGCAAAGGGTGTCACCAATATCAGATCATCCACATGGCCTAAGGATGCATGATAGCTCGCAGCAGCAGAACCGATACTCTGGCCATAGACAACTATGTTCTCATAGTCATCCACGTATTGATGGACATTTCTGACATCCTCAAGGATGCGTTCTTTTGAAGGTTCAACACTATCGTTGGAATAGCCGGTATATTCCACAAACATCACTGATGCATTTGCCTTTTCAAATACGGATCTTATTTTGCTTCTGTCACATGCAGAACCGGCATTCCCATGATAATACACTATCAGATTATCCTGGTTGGCTTTAAAATAAAATCGTGTGCCATTAACAGTGAGCTTTTCATAGCTTTCGAATCCACTGCACTGATGGAAATCCTGATCATTCGGATGATAGATGATGGACCTCTGATTAACGAACAGGAATATGCCAAAGACAATGTAGACTATGGCGATAGCTATCACAATATTGAGTGTTCTTTTGAACATCATGATATGACAGAATCATTTGTTTATAAAAGATTCCTCAGGGCACCATTTTACGGAGTTTAGATTTTTGAACGCATTGGGGAATCGAGCCTGTAAGGAGGAATGAGCAGTTGCGGCTAGCTATAAGTGGGGTGAATACCATTCTCAATAAAGCTGAGCAATTCCTTCTCCAACTGCTGTAGACCGGGTGATTCAATAGGAAAATGGCCGGCATTTTTAAGCATCTGTAACCATCTTGGAGCTTTTATCCTATCAAAAAACAACTTGCTGATATCAACGGGGGTCCACATATCCTGCTCCGGATGAACCAATAAGACAGGACATAGGGAGAAATCCTCTGGTTCCACCAAAGGGATATATCTTATCATGCTAAGTAGGAAATATAAGGAAAAAGAAATCCCGGAACCCACTTTATCTCTCATAAGAATTTTCATCAGTTCTTTGTCATTTACTATTGTTCTCATGTTTGCCACTTCTTTAACAGCAATTCTGATTCTTTTTTGTAAATAAACAGAGATCATGCCCATAATTTTGATGCCGATCCTGGATTGAAATCTATTTTTTGCAGAATAATCCCTTACAATCTGATATCTGTTGTCCAGTATATTAGTAACAATCAGACCGGCTATCTTTTTCGTATTACAGGCAACATTGTAAGCCAACATGCCTCCAGCGCTAAGGCCAAACAGATATATCTTTTTTCCTTTTTCCATTTCTTTGTTAACCATAAATGAACCAACATCAACCCACATAGCATAATCCAAATCTCCAGAATACATTGTGTATCCATAACCGGGAAGATCAGGGTAGATAACATTATATCCAGCTTTCAATAAGGGTATTGCGATAAAGGACAGCAATCTCCCATTGCCTCCTACACCATGAAATATAACAATAGACGTGTCAGATTTCTTCCAGGGTTTGTATTCATCAAACCGGATTTTAATATTGTTGTACATTATTGTTTTTTCAACAGGCTTGTATTCAGCTGTTATCCTGTTGTGTTCTGGTAGAAAACCCTGAACCTTTTACCAATAAATATTATCCTTAAACATAATTGTTTCTCATGATTATTTCATATAATAGTTTTTCTGTGACACTCATTTCTCAATTCAAAATATAAGATGAATAAAACTATTACTAAGACAGATATTAAAAATGAATAGCCCCATAAGATTTAACTATGCAACACAACCCATACAATCACATCCATTCATGAACCACAAAGAGATAAAATGAATCAACCATTTGAATAATGGTTTTTGATACTTTCTTTTTGGTAAGTTTTACATTCTCTCATATATTCTCGAAGGGAAATAGGTTCTGGATAACACAAAACCCAAAAAAAGAAAATTTATAAACTATAAAATTTTGTATCTGTTATAGTTCATTTCAAAATTTTGGAGAAAATATTATGAAAAAAGAAATAATTGAAAAACTTTCAGCCCTAATTACAGTTGCCACGGGTTTTATTGTTGGACTAGCCTGGAATTCCGCAATTCAAGGAATCTTTCATAAATATTATGCAGAACGGATCCTCCCACTGTTAGTTTATGCTATTTTGGTTACAATAGTTGGTGTCCTTCTGACAGTTTGGATAGGAAGAATTTCTGAAAAATCAAAAAAAAAGTAAAGAACTAAATTTCAAAAACAACAGTTTCCTCCAAACATTTATGTCATAAATCCAAAAAGGGGAAATACCTTTGTAACCCAAGTTTGATGCTTTGCCACTTATTTCAGTGAGATTTCTATTTGACACTCGCATTTGAGCGCGAAAGCAGTCCCAACCGGAAAACTCATTGCCTTTCTTCTTTTTCAATAGGGTTTTACTGCCCTGAAGATTTTTCTATACTTGTCATACACGGTTCCTTGCATTTTGCCCTCCAAACCGTAGTGCCTCTGCCCCCTTTAGTAAGTGTCTCGGAGGTGAGGTTCACTTAAGGGGACTGATGGCAAAAACCCAGAATTATCTGCGAGAAACACGTTTTGGGGTGTTAAATGAGGGTGAGGGGAAAGCCAGAAAGCACAGCGTTTCCAAGCGAACGAAGTGAGTGTAGCGTATGTTTTAGGATTCTCTTTTTCAGAATAAAATCATTATTTACATTCAAGTGCTCCGCATTGAATCAATCCAGTGGAACTATCAAATCCACAGCCAGGCATTTCAGCAACAAGACATTCACAATTATTTTTCTTGAATAATTCAATAGATTTTACTTCATCGCCACATTTTATTTCATTGTTGCATACCCACATAGAACCAACTCCTTGGGCAATTTTAAGGCATTCACAATTATTCCTTTTTTCACCGACTTGATCGCATTGTTTGGATAATATATTCTCTTCTCTACTACCATCTGGTTTTTCTGTATTTTGGTCTGTTTTGGTAGTGCATCCAGCAATGATTATTAAGATTAGTAATAATGATACATAAATGATTTTATTCCCCATACAAATTATCAATTTAATTTAGTATACAATATTTTTCTACTTGCTAGAATATTAAAAATCCTAAAAAATATGCCGTATAATCGATGTTAGGTTCTTTTGACCAGAGGACTTACAAATCCATTGCCACTAATTTGAGTGTTTCCAGAATTCAATGAAATCTTTTATTACATCTTTTTGATTGAATGCAAAATTGAGTTCCAATTGGATCATCAATATCAAACCATTGAAATTGAGACAATTCATCATTTAATTTTATTTCTCCGTCAATATCTCCGTAAAAATGCTCTTGCAATAAAATCTTCTGCCAATCTCATGTGATAAGACTTGAAATAGCTATATTTCCTTTGCATCCAAGTCTTGTATCTCTCTATGCTTCTTCAATCCCTTCATCACTGGACCACCACACTCGACCAGGTATCTTTATATCCAAGCTCTTTTGCGAGAAGTATTATCTCTGATTATGATTAAATCGACTGGATACCCTCATTCATTTAAAAAAAAGATGTTTCTATATATTGCCTTGAAAAAACCCAGATCTGGTTGACGCGCATACTACCCAACAGGTTACAGCCTAGGATTCACAGTCTCAGGGGTGCGATGCCGTATTCTTGAAACTCGTGTTCAATGGATCTGCCGATCTCTGGACCGGGGCGTTTCTTTGCATAGGCTGGCGGAAGCAACTCAAAGGCGTTGCTCAGGGCAAAGTATGATACCCCACGACTCTGGATCGCATCTTCCACGCTGTATCCCTCAGGAGTCAATTCCATGCGATTGGTCATAGCGATTGCTACAGGCACTGACTTGTCGTCCTCCAGGAGCTGGTCTATGGTCCGGATGAGAGAACCACCAGTCGTGGTGACGTCTTCAAGCAGTGCAATGGAATCCCGGGGTTCTCCGATGAAGTACCTGTCTCGTTTCGCTCCGTGCTGCTTTGGATTGCCCCTCCCCATTGGAAGCGCATGACTGTGCTTGCCATAGGACGGTGAGCGGGTGGCCCATTTATATTGGGTGAATAGCCCGAGCTTTGTTGCGCCCTCGGGCACCCCATAGAAACAGTCAGGCTCGATTCCCTTATCATGGGCAAAGTCCAGGACGAAGTCCGTGAGTTGGTCAAGCAAAAAGACGTCGTCCGCGATGATCCTCCAGTTCACGTACCAGCTTGACTGCCTGCCCGAACTGAGTGTCTTTGGTTCTTCAAAGAAGCCGATGATGTCATTCTCCAGGATGAAGTCGATGAATTGTTTTTTCTTGAATCCCATGGGTTTAGGGAAATCAATATAAATTTTTAAACTTAGTGCTCAAATTTTTGCAAAGCGCGGGCAAGCTCTGGAAATCCTTTCGCGTAGACCTCAAGTTTCTTGTTCTTGAGTGTTGCCTCCAGGGCCTGCCGGATGGCGCGGGCACCGGGCTCTGTCCCGTCTGGATGGCCGTGGCAGCCACCACCGAACTGTGCCACAATGTTTTTTCCCATGTAGTGTATGAGCTGGGGGAGGTGACCTGGGTGGAGCCCTCCTGAGCAGACCGCAAGCACGGGCTTGATTGTGCCCCAGCGCTGTTCCAAAGCATGGCCCTTGCCGATGAATTCCTGTTCAATCTCATCCTCAATCTCCTGGACCTCAACCTTAGAGCCTTCCATCTTACCGACAATGGTACCTATGTGAAGCTGATCTACCCCGATGAGTCTTGCAATCTTTGCAAGGGCAAGCATTGAGATGCCATGCCTGGGATTGCGGGTGAGCGCGGCGTGGCCTGCCCGATGGGCATGGATGACCAGGTCATGATCCAGATTCCTGATTGTCTGGAGGCCGGCAAAGCCTGCGGTGAGAATATCGATCATGATATAGTCGCCCCCGCACTGCTTGACGAGATCTGCCCGCCTGATCATCTCATCGGTCTCTGCAGTTATGTTTGGCATGTAGACCTTAAACTCGCCGGTCTCATCCATGGCTTTCTCCCGGGCGCGGAGTGTCTCTCTGATGCGGTCATCAAAGGTGTTGAAACGCATATTGGTGAGGTTCTCATCATCCTTGACAATGTCGAGACCACCAACCCAGGCGCGGTAGGCAACCTCAGCGTGCTGCTTTGCCGAGAGCCCGACTTTTGGCTTGACGATGGTTCCGGTGAGCGGCCGACTTCGAACACCAGTGAGTTTTCTTATGCCGGTGATGCCAAAGGCTGGACCTTTGAATGATTTGAGAATGCGTGGTGGAAATTTTATGTCGAGGAGCTTGAGGTTTTTTAACACCTTCATCCCGAATATGTTCCCTGCGATAGAGCTTAGGATCTGGGGCATGTTGCCTGCTTCAAAAAGGTCAGAGGGGTAGGCGATCTTGATCCGATCCTTTTTGATGGAGTAGACTGTGGGCCGCAGCTTAGCGGCAATGCGAGGATTCATGGTTGAAATGTCAGTCCAGGTACCGATCGAGCTTTCTCCTGCGATGTGCTCTGCTGCCTCTTCCATGGAGATGCCATTAGGTTCCACATAATACTCACAGACAAGGTCATCTTTCAAGGGCCGGTACTTCTTGTTGATGTATTCGAGCATAAGGTACCTCTTTTCTTGGAATATAGATATTGCTATTTATATGCTTTTTCCCCGATGAGCTCACTATCCGGATCAGGGAGGCTCTTCAGTATGCGAAAGATATCCTGCCAGGAGCCATCCGCCACCTTGTGGAACCCGTTATCCCTTCGTACCCATTCATTGGGATACTCTGCAGAGACGCTCTTTTTGGAGATATAGATTCCGGAGTGTCCTGCTTCTTGTTTCTCGAGGAAGAAGACTTTTTCAGGTGCTGTACCCACATCATCTGCCATGGCGCGACAGTCTTTTGGCCAGCTGATGTCATCAAGTTCACCTGTCTTGCAGATGAGGGGCAGATCCATATAGGTAAGCGTGGGGCCGAACCGTTCGGGAAGCTCCCCCGCTTTGAAGACCGTGTATACCAGCTCCTCTTGCAGAGTCCCGGGCAAGGGGAAATGATCCTCTTCCAACCAGGATCGGAAGGTATCACTCTTTGTGGGGTCGTAGTCTGGATCATAGGTCGCCTGCAGGAACTTGAGATCACTGCGCATGAGATAGTCCAGCAGATGATCCATGGTGAATATTTTCCAAAAGAATGCTGTGACCCTGCCATCACTTAGGTAATCATTCTCACGGAGATGCTGCCCAATGACATGGTGCTGAATGCGGTCAGCAGCCTGCTTGATGGGAGAATCCTTTGACACCTGCCAGGGAACGCCCACGTTGGTTATGCTTTTTACCAGGCAGTCAATCTCTGTGTGGGGGACGTCCTGAGCACGGTAGTCATCACCAACCAGGTCATGGATGTATCGCTCATTTGCAGCATATCGCCCCTTCTTCTCTTTCATGTCCTCTGCGACAGCTATGGTGAACTTGTAGCCTGAGGCGCAGATGTTCACGAGATGTGGGGTACCGCCATCCTCCTTTACCCGTTGCAGGGCCCAGTGCCCGGCGTCGCGATAATCGGCGTGTGTGCAAAACTTGTTCTCGTTACAGCCCTCACGGGAGTGTATGATATAGGGCTTGAATCCATGTCTCATGGCCTGGCGGGTTATCGATGTCTCTTCCCGATTGGCGTAGTCTGCAAGCGCAGGGCCCCGCATGAAAGGGACGGTAATCACCATGCTTCCATTCTCACCTGCCTGGGGATATGCAGGATGGTCAGCAACCTTTAATATGTTCCAACAGTTATCACTGTCCAGGACCGTGTGCTCAAGCCCGAACTCCATCCGTGGGATATGTTTTGTCATCTCATGGACATAGCGATGTCCCCACTGAAGGTTTTGCTTCTGATAGGCAAGCGTGCCAGAAGTTATTGTCAGCAAGGGATTCAACCCTCCACAGAGCAGGTTCCAGGAATCGACACAATCTTTTGCTGCATCCAGGTATGTTGACATCATCTCGGTTGCTGCAGAAGACCCAGCGTTGACGTTTGCTTTGTATCCAGCTTGCTGGAGATCCATCATTTCTATTGTTGCATTCAGCATGATATCCCCTCTAAGCTTCTTTGGGTTTGGTGCTATTTAAGGATTCCTATTGTTGTCTTTCGAAGAAATAGCTTGCATATGAGTCCTCATATGAGGTGAAAGGCGGTGTGCACGCCATTGGGAAAGTAAAGTCACTCCTGAATCTCTTACGGCACTTTACACAAGAGACCGAAGTAGGATTGTTTGAAAATTGTGGTCCGGCAACCGTGCGTTCGATCGTGAAATACAGAAAACAAAAATGTAGAAAAAAAGACTTATCGTTGAAGGAGCCTGATCAGCAGGCCGAGCCCAACGACAATGACAACCAGATATCCAAGCCCTAACAATCCCAGATAGACGTAGTCCCCTGTCGACATCCCATTATCGGTGGGCGTTGCGACCACATCGCCCGTTGGAGTACCACCGTTTGTCTGGGTCTCGTTTGGGGTCACAACAATGACTTCTCCGGTATCATCACTATCATCACCGTTATCACCGTTATCACCATTGTCACCATTGTCATCACCATTGCCGCCGTTGGTGTCGCATTCTTCCACCCGAAGAGTCACAACTTCAAGGTCATCATGGTCCTCATCAACATAGTTATCACGATCAAAATAGGTGTACCCTGCGATGGAATAACTGCCGGTCCGGATGTCATCAGGCAAATCAACCCTGATCCTATCTTCCCAGTCATCGTCCTCATCAAGATCAATGTAGAGCTTTTCATATTCAAAATCAAGAGGCCCATTGTTTGCGACAAATACAACCTCGTCTGAATCATCAGTGCCGACGTTTTCAATCCGTGCATTCAGGTAGGTCCAGTCCCTTTGGCACAGATCAAGAGTATTGTCTTCAAGGCTTAACTCGCGGATCTCAATCAACTCATCAGGTTTCTCTATTTCAAACTCTATCTCCCAGTATTCACCATGGGTCGCGTCGTTCTCGTCATCTCCATACAAACGAATCTCAATTGTGTAATCGTCTTCCTCAGTATCCTTGTCAATGGTGAATGTGAAACTCTCGCTTGCCTCATCACCCTGATCGATATCGCCTATATCCACATCCTCATCTTCATCCAGCTCATCCTGATCAACAAAGACATTGAACTCAACATCTTCAAAGTTTAAGTCTGCGCTGGAACTGTAGGTGTTTTCAGCATTGAGGGTGATCTTGACTTCTGCCCCAGGCCTTATCTCTTCGACGTCGTCCCGGTCATCGTAATCATCACAGTCCCCATCAATGCAGATCTCGAGGTTCTCGATCTCAAGTTCGTTTTCGGCTTCCATTATCACATCTGAGCGAGTGGTCAAGAGGGTGGGTGCGGATACAACCAGCTCGCCGATGACAGCTTCCCGGTCCCGGGGGTTGCTCTGGTCCTTGAAGAAGGAATCGAGATCCTCGGGGATGCGGGCCTGCAGATTGACCGTGACAGTCTGCCCCGGCTGAATCTCATTCAACTGTATGCTATTGTCCTGCTCAGTGACTGTCGGTAGGGTCCCACTATTTACAACCCTGCTCACATAACTGATGTCATACTTAGATGCTCCAGGCCAGCTGATATCAACATTATTGATGCTTGTCCCATCATTATTGGTGATGGTGAAGGTTGCATCATCATAGATATCATAATCACTGTCATCATCATCAAGCTCAGGATTGCTTCGTTGCTGTGAGTCTCCACCAAATTTGATGTCGCTTAATGCAACGCCTTGGTTCACGTCCAGTACAGTGATGTCAAAGGTTTGCATGTCAGAGGAATCACCATCTGAGACAGTAACATTTTGTGTATAAACAGTATCAGATCCTACAACAGGAGCAGTCCAGGTGAATGTCGCATGGGTTGCGTTCGTATCACTCAGTGACCCGATACTTGAATCTTCAAGGCTCCACGAGATGCTGCCATTGTCAGGCTTTGTAGCGGTTGTGATGGTGAATGAGAACTGGTCTTCCTCATTGACACTCTTGTCAGAGATAGAGTTCAATGTCGGGCCTGCCGGCAGGTTGCTGATTGTGACATCAAAGGTCTGATAATCTGTTGAATTCGTGTCATTGACTGAGACATTGAATGTATGGGTCTCATCCGCTGATACGAGGCTGAAATTCCAGTCAAGCGTGAAGGTGTTCGCGTCGACCTTGGCGATTGCCACCTCGTGACTGCCAAAGGAAACCGTATCCGAACCATTGATCTGAAAACTGGTGGTGCCGTTATCAGCGTCAGCTGACAGGTCAAACGTCTGGAGAAGAGACTCACCCTCAGTAACTGTCGTATCAGAAATGGTTGGGAGTGTCGGTTGTGCTGCAACAATGGTACATAAAAAGATCATTACTAGTCCCGATAAGATGATTTGTTTCATAGTTTAACCCCCAATTTGAGATGTTATCACTAAAGAGTAAAATTATATTTATAAAGTTTTCCCTGTTTTAGTTAGCGACATAAATATCCTATAAATTTTTGCGTAAATTTATGTTCACTCCAAAAATCCTCCAAAGCACATTGTAAGTCATCAATAGTCTTGAAAAATTGGGATTTAGTTACTCGATTTCGAGTAACCTTCCAGTTGGTCTCAATTGGATTTAATTCAGGTGAATAAGGTGGAATAAATTCCATCTTGATATTACTTTGCTGAGCAATGTATTTTCTCACAATTTGTGTTTTGTGCCACCCAGCATTGTCCAAAATCAAGACATATTTTTTGTTTTTATCCAATGTCTTAAATAATCCTGAGAGAAAGCTCATAAATGTCATGCTATTTTGTGCGGTATGAAATTCATAAAATAACTTTTCACCTTGCATTTGAGCACCAAATACAATGAGTTTCTTATTGCTCCAGAAAAAAGCACCTTTGGGCTTTTTTCCCTTTTCAAACCAAATCTGTTTGAAGTTAGTTTGCAATTGAAATCCAACTTCATCAATTGCAATTATTTCATGATCCAAATAGATTGTGTCGACTTTTTTTTAAATTCCTCTCGGAATTTATCGACAGCATCTTGGTCATGTCTTGTGTGCATTGTCCTTGGAGTTATTAGTGAAAATCCCATTTTGTGCATAATTCGTTCGACATGACGAATAGAATACAATTCACCAACTTCTTGGTGAATAAATTCTCTGATTTCTTTTGTTGTAACAGAACCAAATTGAGCATTTTTTTGCTCGATTTTGTGTTTTAAGTCTGTTTTAAGCTGATTCAATTTTGATTGGCTTAATACTGTAGGTCGACCACTTCTTTGAAGCGTTTTCAATCCGTTTTTTTTCTTCGATCTGTGAATCCAAAGATTCACAGTTGGTTGACTGCAACCAATTAAATCAGCAATTGTTTGTTGATTCTTTCCTTTGTTGTGTAGCCTTACTATTAATTTTCGTTCTTGGATGGATAACATACTCTAAATTGAGAACAACTAGTATTTATAATTTACTTTTGTCGCTGACTATTTTAAAGTAATAATGATGAAAATCTCGCAGTGAGGCCAGTAGGAAGAACGAGGGACCAACCTAATAGCTTATTCAGAGATGATATATGGAATCATGGCTTAATAAAGATTTGGAAAATCAAGAAATTCGATTCGTATTTTTCAGCAAAATAACCTCTCTTCTAAAAAAATGGTAAGAATGGCCTTTCGACCTTACAGATAATTGATGCGTAGAAGCAGTTTATGCTGAGCTCTTGTTGGAGCCTCTGTAGCCACACTTTGAGCATTTCAGTTGGTTGAAGTTTTGAACAGTGATCTTTTCCCCACAACTGATGCACCGAATTACCTTTTTTACCCCCTGGACCTTCTGGAATTCAGTCCGTTTTTTCGTTCTTTTCATACAGTACCTAGCACCTTGGA
Organism: Nanobdellota archaeon; assembly: GCA_051819765.1. Lineage (GTDB taxonomy): Archaea > Nanobdellota > Nanobdellia > Woesearchaeales > JACJVW01 > JBNJGT01. The sequence goes on from JBNJGT010000011.1 coordinate 27,693, forward strand.
TTTATATAAATATTATGCAACTTTACATCGGTTATAGTATCCTTTTGTATACTGGTCGTCGAAATGATATAACAAAAATGCTCCTGCATGAATCATGGGCGTCATTGATGGATAGGGGTGACCTCCGATGATGCGATACATTTTTAAGTGGGATTTATCTTATACATGCTATGGTTCTGGAGATTACAAAAGAATTGATGCGTTTTAAAACTATGCATAAGAATCCTGGGGAGATTCGCAGATGTGCTGATTTTATCATGAAAAGGATCGAGGAGTCAGGCAACACGCCTGAACTTATCGAACAGGATGGAGTCATCAGCGTCAGGTGCATCCCACCAGGGGCGAAACTGCTGCTCATGTCCCACATGGATGTTGTTGATGCGTCGGACAAGCTTTTTGAACCCAGGGAAGAGAATGGTATTCTCTGGGGACGGGGAGGACTGGATGACAAGTATGCGATCGCTGTCTCATTGTCCCTCATGCAGCAGTTCCCTGACAAGGTAGGGATGCTTGTGACCGGTGATGAGGAGGTAGGCGGCAAGAACGGCGCAAAGATTGCTCTCCAGGGAGTTGCTGATATGTTTGCCATCGCTCTGGATGGGGGTGACACGACGCATATCATCACAAAAACCAAGGGACTCTGCAAGGCGCGCCTTTCCTTTACAGGCAAGAGTGGCCATGGATCCCGGCCCTGGACCGGTGTGAACGCAATCGAAGGGCTCACGGAGGATTTGAGAAGAGTCAACGAGATATTCGCTGACACCAATGAAGAGCATTGGCACAAGACCCTCAATGTGGGCCGGATTGAGGGAGGCGATTCCTTCAACAAGATTCCTGACCATGCTGAGGCATGGCTTGACATACGCTACACTGAGCAGGACGACCCAAAAGAACTTATGGATCAGATACGTGGGCGAATCAAGGGGACCCTCACTGTTGATACCATCGAACCGATGTTTGAGGGTAAGGCGGGTGAGCTCGCGGGCGAATTGGCAGGGCTTGCGGGTGCAACCCTGAGTGTCGCTCACGGTGCATCGGATGCGCGCTATCTTTCAGAGAACGGATTGCAGGGAATCATATGGGGTGCGGACGGAGACGGCAGCTGCCATCAGGATGATGAGCATGTCTATACAGAATCCATACAAAAGATTGAGAGCATACTGAAACAATTTATCGAGAGGCGATACTGATGTATATTGTAGGACATAAGAACCCGGACACAGACACGGTCTGCGCGGCAATCGCGCTTGCGGACCTGAAGACAAAGCTAGGATACGATGCGACACCGGCAGTGCAGGGAGAGATTAATCCTGAGACCAGATTCGTGCTGGAAAAATTCCGAGTACCAGTGCCGGAGACAGTGACTGACGGCACCGACAAAGACATCTATCTGGTGGATCACAGTGATACCAGCCAGAGCCTTGACAATCTCTCACATGCACGCCTCAAGGGTATCGTTGATCATCATAAACTGGGGGATATAACAACGAAAGAGCCACTTGAGATGTGGGTCTGGCCGGTTGGCAGCACCTGCACGGTGATCAAGGCGATGTATGATTTCATGAATGTACCGCTGGATGATACGATTGCAGGGATCATGCTCTCTGCCATCCTTTCTGACACAGTCATATTCAAATCGGCAACATGCACTGACCTTGACCGGATCGCTGCTGAGACACTGGCAGACCTCTGTGGTATCCCTGATGCAAAGACCTATGGTATGGAGATGTTCAAGGTGAAGTCAGCGATTGAAGAAGCGACTCCTGAGGAGCTCATCAAGCGGGATTACAAGGACTTCACCATGAGTGGCAATACTGTTGGCATCGGCCAGATTGAGGTGGTTGACCTGTCACTGCTGGACTCTGTGAAAGAAGCGTTGTTTGCCAAGCTAAAAGAGATGAAGGAAGATCGGCACAGCATCCTGCTGCTTCTCACAGACATCATGAAAGAAGGCTCTGAACTGCTTTATGTCTCGGATGATGAGAGTATCATCAAGACGGCATTCGGCGTTGAGCCTACAGATGGGAAGGTCTGGTTGGATGGCGTGATGAGCCGGAAGAAGCAAGTTGTCCCAAACCTTGAAGGGGCTTTTTAATTTCCATATATTCTTAATTTTATGTATCCTGCTATCATCGAACCAACAATATAGAGCATGACAAAGGCAACAAAGAGGTAAAGCTTGGCTGCAATGAGCATTACCACCACGTACCAGCCCGTAAGCACGGGCAATATGAAGTAGTGAGCCAGGATTGAGGAACGGGTCAGATCCCCCTTCTTGGCCTTAAGCATGGCCGCTTTCTTTTTCTTGATAAGATAAGGGATTGTTGACACAATAAGAACACCTAAGATAGTAAGCAGATTGGAGGCGAGGTCTGAGTATGCATAGATGAAATACGCACTGACAAAGAGAAGGATCGCAACAGATGTGGTCAGTATCTCGAAGTAGTGTGATTTCAGGCTTTGGACATAGTATTTACGGATTTTCTTTCCTTTCAGTACTGCGCTGAAGAGCTGGTTTGAGTTGATGAGTATGAGAAAGGTTGCGATGGCTGAAAAGAGGATGATTGTTTCTGCTGGATTCCACCCTTGCATGATGTTGAAGGCTGCAAGAAGCATGAATAGGACGGCGAGCAGGTAATTTGATGGCTTTTTGTACTGGATGGGCATGAAAAAGCGTTTTGAGGCGTAGTATTTATTTGTTTCGTCTGAACCAGCTCCGTTTTCTCAGACCGTACTTGTCTTGGTCACCAAACTTTATTGTGATGTGGCAGGTATTGTGGCGGATGTAGTAGTGCTCTTTCATGCCAAATGAATCGTCCACCAGGATTATCTGGTCACGCACCTCATAGGCTTTGTCAAGGGGCTCAAAAAGCCGTTTCACAGAGCGTTTTTTCTGCTTGATGCCCTTGTTGCAACGCTCGCGTTGCTCGTCAACGCAGGGGGCATTACAGCCGTTCCCTTCAAGATTTCGCAGGGGGAAGTAGCCATTATAGTTAGGGATATTATTGATGAAGCTCACGGCACAGGAGGTGGATGAGAATATGGGAAGTTTGGGGTTAACATCATGATAAATGCGCATGATATCAGTCTTGTCCTCCCACCTGAGGTGCTTGCCACCGTTTGGTTCATACGCTGGAAGGCAAACCTTTCTTTTTTGCAGCTTTTCTCTGATCTCAGGAGTGTAGATGAGACCCGAGATGCAGACAGCGTCAGCGTAGGGGGAAACCTCTTCTGCTGCCTGCTGGATGCTTTTCTCAAAATTGGTGTACCACTCGCGGACAGTCGGGCGAAAGTACTGGATGGTTGGGATCTTGTGCTTTTTTGCCTTCTGGAAGAGAGCCAGCCGGTCCTTTTTTGAGGCCTTCACAACATCCTTTGGCAGGTTGGCATAGGAGATGAGTATGACTGGCTTCATATGGCGGAGCTTTTTGAGGGTCTTTAGGGTTTTCTTGTCTGGGAGGGTCTTTGTGATGAGGCCTACGGTGTTCTGGTACTTTTGCTTGTCAAGAGCCTTCAGAATCGCGCAAAGGTCTTCCCTGTTCTGTGGAAGGAAGGGGTCGGAGAAGTTGTAGAGGGCGATGGGACGCTCTCTTGTCATAAGAGGATTGGTTGTGATTTCCTGGACGGCATGTTCAGGCGTGTATTCCCTGATGACACCCTTCCCTGAGTACCACCGGTCCTTTTCCTGGACGCAGTAGGCGCAGTCAAGGGGGCACCCATGGCTTGGGTTGATGGAAAGCCATGAATTCAGATGGCTGAAGAGCCGGTACTGGGCTGTATGCCTGTAGACCTTATCATCGAGTGCCATTGTCGAGATACTTCTTCATCATGAGATACCATTCGGGGTGAAGCTTTCGGGCCAAGGCAAAGTAGAGCTTCTTGCAATCATGGACCCTGCGTTGGATTGTCCCTTTGCGTAACCCGCGGTCGAGCATGGTGCAGTTGTGGATGACATCGGCAAGCTTTATTATCTGAACCTCCCGTGGAGCATTCCCGATGCGTTCAAGATACTTGTCACGATCAGTGTTACGGGTCAATAGATGGACATATTCGGCAACCTGTTCGCTTGTGTGGGTGATAAGGGTTTGCGAATCAAGGTCGGTATCCTCAAAACTATCATGGAGCCAGGCTGCAGCAAGGACCTCATCATCATCAATACCAATATCTTTGAGCAGCTTGACAACCCCTTCAATATGATCCAGCTGGGGCTCACTGCACCGAAGCTTTTGTCCACTATGGAACGTGCGGGCAAGGAGCTCAGCCTTTTCTTCCATGAGAATTAGAGAAATGATTGACCTTTAATTGGCTTTACAAGAAAAAAATGAAAGAATTCCGGAAAAATTAGATCTCCAGGGCTCGTCTGAGGCGGCTCTCATCAAAACCAACAATCATACTGCCATCAACCTCGATGACAGGAACCCCCATTTGCCCTGAACGTTTTACCATGTCCATCGCCGCGTTGCGGTCACGACCTACATCAACTTCCTGAAATGCTATGTTTTGGGATTGCAGGAAACGTTTGGCGTGATGGCAGGCCGGACATGTTTGGGTCGAGTAAACGGTTACTTGTCTCATCTGTATCACCTCATAACCCTGGGAGTGCTGGAAATTTTTAAACCTTGGCGAGTTGTGCAGAAAAGGAGATCTTCATTTCATAACCAAGTGCGGCCGCATATATTCGCGCATCAAAAGGGCAAAGTAGGGAGCGATCTCCTCGGCAAGATCAAACATGACTTCTGTGCAGTCCTCGCATTTGCGAACGATGGTACCTTCCCGGATGCCGGTGTTGAGGCACTGGCAATTATGCAAAGTGTCTGCGAGCTTGACTATCTTCACTGGGTACGATGCGTTCCTGATGCGGTGAAGGTATTCCTGCCTTCCCACGTCCCGGGTAAGGGTTGCCACGATGTCGGCCAGATAATCGTCGAATTCACGGGCAAGAAATGAACGAGAGATCTCACATTCCTCCATGGAATCATGGAGCCAGGCTGCTGCGAGTATGTAGGGGTTCGTGATCCGGATATCCTGGAGAAGATTGACAACCGCTTCACAGTGGTTGATAACAGGGGTTTTATCCCGGCGGAGCTGGCCTTCATGGAGCCACTTGGCAAGAGCTACGGCTCTTTTTATCATCTAAAAAAATTTGGAAAAAAGAGTATATATATATTGTGTATACCCCTACATAAATCGCTAATTTCTGCGAGGGCCTTTTTGGAAATTACCACCCTGACCACCGCTTCGAGGACCGCCACGGCCTCTAGGACCGCCCTGGGAACCTTCACGGGAACCGCCACGTGGACCACCACGGCCACCTTGGAAACCGCCACGAGAGTCACCGCGTGGACCACCACGAGAGTCACGTTGACCGCCGCGAGCACCGCCACGACCACCTTGTGGGCCGCCACGGCCACCGCGTGGACCACTACGGGAATCACCACTGTACCTGTCATCGCGCTGTGGTGGTTTTACGTGTATGATGGGGAACTGGGGTGTCTCAACCTTCTCCACATCAAAGTCATTCTCCTTTAGGACCCGACCGAAACTGTCATGATCCCGGGGACCGAGCAGATTGATCACTTTCCCTGATTTTCCGGCACGGGCAGTCCGTCCGATCCTGTGGACATATTGTTTTGTATCGCCTGGAATGTCGTAGTTGTAGATATGTGACACATCAGGGATGTCAAGCCCTCGTGCTGCAACGTCAGTACAGACCAAGACAGAGGCCTTGTCGCTGTTGAACTTGCCGATGACCGTATCACGTTTCTGCTGGGTCAGTCCACCATGGATCTCGATCGCATCAATCTTTTCCTTCCTCAATGCTTTTGCGACCATGTCAGTCGTGACCTTAGAATTGCAAAATACCATCACAAGGCTGTTGTCTTCCTGCTTGATGAGATGCACCAGGAGCGAAAGCTTCCGGTGGTTGGGCACGTCATAATAGACTTGGGGGAGGTTCTCAGGCAGTACATACTGCTCAGCCCGCACGTATTGCGGATCCTTTGTGAATTGTTTCGCAAGCTTTTGTATCTCTCCAGGCATGGTTGCTGAAAAGAGGAACGTCTGGCGTTCCTTGGGACATTGTTTCATGATCTGTTTGACATCATCGATAAATCCCATGTCAAGCATCCGGTCAGCCTCATCAAGCACCAAATAGGATACCTGGGAAAGGTCGATGGTATCACGCTGCAGGTGATCCAAGAGTCTGCCTGGTGTCCCTACCACTATATCTGCTTTCTTCAATGCAACCATCTGAGGGCTGATAGAAACTCCGCCATAGACGGATACTACATTGAGTTTTTTCTGGCAAAAATCCAGCAATGAATCCTTTACCTGATTCGCAAGTTCCCGGGTGGGAGTAACCACCAAGGCTTTGATCCCCTGTCCTTTCTGCATGTTCTGGATGATGCCAGCTCCAAATGCAAGGGTCTTTCCGGAGCCTGTGGCGCTTTGCGCTATTACATCCTTACCCTGTAAAGTAAGAGGGATGCTTTGCTCCTGAACTGATGTCGGTGTGTCAAATCCACGTTCCTGTAACGAACGTAATACTAATCCTTTTATTCCTAGTTCTTCAAATTTCATTGTACGCTGGAAGAAATCACCAAGGGAGTAGAAAAGTCGATCAAATCGAGAATTCCTTATGTGTTTTCTTCAACCTCAACTGTTTATACGTACAAGGGATACGCCCCCCTTTATAAATCTATGGATTTGCATATGCCCATTAACCTGGACCCAGATACCAAAAGCATGACAATTTGAGGACTTCAGATGTGCAAAATCCAAAACCCATAAATACAACTTATT
>JBNJGT010000012.1:0-30867 GCA_051819765.1 Nanobdellota archaeon
GATAACCCCATACACACCCTCTTTTTTATTATACGACTGTCTTAGGGCATTTCATATATAAATGTTTTCATCAGATGGACCTATCTCTTTTGTGAGTGATTTTGGATTGGTATCATATGGCCAAAACCTGTAGTCCCAGAGGACTCATCACGGGTGGAGGTCCCTTACGGGGACACAGCCATTCGTAAATGGGATTTTGACAATACGAAATCCTTAAAATCACTCATTTTTAGTGCCCTTCGGATTGGATCGATCGGATTCTGTTTTTGAAATAGAAAAGGATGAAGATCCAGCCCAAAAATGGGGTGATAGAAAAAACGCCGGATAGACAGATACAAGCTACCTTCAGTTCTGGCTAGGTAATCTACTACAAGGTTTCTATCCGAGCGTGGAACCAAGGATTGTAGATGCGATGATATTGAAAAGCAGCATCACAAAGAAAGTTATGACCGAATACAAAATCGTGCTGTTGACCATATTCTTCCCAAGATTGTAATTAAGTATGATCTTATCCTCTCCTTCATCAATACCAGTCATGATATTTGTAAGGATATAGGAGATCTGTACCACGTAGATACCGACAATGATCTGAAAATAAAAGGTTGGAAGGCCGGTACCAAACATCTCAAGAAGACCTCCTGTTCCACCAGTTCCGGACATCTCCCCCATGTTACCCATCTGGTTTGTGAGTCTGCCGAGAATACTCGTGATCATTGAGGTTATGCCTACGACAATCCCTGAGATTGCAGGTGTCAGAAACTTCACCTGTGATGCCATGGATGAGACAATCTCAGCCATGAGGTCCTTCAATCGCTCATTCACCTTATGGATCTCCTTCACGTAACGTGCAACGTTTGACATAGCCTGGGCCGCAATGAGCGGGCCTTTTCTGATACTTTGCACCAGCACTTTCATTGAGCTCTCTATGAGGTTTGAGGGGTACAGGTTTGCAGCTCCGTTCTTAGGATTGAATATGGCATCATAGATGCCTAGTCCCATCTTACGGATGTTCATGCTCACCACATTAAAGAATTGCCCGGAAACAGTGTTCTGCATGACATCTGCTACTTTTCCAAAGACAAGCTCTGCTGGATATCCATCACCAAGGCGGTTTCCCAATTGAAAGAGTGCTGATGAGAACTCAAGCTCCAGTTGTTTTGCCTTATTTCGGATGTCAATCACATTGCCGCTAGTCAGCCGATAATAAATGCCGAACCCAAGCCCCAGCGCAAGGGGTACACAAATGCTCAGAAGCGAGGCCCCAAGCCCGAATGGTCCGATTTCAGTTCCATCATCAGTGGTCTGATAATCCAATAGTTTGTAGGGCGCACTTTCAACGTTTGTCTTTTGGATATCTATACCGCGATCAATGATAAGGGAAATATCAAACTCAGGATTCATCATATGCATGATCAGTGGACTGAACCCGATAAGGAGCAGTGTCACTGCCACAAGTATTCCCAGTGTCTTTGGGTCAAGAGATAGCTCCATTCCAGCGATGTTCACTTTTTTTTTGGGAGGTGCAGAGATGCTCAATGTCGCATCACTGGATCCCGAAGGCCGGGTTACAAGGATTGATTTCCCGAGAAGGAACACTGCCAGGGGAATGCCGATATTATATAGTGCCGAAATATGGTACCATTGCACGCCTTCCATGAAACTCACAACCAGTGGCAGGATGACAAGGCCAAGGATTGGAAGGATGACACCCAGCATGTTCAAGGCATTGATAGGCCCTTTCAGGTTCTGGGCGAAGTGCAGCATCTTCTCATAGGTGCCATCAAGGATTATATCCAGGCTCTTATCAAGCATCTCCAGTCGGCGTTCTTCATATCCCTCATACAGTGAGGATTGGATCATGTGGAATGCCTCGACGAATTCCATATTGGATTCCCGCCACTGTTCCAGATAATCGTCCAGGGATTCTTTTATGCTTGCTGCTTTCTCGACCTCAACATTCCAGAGGATTCGTTTGAAATCAAGGGAAAGTGGGGGGGTTAGGTGTTCAGCCGCAAAATAGATTGCTTTTTCGAGATTTGAGGTATGTCTCATATAGGTTACCACATAAAAGACTGAGATAACCATCTGCTTGCTTGCCTCCATCTTCCATTTCTTCTCAAAATAGATGGGTAGATTGATAAGGGAGTTCAGGGAGGCCACACCCAGTATAGTAAAAAATCCCATGAGAAACATGGATTCAAGTAGAATGAAACTGGGTAGTCCAAAAAGCAATATTACGAGCAAGGGCAGGAGGTAGCCGAAACTCACAGCTCCTGTAGGCGTTATGTTGAGGTGGCAGGTGTTGATCGCTTCCTGTAGTTGGTTAGCCTTTTTCGGGCTGGGTTTGATTTTGAGGATAGTTTCTGCCTGGTTGCATGCCTTCTCGTAAAAGGTCATGGCGGTCGGAAGATTCTCATCCTTGAATTGCTCATATTCCCGTGTTTCCACACGGTCAGGTACATCTATCTGCTCATCTTCACTTGTCTCGATGATGCTGTCATTAAGGGTGCGATCTAGTTTCTGGAGATATTTGGCAGAGAGTTTATGCATATCCTCTTTCATTTCATCTCGATCTCCTTGACAGCGCGGCGTAGCCAGTTCTTCCATTCCGAAAAGAGCCGTTCATAATCAAGGGCACCTGATTCCTGTTTTATCCGTTCAGATAGTATATGGAACTGATCATTGCACCTGATGGTGAATTCAGCTTCAAGTAGTTCATTCCTGTCAGCTTCCTTTGCAGCCTTGACCTGCTCCTCCTTGATTCTGCCTCGAATGGTGATGTTTTCCCAGACTGCATCCCAATTGCCTGCAAGCTCGCTCACATTCCCTGCGACCGCTTTTATGATCTCGCTGTCCCCATTGATAAGATCAGCAGTGGGTTCAACCGTGTCAGTGGTAGAATTATATTTGAGAAGATCCACAAAACCCCCTTCAGTGAAGGGATCATTCTCCCAGTGCTTTCGCACCTCTGTGATCTGGGTGATCCTCCGGAATTTATGGATCCCATCAGCTGAACGCACAGGGTTTGCCACAATGCACACATCAGTTGCCTTGAATGAGGTCTTTGGTACTCCGATATCATTGACTACCCTGTCGTATATCCCGTAAGGTGAATCACCGTGGATGGTGCCGGCAACTGTATTTGCAGCGGCTCCTACTCTCATGGCCTCATACAGGGCCTTTGCCTCTGTGCTTCGCACCTCACCCACAATCAGCGCAGAATCACCCAGTCGCAGGGTTGACCTGATACCATCATCAGCTCCCATCTCGCTTGAGGAACGGGAAAGTGCAGAAGCGACCTTCATAGGTTGGATATTGAAACCGAGATCACGCATAGCTTTCGTCGGAAGCTCAAGCGTGTCCTCGATGGTGATGATCCTGTATCGGCGCATGATCTCAATCAGGAGCGAACTCAGGAACGAGCTTTTCCCGCTCCCCCTTGTCCCCGCAATCAGGAGTGTTCTCGTGCCGTCAACCAGAAAGGAAAGTACCCCTGCAGCTAGTGGTGAGATCATATTGTTTTTTATGAATAAGGGTAATGTCCAGGGTTTACTCCGGTGCCGCCGGAATGAAAAGGCTAATCCTGACGGATTCAATGGTTCGGTGATGGTTGATACCCTGATAGATGCCTGGGGAAGTTCAAGGGATGAGTCAAGTAGCGGGTTAGCCTCATCAAGCGGTCTGCCTGATATCATCCTTAGCTTTGATGCCCAGCTTTCTGCTTCAGTGTGAGTGGGAACTATGTTTGTCATGCAATCCCCATAGTCTCCATGGACGATGAATATCGGAATCCTTCCCATCGGACTGTTGATGGATATATCCTGGACTGCAGGATCAGAAAGAAGCACTTCGATAAGCCCGAACCCCACCGTGTACCGGACAAGGATTTCGGTCAGTTCATCAAATTCCTTATCACTGAGCCTGATCTGGCGTTGTTCAGCAAGTTCCTCTAAAAGATCAGCACTCACATTGTAGAATACCTGGCGCATCCGTTCAGGGTCTACGAACTCGGAACGCTTTGGCTTATGCTCGGCAAGGATTCGGCGAGCGGTATCAAGCAGTTCATACCTATCCTCATCAAGCTTGAATTCGGGGGGCATTATATGGTAGAGGTACCGTGAGTCATCCCCCAAGGAGAACACAGTCACTTCTGTTCCATTGATCGTATAGTTATCAATCTCATCTCCCTCGATTGGATAGGACGCGAGGAGTTTGGTGTACATGAAATCAGGTTTGATGCTGGGCGCAAATATCTTACGATAAGCATCCCGTTCCCCCACTTTATAGCCTGAAAGATACGGTTGCGCAACAGCTATCAGTTTGGTTTCATCAAATCCCTTAATCACATAATTCAGGACAGTGACGAAATTCTGCTGCAACCGGCCTCGCTGGGGGTCCATGCCATTCAGTGCCATCTTCTCACGCCGATACAGCCGTTTGATCTCCACATACGCGCCGAGCGGATCGCTCTTCAGACTATAGAAGACCAGGTGCTGCAGATGCGTGAGCTTTTGGTTCAAGTCCTTTTCAAATTCATTCTGGGGAGCAGAATTTGTCTTCAGCAATCCCTGTCTGACGATGCGTGAGAAAAGATTGGCTACTCCCATGAGCATCATGGTCTGCGAATAGTCATACTCATAATCTCTTTTTTGGAAGAAGACAATCTTTGAGATATTCTTGATATGGATAAGTTTCTCGATTGTCCGCGCCATGCATTCTGGGCTGTCTTCAAGTGAAGGGGAAAGGGTGCATCCATCGCAGTTGATACGAAGGATAGTATCTTCTCCTTGCCTCTCTACCTCATATCCACAGACCTTTTTCTCAACAAGTTCCATCAGTCAAACCGCTTTACCTTGCATTCGCATAATTCCTCAAAGTCATCAGCATCATGTTTGCCTCCCACAACAGTCCCATAATGCATAGGGATCGCCCATTCCGGGTTGATTGCATTGACGGCTTCGGCTGCTTCCTCAGCATCCATGGTATAGGTCCCACCTACCGGTACCATGACAATGTCAGCTTTGATTGAATCCATCTCCGGGATCCTGTCAGTATCCCCCGCGTGATAGATGCGCGCCTCTTTCGTTGTGATGATATATCCCACCCAGTTCTTTTCCTTTGGGTGAAATTCCTTGTTTACATTGTAGGCCGGGACAGTTTCGATTGAGATGCCGTCTCGCTCCAATGTCTGATTGGGTCCGACGATAGTTGCGCCTTTCACATCACAACCCTCTGTTACCATGACCTCAGTATGCGCCCCCCGAATCTTTGCGATGTCTTCAGTGCTGCAATGGTCAAAGTGATCATGTGTGATTAGAATGATGTCAGCTACTTCACCACCCTCTATCTGGTAGGGATCGATATAGATGATTTTCTCGCCCCTTATCTTGAGCGCGGCATGGCCAAGCCAGGAAATATCTATTGGGAAATCCATTCTAACACCTCCTTTGGGCTAAAAAGAAGTAAATTGCTATTTAAATCTACTCATTTAAGGCCTGACATGACCTTCACCAGGTCCCGTGAAGTTATGATTCCAACCACCTTATCATCTTTGGTGATGGGGATCCGTCTGAGGTGATGTTTTTGCATTGCTCGGCTGACCTCAAGCAGCGTGGAGGATATGTCACAGGTGATCATATTTTTCACCATGATATTCTTGATCAATACCTCCTTTGGAGAAGTGCCATCTGCTACAATCTTCATGACATCATTCTCTGTGATGATACCAACATGGCGCTTTTTTGGATCCGTGACAATCAGGCAGCCGATCTTTTTGGAGACCATCTTCTTGACAGCTTTGTCCATGGTGTCCGTATCTTTGCAGGTCACAATCCGGCGCGTCATCCAGTCTTTCAGTTTTATCATGGTGCATTCCTCTTTGTATTGATTTTTTATACTTTTCTACTCGAACGGTATGTTTCGGTTCACATATTTGAAAAAATTGTGCGGGTTGGTGTAATATTCTCCGATAGCCTTTCCCACCTTATCAACATCATTTATATTATGGTATTGCAGCCACTTAAGGATACGGATTTTATCATTGATGTCCTCCATTATCTCTTTTTGACTGAGCCCTGTGAAGAGCTGGATGGTATTCATGAGCATCTGGGACTTATTGACCTCTATCTGGTTATCCTTTTGGGCATCATATTGGTGCAGTACCTTTGCTTCTCCTTTCGGAGTGACCTCAGCAAACTGGAATGTTCGTCGAAGACCAGACCGTCTGTTCCTGTATTGCACCAGTATGATTGACAATGCCGGAATCATGGCCTTCGGGATATCGATTGGGGGATTAGTAAGTCTGGTTATGACCTCTTCAGCAGTATTGGCGTGGATTGTGGCATAGACACTATGCCCCGTATGCATTGCCTCAAAAAGCACCTCAGCCTCCTTCTTTCGCCGGATCTCTCCTACAAGGATCCGATCGGGACGCTGCCGCAGGCTGTTGACCACAAGGTCAAGCATGGTGACCGCTCCCTTGTTCTCGTTGTTTGGGGGGCGCGTCAGCATAGGTACCCAGTGCAGGTATTTGGGAAGCTGGATCTCCTTTGTATCCTCGATTGAGATGATCCTCTGGTTGATGGGAAAAAGGCCAGCCAGGGAATTGAGCATGCTTGTCTTTCCTGAAGCGGTTCCCCCCGCGATAAGCGCTGATAACTCGTATTGCATCCCCAACCAGATCAGGGCTGCTGAGTGGGGTGAGATTGTCTTTGACCTGATCAGGTCAGTGATAGTCCATGGCTTGGATGAAGCCTTACGGATTGTTATCGTATTCCCCTGGTGCGATATGGGCGTCAGTGTCGCATTAACCCGATCTCCTTTGTTGAAGCTGGCATCAAGCAGGGGCTCAAGCACAGAGAGCGACCGTCCTACCTTCCGTCCCAGCGTCATTGCATAATGCCGGACCTGGTCCTCATTTTCCAGATGGATTGTGGTCTTCAACCATCCATGTTTCTTATGAAATATCCAGATCGGCTCCTTGGCAGAATTGATGGCAATCTCTTCAATGTGTGAGTCACCCATCAAAAGTTCAATCTTCCCAAGTCCCAGGCTCTTCTGGATCAGGTAGGTCGTAAGGAAGCTTTGGGTCTCATCATCCATATCCGGAAAATACTTTGAGATCAGGCTCACGATAGTCTCCGAGAATTTGCGTTCCGCAAGCTCATTCTTTTTGATATCAGTGATGTCGGCCATCCCTAGTTTGACCTTATTGATCAGCTCGCGCCTTATTTTTTCAAGGAAATATTCCGTCTGCTTGGTAAGGCTTGCGATATTCACATCATAGATGCTGATAAATTCATCCATCCGCCGTACAACCCGTGCCGTCACAGGAATGTTCTTTGACTTGAACTCATATTGATCGATGAGCTCCTCCTCGTCCAGGTTAATCTGCTGGCTGATATATGTGTTGAGCCTGAGAAGATACGCCTCCTCCTTTGAGTGCTTACGGGTGAGCTCCTCTGTATCACTGTTTTGGATATCATTCTTCTCTTCTTTGACTGAAAGGTAGAATGTCTTCAGATACACGAGAATATGATTTATCAGTTCCTTTTGCTCCTTGTTGAGCTTTGCCTTCTCACCGAACAACCTGCGTATCACAACATCTTTTCCTTCATCAGTATAGACGAGTTTATCCCAGTCCATCTCTGCAAGGCCAAGCTTATGATCCAGTATCTGCAACTGTTTTGAGGACAGGTCAAGCAGTTTTACCTTGGTCTTTTCCAGGCGGTTGTAAGAGAACTGCTGGATGATTGATTCCTTGTCTTGGTGAAGCTTGAATAGCTCATTGAGAAATGGGTTTGTGAATCGATAATGGTCAGGATCGAACTCAGCCTTGTTTGGCGGCCCTTTTGGTTTTTTTTTCGGTGCTTTTGCAGCCGTGGTTTCCTGGGACTTGCCTGTGGAGACTTTCTTTTTTGCAGCTTGCTTTGCGGTTTGCTTGCTGGCCTTTGTTGCTTTCTTTTTTTTTGCTGGCTTTGCAGCTTGCTTTCTTTCACTGGTTGCTTTCTTTTTTTTTTCTGTGTTTGATTCCGTTTGGGTGCTGTTTGTTTTCTTTTTTGCAGTTGTTTTTTTTTGGCTTGCTGCCTGTTTTCTTACTGCAGTGGTTGTTTTCTTTTTTTTTGCTGTCTTTGCAGTTTGCTTGCTTGCACTGTTTGCTTTCTTCTTTGTGACTGGTTTGGGTGTCGCAGCCTTTTTGCCTGTTGTAGTGCCTTTCGTTTTTACAGTCATCGGAACCAGCCCTTCTTGGTGTGTTCACCAGCTATCTTTCGGACCTTGTCCTCGTAAGCTTCCATCTTCTCGTTAGCGGATTTCAACCGTTGCTCAATCTCTTTGATCTGCTTTTCTATGTTCTTTGATTTGAGTGTAACTTTGAAGGCGCGTGACTTCTTGATAAGGTCGACAAGTTCATTCTCCAGGATAGACTGTTCCTTTTCCAGGTCTGTGATAAGTTTCTCGATTTGACGTTTTTTGGTGAAGAACTCCTTGAAGCGGTCTTCAGTCAGCCGTTTCCCCTTCTTCTCCACAGCTGTGCGCTTCTGTGAGACAGTATCGATGATGTCCTTGTGCTCATCCTCCACCTGTTTTTTCTTGGCTTTATTATCCTCTATGAGCGCATTGAGTTCCTTGGTCTTTTTGACGATCTCTGCATCGATCTTGTTTGCATCTTCCAGCGATTTTTGGATGGATTTGCGTGATGTATTGATGGTGGATTCCGCTTCCTGGATCCCCTTATTGACAGCCTTGAATTCCTTGAAGGTCTCATTGAGGGTTTCCTTGATGGTCTCACTCTTGTGTTGTAGTTCATCACATTTTTGTTTTTCAGCTTGGATCCTTTCTGTTTCCCGGTTGATGGATTCGGTCAGTTTATTGTATTCCTTTTTGTGGGCCGTGATCTGGTCATTTATGGAATCAAATGTCTTGGAGAATTGATAGTCATATTTTTTGATCTTTTTATCAACGTCTGCCTTAAAATTCTCATAGCGCTCGAGCTCACTGATGTCAACCTGCATTGATTTGAATTCTTTTGAGATATCTCCCTTTAACTGTTCGAACTGAGCCCTGAACTCTTTTAGGATTGAACTGTCCTTTCTTATCTTTTCTAAACCAACCTCAGCCCGGTTCGCAAAGCCATCCTTCTTTTGATCGATCTCATCAGCCTTTTCAGCCAGCTTGCTGAAATCAAACTCCTTCATGACAAAATAGACCTTGGTTAATTTATGCTCTTTTGTGATATATCCTTCATCCTCTAAGAAATCTCCCCATTCCTCAGCCATCGCTGGAGAAACACCTAGCGATTTTGCTGCATCCTCTACAGTAATCCTCTTTTTATCCTTGATTATTGAGAGCAGCTTATCAATGCCGGTCTCAATTACCCGTTTAGTGCCCATATGTCTGTTTCTTCAGGGATTCACTTATTTAAAAAACTTTCTAACTCCAGATGATTACGGGAACTGCTAAGACGCATGATATTCGCATCGTGGCACATGCTCATGGAGGTGGGTAAGAAAACTGTATATGTCCAATCGCCGAGGATTCAGCTTCTTGTGGATACAATTGTGGTGAAAACACGGCTTGTGCTTTCTGGCAAAGGCATTGTACCCCACGGTATACCCTCTTAGGTGCTCAAGCTTCGCCTGTGATATATGTTCATATTCACTCCCATAACTAAGATTTGCACTCAGGATACCGGTATCAGTGCCGAGCATGCTAAAACCTGGCACCTCCTCGTGTGTCACAAAGAGCCGCATCCTGGTTGGATGCGTTTCAAGCCTGGAAAAATCAAGGGGTACATGGCTGACCTGTTGCTCGCAAAATATCACTTTGTTGCCCTGTTCCCTGTGAAAATCCCGAATCCCCTGTTTCAGTCCATTTACAGCAGGTCTGGAGGCCTGCTTTGATATGAAAAGATCGATGTATCTCGTTTTCAGGGCCCGTGGCACACAAGTAAAATCCGCCCGTTTTACATGGTATATCATGCTCAGGAATTGCTTGCCAAGCATAAGTGCTGGCAGCATAGCTCCCATCCGCGCAATGATCTGTTCTGAACCCAGAATCTTTGAATGCTGTGCCAGTTGGATCACTTTCACGAGTTTGCTTAGTTTGCCCAGCCTGAATGCCTTGAGGATCGCGACTATTGGCAGGATAGTAAGTATATAGAACCAGTTTTTCCTCAGATAGGCCTTTTTGTCATCAGCATGGATAAACTGTACCCCCACCTCCAACAAGAAGACGGTAATCACTGCTCCCTCAATATACTCAACCGCGTGATGGTGGACATCCATGAAAAAAGACGCGATAAAGATCCCGAGGCTGACCATGAGTGCCACAACTGCGGCAATCTCAAACAGGAATACCGTACGTTTTGAGACAAACATGATATACAAATAGCTATACTAATATATAAAACTTTTCTGGGTGTAGGACATTAAACAGCCCAAAGCTTTTATAGTGCTCTAGCCGTGTCATTTGCCCCTGCTTTCTCATAGATTCTCCCTCTGAGGACCTGAGGCATGCCAAAAGGTTGTCTTCCATACTGAGATGGAGGGCATTAAGGATCAGTGAGAGAAGGACCTGCAAGCTCCCTGACCAATAGTGCATGCCTGTCCGGCAACTTATTTAAAGAAGGTCCCACCTCTAAGGCATCATGAAGCCAGAGCTCATGGCACCAGTATCAGATTGGGTCAGTTTGAAGGCTGCAGCACAGGCTGGGGCAGATGCCGTCTATTTTGGGTTGAAGGAACTTAACATGCGTGCCACTGCAAAAAACTTTGAGCGCAATCAACTCCCGAAAGTCATTGAGTTCTGCCATGAAAACGGCATCAAGGCATACGTGACCTTAAACACCATAATCTACGAGCATGAGCTTTCCAGGCTTGCAGAGGTCCTGACTGTTGCAAAGGATGCAGGAATCGATGCCATCATATGCTGGGATATGGCAGTGATCACCCTGGCACGTAAAGAGGGACTCCCCATTATCCTGTCCACACAGGCATCAGTCAGTAATAGTCAGGCATGCAAGGCCTACCAAGAGCTTGGGGTACGCCGTGTTGTGCTTGCCCGTGAGTGCTCCCTAGATCAGATTGCACAGATCAGGAACGAAACAGACCTGGAGCTTGAGGTCTTTGTCCATGGCGCCATGTGTGTCTCCATCTCTGGCCGATGCTTTCTATCGCAGGCGCTCTTTAACCGCTCTGCCAACCGTGGCGAGTGCCTGCAACCCTGCCGACGTGCCTATACCGCAACCGATCCTGAAGAGGGCCATGAACTCTCAGTTGAGAACCATTACATCTTCTCTCCCAGTGACTTATGCACTCTCTCTTTTATAGACCAGCTGATTGATCAGGGTATTGATTGCCTCAAGATCGAAGGCCGTGCCAGGAGCCCTGAATATGTAAAGACCGTGACCAAGGCCTACCGCAGGGCGATTGATGCCCACCTGGCAGGTGAATTGACGAACGAGAGAAAGGAAGAACTGATCAAAGAATGCCGGACCGTGTTCAATCGGGATTTCTCACAGGGATTCTTTTTCGGAAGGCCAACAGATTGGACCAACACCTACGGGTCCCAGGCAACAACCAAGAAGATCTACCTTGGAGAAGTGAAAAAATACTACCAAAAGATCGGTGTTGCAGAGATTACCCTCGAGACTCATCCCTTAGAGAAGGGAGATTGCATAATGTTCCAGGGTAAGACCACAGGTGTTGCGGAGCAGACCATTGACTCAATGCAAAAGGATCATATGTTCATTGCCCATGCAGCGAAAGGAGAGCGCATTGCAATCAAGACTGCTGTGCCCGTGCGTCCAAGAGATAAGGTGTTTCTCATTACAACCTCTGACAATTGCTGAGAGTTTCAATCGAAATCTGTAAAGCCTCAGCCAGATGCGTATGGAGAATCTGCAGTGGTCCCATTATCCACAGCCTCAAAGCATATTCTCCATCTTTTATAAGACATGTAAAATGTTCTGGAAATATCCCTTCTCAAAAGTATTATAATCTAGCAGGATTTTCCCAAGCCTATGGAAAGCAAATTGGTGATTGCACTGGTCGGGTTGCCTGCAAAAGGCAAGAGCACTCTGGCACAGAAACTAAAAAGTTTCATAACCCCTCAGGATTATAAGATCGAAGTGTTCAACAATGGCGATCTCAGAAGGACATGGTCCGAAGAACAGGGGGTTTCCACCGCACATCCAGATTTCTTCTATTCAGAAGAGGGGAGAAAACTCAGGGATAGTTTTGCCATGCAGAATATGGTGGATGCGAAAGCCTTTCTTCGGACCGGTGACATAGCAGTTCTTGACGCAACAAACCTCACTCTTGAAAGGCGGGAACAGATAAACAGGACTTTTTCTGATTTGCCGGTGCTCTATATCCAATGTGGTCATGACGATGAGGACATACTCAAGGAAAGCATACGACAAAAGTTGAAAGGAAAGGAGTTTGCAGGGATGAACAGACCGGAGGCATTCAGAAGTTTCCAGGAACGGATAGAATGCTACTACAACAATGCCCATCCTGTAAGCAGTGAACGGAATTACTTCTCGGTCGATAGCCTGTACAACAACATACTCTCCACAAACATAACTGACCAGATTCCCCATCAGGTGCTGGTAAGAAATGTTTTGACAAAAGAATGGATAAAGAACCTCTATGTCCTCCGGCATGGAAAGACATATTATAATCTTGAAGATCGCATAGGTGGTGACTCACCTCTCAATGAGAAGGGCTGGGCTCAGGCGCGGGCAGTAAAAGACTATTTCAGGGACCATGACATAGAGATGGTATTCACAAGTCCGAAGAAAAGGGCAAAACAGATGGCAAAGCCATTATGCGACCATCTTGGAAGCAGGATGATAGAAATAAAAGAGTTGGATGAGATCGATGCAGGCATCTGCGAGGAGCTCACCTACAATGAGATCAAATCAATGTTTCCCACGATATATGAAGAGAGAAAGAAAGACAAGTTCAATTATGTATATCCCGATGGAGAGAGCTATTCGACTATGATCCCACGCATCGTAAGAGGTCTTAAGAAAGCGATTTTCATCGCAGGGAACACGGATCAGGTCATGCTGATAGGGCACCAGGGGGCAAATAGGGTCATTTTAAGGGAATATTTTAACACAAAGGATGAAGAAGTGCCCTATATCTATGTCCCTCAGAACCAATTCTACCGCATCAGTTCAGACCTGCATCATCACTCGGTTGAGCTGGTGAGGTATAGTGATATAAAATAGGAACTGATGGACTTATTTGTTTGAACGCTTGAGGGCATTGCGCGTTGAATGCTTGACATGCCGCGGATGCCATCCCTGGCCGACCAACTCCTGGATGATGTGATGTTCATGATATCCTGCCTTGAGTTTTTCAAGCACATATTCTTCAAGGTGTTTGAGTCCTGCGATGATGCGAGCCTTTTCTATCCGTTTCATGAGATGCTCCTTCTTGTATCCTCTCCCATGGTAATGATCGAGGATGTGTTCCTCTGCATGGCCGTGATAGAGGTGGGTTGCGATCTCCTGTTCGAGTGAACGCAGGTCATCGAAATAGCCTCCGCGTCTGAACACGTATAAGACAATTATGATTGTGGTTATGAAACTGATGACAAATCCCTCTGTCAGACGCTTGAAAAACATGTAGATCCGTTCGTCTCTTCTGGGAGGGACCTGTTGCGCCTTCTCTAGAGAGGGATCCACACTGGGCTTTGTTTGCGTCATGTTTGTGGTGTTAGAGCCATTTGTGGTATTTGTGTTGTTTGTGCTGGTCATATTGACCTGCTTGGGAGCTCGCACACCTGTCAGTGCAAAGGTTGAGAATCCGCCAGTGGTTATATTGTAGTATATGCTCTTGTTGTCTTCACGCCAGAGATCTATCTCGACTTGTTTCCACGTGATATTCTTCTTCTTCTTATAGGCTCTGAGGTCAAATCGCTCGATGAATGATTTATCAACCCGGACAGTGATAATACCTAATATCATTGAAGTCATTCCATGATCGATGGAAAAGAAAGCATAGGCATTTTGCAAGGTATGGTTCAGAGTGGATCGGTCCAGATCCCGTATCGCAAGATTGATCTTGCGTTCATAAGCCGACGTTTTGAAGGCATAGGCCTCTACAATGCTATCAGTATATATCGTGCCGTCATATCTGACATATGGCCTCACAGTAGAGAAATACCGGGTGTAATGATCCGGCTTGATGTATCCCCCTCCACCACCGCTGCTTCCACTGCTTCCACTACTACTGTCATCCACTGGTTCAGGACAGGCGAGATCCCTGCCTGAGCAGTCCTCATCAATTCCATTTCCACAGATATCTTCTGCACCTGGATTGATTGAGGCATTGAAATCATCGCAGTCACTGCCCCCAAGCACTACTGGGAGATACGAGTCATTATCGTAATCATCGTACACCGAAACCGAGAAATTGACACGTAACGAATCCTTCCCATCGCTCGCATTGATAAGGAAAAATCCCTCTCCTGTCCAGTTTAGTGTGGAGTTTAAGGAAATGATGCTTCCATTGATAACAGAGGTTATATTATCTGTTGTGTTGACCGAGTAATTCAAAGCTTCTCTATCGATATCATAGATGTAATCAGAAAGATTCACTAATGTAGCCGTACTGCCGTTACGTTTCATATACCACCAAAGGTCAGTAGAGTTTGAGATCATTGGCGGAGCATTGGTATGATTGACAATGATGTGCCATGAGGTGTTGATTACAAATCCAGAATCATCGATAGATACGCTGATGGTGTGGTTGCCCTCCATTGTATAGTTTGTTATGAAAGTATAGTTGTCACGTCTTTTGTCAGTAAGGTTGTTTCGTATCAGCCGGGAATTGTGGTACCAGCTGACATTAAGGTACTCATTGTTCTCATCAGCATAATTGATTGAGAGTGTCACGTTGTCCGTCTCAGAGATCGTCACATTACCAGGGGTCTTGTTGGAGATGAAAGGAGGTGTATTATTGATTGTAATGGTATGCCGGGCACTTATCCCCATATTTCCGTTTGCATCCTGCGCATGCACTTCATAGAAGTATGTTCCAGAGCCAAACACACTCCATTCCATTGTGCATGATCCATTCGCAAAAGCCATGCTCACGTTGCCTGAATTGTTTGTGTAGACCCAACAGCCGGTGATATCATTGAGCCGATCTGAGACCGTCGCATTGATGATGAACGTATTGGTATCAAAGGTTTCATTATTCGGCCCTTTCGTGAGATTCACAAGAGGGGCTTCATTGTCGATTGATTGCAACGCCGAAAGCAGATCGATCCGCTTGAATGTCGCATTTGGATTAGACCATAATTTTGTTCTATTTGCATCGGGTACAATAGTAACCATGCTCTCATTAATGATCCTTCTTAATTCTTGTGGGGTGGGGTACCGACCATACAGGTCATTGAATGCTTCAACAAGCACAGCGGCAGCTCCGGCAACATGCGGTGTTGCCATTGATGTTCCTGCCAGCTCCCGATAGGTGCTTGCATGACATTCCGCGCAATTGCCTGGAGGTACAGGTGATGTTGTAAATGCTCCTGGTGCTAGTATATCAGGCGCTGGATACCCCTTACCATCAGATTTTGTGAGGGAACCGTCAAGATTTGAAAAACACGTGATATTATCAACCTCAATACTGGAATCATAACATACTTTGTGATCATATCCATTCTGGTCGCTAATATCATAGGTTGCACCAACCGAAGTAACATTGCTGGCACAAGCAGGAGCTCTCATGCCACTATTGCGACCATCGTTCCCAGATGCGGCAACAACAAAGAGGTCCTCGTTTACTGCTTCATTAGCACTCCTGGCTATGGTTTCATTGTCGCAAAAACCACCATAAATCCGATTCAGACCAAGGCTCATAGAAATGACTGATATGTTATACGTATCCTTATTGGCAACACACCAATCAATTCCTGCAATGATATCACTTGTAAGTCCTGCGCCAGTCGAATTGAGCGTTTTGATTACAACAAGGTTGGCATCAGGAGCTACCCCTTGCACGCCTCCGTTTGCGGCAACAGCGCCTGCCACATGGGTTCCATGGCCGTTATCATCGCTCGCATTCTCATCTGTATCATTCCCATTTGGACAACAAGAATCCCTGGTGAGATCTGGTTCACTACTTGATTTACAATAGCATTTCTCGGCGATGATCCTGTCCTCGAAATCAGGGTGATGGTAAATCCCCGTATCAATCACGCACACAGAAGTGCCCTTACCGGTATAGTTGAGGCTCCAGACCTCAGGTCCATTGATCAGCGGCACACTCTCTTCAAGGGCAAAGCCGCAAAAGCTAAGAATAACAATAGTAAAAATAAAACGTATCCTCATTGTATTTTTATTTCCTTTTCCGTTAGTGTGCTGCCGATCCCTTTGCCGATCCAGAAGGAATTGCTGATGGAAGCTTCAGTCAACAGGTCAAGCAGGGTCAATTGCTGACGGTACCGCCGGAATGTGACAGTCTTGTTGAGCTCACCCTCAATGATCTGGATGACCTCATCCTCACCACCCAACACGTCCACAAGTCGTGCGTCCAGCGCGTCAACTCCCAGCAGGATCTCGCCGGTTGCGACCTCCTCAACTTCCTCGATGGAGAGATTCCGGTTGGTTGCCACCTCTTCGATGAACATGTCATGGATGGTATCAAGGATATCCTGGTACCGGTTCTCCTCCTCTTCAGTCATTTCTTTGAAAGGCGATCCCATGTCTTTGTACTTTCCGGAAACAAGTCGTCGATAGGTAACATTGTAATCCTGCAAAAGTCCCGCAAACTCCAGATAAGAGCCGACGACCCCGATGGAGCCTGTGAGTGCCATTGGGTGGGCAACAATCCTATCGCAGGCACTTGCGACATAATACCCTCCTGAGGCACCCATCTCCCTGATCCAGGCAACAGTGGTCTTGTTGGCCTTGTTGATTGCAGTCGCTATCTCGTCTGAGGCGACCGGACTCCCTCCGGGAGAGTTGATTTCCAGCACGATAGCATCTAGCTGGTCATTGCGGTCCGCCTCTTCAATCATATCAACTATGTCAGGGGAGCCGATTGAAGACGCACCAAACTGGGATGTTGTCCGTTCCGAAAGGATCGCTCCCTTGACTGGGATCAGGGCAACATTGCCGTCCATTGGAGCCCGTCCGGTGGAGAGGGCAATCCCCAGGATGCTCGCAACAATTATGCTAAAGAATCCTAGCACGAACAAAACAACAACAACCATTATCCATTTATTTTTCATGAGTATCACCTGGTGTATGTATTACTTATATATTCACTCGCCCGCTTTCCCTTGAACGCAAGCAAGAGGGGGTCAGCGATCCACAGGAGTGTGAAGGGGAATATGGGAAAGACGAACATGCTTCGTACCATCGCCTGGAAGAGGCTTACCTGCCCTTTCAGGGACTTCACATGCAAGTCAAACAAAATCTTACCCACTGTCTGGCCAATACTGTACTCAAGTAGCACGAAATACGCAAAGCCGAACAGTGACCAGAAAAAGATGGTAACGTACATGATGGGCATCCCTGCTGTCTCCATTATGCCAGAGAAGCTCTGGGATGGCAAGACTTTGAGTAGCAGTATGTGAAATGGCCTCATCACCACGATATCCAGCAGTAAGACGTCTATGATAAAGGCGAAGCTCCTCTTTGCAAGTGGTGAACTGACAAAAGGCTTTCGACGCTTCTTCATTCCACCGGATAATAGGAAAAGAGTATAAAAAAGTTTAGGTTATTATGGGAGAGAAAGAGCTCTCCACCCCTAACAAAAAACTTTATAAAGTCTCCTGAACCCTTTTTCAGTGGGCATGACCAAGATCAATAAAATCGTAATGCAGGGGTTTAAGTCATTTGCAAAGAGGACTGAGATCATCTTCGACGACCAATTCAACTGTATCCTTGGGCCGAATGGCTCCGGAAAATCAAACGTTCTGGATGCCCTGTGCTTCGTTCTGGGAAAATCATCAGCCAAAGGGCTTCGGGCCGAGAAATCCTCAAATCTGGTCTACAATGGAGGAAAGACCAAAAAACCTGCCAAGGAAGGGAAGGTGAGCATCTACTTCGATAATTCGAACAACACCTTTCCGTCCGACGAAAAAGTGGTCAAGATCACCCGGATTGTCCAGCAGAACGGTTCCTCGAAGTACAAGATCAATGATAAGACTCGCACCCGGACACAGGTCCTTGATACCCTGGCGATTGCAAAGATCAACCCTGACGGCTACAACATTGTCCTTCAGGGTGATATCACCAAGTTTGTTGAGCTCTCAAACCAGGAGAAGCGAAAGCTGGTGGAGGAGATTGCGGGGATATCGATATTTGACGAGAAGAAAGACAAAGCACTAAAAGAGCTTGAGAAGGTTGATGGCAAGCTCAGCGAGGCCGATATTGTCTTAAAGGAACGAAGCACCTACCTCAAGGACCTCAAGAAGGAGCGGGACCAGGCCCTCAAGTACAAGGAACTCAATGACAAGATAAAAACCAACAAGGCCTCCTACCTCAAGATCCAGATCGATCGCAAGGAAAAGGAGCGAAATGAGAATAAGGTAAAGCTTGATAAGGAAAAGAAAGCCTTTGATGAGCTCCAGCAAAAGATCAAGCAGTGCAAGTCAGATATAGAGGAGCGGCGAAAGCAGATAGACGAAATCTCAAAAGAGGTTGAAAACAAGGGTGAGACACAGCAGGTCTCCATGCAAAAGGAGATCGAACAGCTCCGGATCGACATTGCGACAGCCAAGACAAAGATCACATCCCATGAGACAGAGATAGAGCGTATTGCCCAGAGAAAAGAGAATCTTTCCGCAAACATCAAGGAGATAACCGAAAAAGTCAAAGAGACTGAGGAGAAAAAGAAAACCCTTGAAGAACGCAAAAAGCGCAGGGAAGAGGAACTAGAACAGATACAGGCAAAGATTGCAGAGTTTCGAAAAAAGCACAACCTGGACAAGGACACCGCTGACATGGATACAAAGATTGATGAACTCGATTCTGATGGTGAGAAGATTCAGGGTGAGATACAGCAGTTGCGCGAGAAACAGCAGGATCTTCTTCGTAAGCAGGATAAGGTGGAGTTCCAGATCTCGAGCATAGATGAGCAGATCCAGAAAGTCCAGGAGATTGAGAAGGAGCACAAGAAGGAGCTGACCGATCTTAAGAACAAACGAGAGCGGTTCAAGAAGCTGACACTCGAACTCAATAAGAAACTTGACCAGAACTCGCGCCTGTCCGCAGAGATAGGGGATTCTGAGACCAAATTGCACAAGGCACGAGAAGAGCTCTCAAAGCTTGAAGCCCGCAATGCCTCAATCAAGGAGAAGGTCTCGGGAAACATTGCTGTCCAAAAGATACTGGAGCAGAAAAAACGCATCCAGGGCATCTATGGGACTGTAGCTGAACTGGGTAACGTGCAATCCAAATATTCACTGGCCCTGGAGGTTGCAGCCGGTCCCCGGGTCAAGAGCATTGTGGTGAAAGACGACGCAGTCGCTGCGAAATGTATCAATTATCTCAAGCAGAACAAGCTTGGGACCGCAGGCTTTATCCCCTTGAACAAGATCAAAGGCCAGGATGAGGATGCCGGATCCTTTGCTAAGGCAAACGGGAGCCATGGCCGCGCAATCGATCTTGTCAAGTATGATCCGAAATTCAGGAAAGCCTTCAGTTACGTCTTCGGTAACACGATTGTTGTTGAAAGCGTTGATGTCTCCCGTCGTATCGGCGTGGGTAATATCCGCATGGTGACACTCTCAGGCGATATTGTCGAGACCTCAGGTCTTATGCAGGGCGGTTATCGTCAGCAGCAGAAGAGCGGTTCCGCCTTCCAGGAGCAGGAATTGAGCCAGAGCATCGAAGACTACGAGAACATGGTGGCAGAGCTTGAGGGCTCGATCCAGAACAAGCGCTCAAAGAAATCTGAGAACGAAGAAGAGATCGCACAACTCAGGGAAGAGAAAGCGACACTTGAAGGAGATATCATAAAGGGTGAGAAGGGTCTTCATCTGAAAGGTGATGATCTTGACGCCAATCTCAAGTACAAAGAGGACCTCCAGAAACAGGCCCAAGAGCTTGAGGAACAGGCCGATGACCTCACCGCCCAGATCAGTGCCAAAAACAAGAAGCTTGCCCAGATTAAGGTAGAGCGCCAAAAGCTCAAAGAAAGGCTCAATGAGGTCAGAAACCCAAGGGTCCTTGCTGAACTCAATAGCTTCGAGGAGCAAAGGAAAGGGTATCAGGAAGAACTGATGAAACTGGACTCTGAGATTGCAGCCCTTACTACACAAATCAACGATGTTCTTGGAAGGGATAAGGAGAACACTGAGAAGGTTGTCCAGGAGATTGAAAAAGAAAAAGCCCAGTATGAGCAAGACATCAAGAATCTGAAGAACTCAAGCGCTGAAAATGAGAAGCAATTGAAGGACAAGGAAAAACAGCTCAATGAGTTCTACAAGCAATTCAAGAACCTCTTCGCAAAACGGACCAAACTCAATGATGAGATTGTCGGAATCGAGAAGACTCTCGCCACCTCTGAAGAGAAAGCACGTAATCACGAGTACAGGATCAATGCCATATCCCTTGAGGATACCAAGATTGGCGCGAACCTCTCGACCCTTTATGAGGAATATGCCGAGTATGAGGGTGTAGAGGTGGACACAAGCAAGTCTGAAGAAGAGCTCCGCAAAGAGACCAAGGACCTTGAGCGAAGCCGCGATCAGATAGGATCCGTCAACCTGCGGGCCCTGGATATCTACGAAAGTGTGGAAAAGGAATATAACTCCCTTGTTGAGAAAAAGGAAAAGCTCTTGAGTGAGAAAAATGACGTGGTCTCTCTGATGGATGAGATAGAAGGAAAGAAGAAATCCCGTTTTCTTGAGACCTTTGCTAAGGTAAATGACCATTTCTCAACAATATTTGAGAAACTCTCTTCCAAAGGTGAAGCCTACCTGGAGATTGAGGATGAGGAGAATCCATTCGAGAGCGGGATGATTGTGCGTGTGAAGCTCTCAGGATCAAAATACATGGACCTGCGTTCACTTTCAGGGGGGGAGAAGACTTTGACTGCCCTCGCGTTCATTTTTGCGATCCAGGAGTGTGAACCGGCGACCTTCTACATACTGGATGAAGTTGATGCAGCCCTTGACAAGCGTAATGCAGAGAAATTGGCCCAACTGGTCCATCAGTATTCCGAGAATGCACAGTATGTTATCATAAGCCATAATGATGCAGTCATCACAGAGGCATCAACCCTCTATGGGGTTTCCATGGATCAGCAGTCAGGAATCAGTAAGGTTGTGAGCCTCAAGGTATAGACTTGAGTTCTGCGATGATCCTTTCTTCGGTGTGTTCCCATGCATAATCCTGTTTGATTGTTTCTCTGGCCTTCTTGCCCAAGGTCAACCTGAACTCTGGATCAAGGATCAACTCTTCAAGCAGCTCCTTTAGTTCATAACAGTCCTGGGGATGAAACAGTAATCCGTTTTCCCGGTGTTTGATGTAATAGCGCAGGTGGCCTACAGGTGTTGTCACCACCGCAATGCCAGTTGACATTGCTTCCATGGTAGAAAGCGAGGATGTTTCAGTAAGGCTTGGCAGCACATATATGTCCATTGCCTGCAGGTACGGTATAACGTTATCGATGCTTCCTACCCTCATCACACCACTCCCTTGCATGCGCTCCTCTTCATGCTTATTCCCTTCTCCCACAATCACCAAGTGCAGGTTTTCATACTTCTCCTTTAGCTCCATGACAGCACGGTGCAGGGTTGGAAGGTCCTTTTCTTTACCGATTCGTCCCACATATCCGATGACAAGGGAATCCGCAAGAAAGCCGATTGCCTCTTTTGCTGCACTCTTATCCAGGGGTGGTTTGAAAGAGGAAACCTTGGTTCCAAGATGGATCACTTTCGTTTTTGTTACAATACCATGATCCTTGAGTTTTTGTCGCATCCCTTCAGAAGGGATCATCAATAGGGAGCATTTATTGTAGTGCGAGCGGACAATTGACTCTGTCAGTTTAGAGATTCCCTTTCGAAGCAAGGACAGTCTTGTAAATCCCTTACTGAAAAGCTCCCACTCAACTGAATGAGTGAATGCTATCACATGCTTTCTGAGCTTATGGGCGCACCTGATTCCGTAGGCCCCCAAAGGACCCAATGTTTGTGACCATACGATGCCATGTTTTCGGATCTCTTTCTTTATCATCCCTCTTTGGAGGCGTGCAGGGGTATAGTCCGCAACTGTGAGATTATAGGTTGGTACCTGGATGAGAGTATAATCCTCTGGCACAGGCGCGTTCCCTTTGAATTCAGGGGCAATCACCGTTACTTTGAAGTGTTGGCACAGTGACGGAAGCAGTTCTATCAGAAACCGTGAGATCCCGTCCCACCGGGGAGGAAAAGAGTCCGTGATTATCAGCAGCCGTTTCATACTATTCGATTGAAAACCTCACAGTAGCGGTGGCCATGTTTTAGGCCGTTGAGGAAAGCCTTCAGGTACAGGTGCCATGTCAGGACATAGAACACCATGCGTTGGCTCTTGTGGGCATGGAATGCCTCGATTTTTGTCTTGAAGGTATCCTCGGTGTTGACCACCAGCTGTGGTTTTGTGTTCTTCTTGAAATTGAATATGTTCCAGACATCAAAAGAGTATATCTCTCCCTTGAAGTGCAGTTCTGATGCGACCTCCATGATGATTGTGTTGACAGCAATATGGTCCGGGTGCGGGTCCTGTGGTGAATGAGTGAATATTTTCTCAGGGGAATGGTCCTTTATGACACGCTTGATGATCTCTTTTGCCTTCTCCTTGTGTTCAAGGAAGTATCCCTCTTTTATGCCAAGGTAGACCAGGCCTGATCCTCCCAGGATCTTGTCAGCCTTCTGCGATTCTTTGACACGCATCTGGATGCTGATTTTCTCCTTGTAGTGCGGATGTGACATCTCACCATACGAGAATATCACAGACTTGAACTGTTTCTTTTCCTTTCTGTATCGGGCAAGCGTCCCGCCGGCACCTACGATGTAATCATCATTATGTGCGCCGATTGTAAGAATTTCAATCTTTTTTTTGGCCGTCATCTTTAGCCTTGTAGTATTCTTCCATCAGATCATCCATCAGTTGTCCATACTCTTTTGGCGGTATTGTCTGCTTGAGTTTAGTGAGATCTCCTTTGAAACGTTCAATCTCTTTTCTGATCTGTGCAGGAGTCCTTCTGTAATGTTCCTTGGCGCTCATGCTGAATAGGAATCGGACAATGAGGATAAACGCGAGAATCGCAAGTCCAATCTTCAGCAAAAAGACCATATCGTACATACAGGTCTCAGATTGAAACGACTTTATAAATCTTGTGCCCCCTCCAGGCCCACTGGACATCGGCCAATAGACTATTTAAAGGATGTGCTCTCCAACACTAATGAGGTGATACCAATGGATATGACTCCCAAGACAATCGAACAACTCTTTTACCGGCAGATCCGGGCATTGAGTGAACAGGCCAAACTCAATAGCTTTGACCAGCAGTTCAGTGACACATGGTTCTAGGCTATATAATTTGTTTAGGAAATGTAACACAAATTATTTAAACGCACAAATACTACCATGAACCATGCATGTCATAACAAAAGATGAGTTGAAGCACCAGCGTGAACACTTCAAAAGACGTATAATCTCGGGTGAAATCTTTATCCACCCTACTGATACGATCTATGGTCTGGGCTGCCATGCATTTGATGAGACATGTGTGAACAAGATCCGGGAGATTAAGAATCGCCCTGAGGACAAACCATTCTCCATCATCGCTCCCTCTAAGGAATGGATCCGGGAGCACTGTCATGTAGACGAAGAAGGGGAAGAATGGCTTCGCAAGCTGCCTGGCCCCTACACCTTGATTTTACGCCTGAAGGAACCTGCATTGGGTGGACCTGTCAACAGTAATGGAGAGTCAATCGGAATCAGGATTCCCGATCACTGGATCAGTCAGGCAGTTTCTGAGATAGGTGTTCCTATTGTCACGACCTCTGCAAATCTGAGGGGGCAAGAATTCATGACCTCCATAGAGGACCTACCCTCTGAGCTAAAATCAAAAGTCAATTTTGCGATCTATGAAGGGGAGATCAATGGAAGCCCTTCAACGATAGTCAATCTTGCAAAGGTTGATATTGAGGATTTTGGTTTCAGGAAAGTGATTTGAATGAGGATCTTTGCAGCAGGAGACCTTCATGGGGATATGAGTCTTGCTGAAAGGCTTGCTGAACGATCCGGGGATGCCGAACTTGTGATTCTTTGCGGAGATTTGACCTATGCCGATCAATCGATTGATAATATAATTGGCCCGTTCAAGAAGCGGGATAAGAAACTTCTCATCATACCCGGCAACCATGAGACTATTGCGACTGCGGATTTCCTTGCTGAATTATACAATGTAAAAAATATCCATGGCTATTCTGTGCGCTACAGTAATGTGGGGATCTTTGGAGCGGGAGGTGCAAACATCGGCCTCTTTCAGATCAGTGAAGATGAGATTTTTGAGAATCTGAAGAAGGGCTTTCAACGGATACGCTATCTCGAGCACAAACTCATGGTCACTCATGTGCATCCCTCGGGGACAAAGATGGAAAGATTCTCTCATTTCATCCCTGGAAGTTCTGGGGTGCGCAGGGCAATCGAAGAGTTCAAGCCCAGGTTTCTATTATGTTCTCACGTCCACGAAGCAGAAGGCATCGAGGAGAAAGTGGGTGAGACCACCGTTCTGAATGTAGGAAAGGAAGGCAAGCACCTCGACCTCTAATACGCACTATTGTCAGCGGTATAAGATCCCTCAGTCGGACAAAAGAGATGTTTCACTTTTTATCCTGCAATACACCTTTTATCCTGCAATACACCTGATGATCAGAGTATGATAACCTATTCAGGGTTGCATTTTGCAAGCGATTCTCCCGCAAACATGCAGCTGGAATAGGTTTGAACCTACACTCTCTTTTTTGTGAGTGAGGATCTAGAATTATCTGGTCCAAATCGCTTCTGTTCAGAGGGCCCAGGGAATATCCCTTACCGGGAGTCGTTCGCACAAATATTGTGAAGATACTAATCAATCTTTCAGGCAAAGTGAATCGAGTTTTTCGAAGAAATGACCTGCATCAACGCAGGCCAATCAGTATTCTCATAGAAGGTGAAAGGTCCCTTACGGGGATGTCACCTCTTTTTAAAAAGAAACGAGGCCGAAGTCGATGCTAACGGAATTCTTCGAAAAACTCAAGTGAATCGGGTCACAAAACTTTTTCCGTGATGGACATTTCTTTTTGTAGGTATATTTCTGATGGATCCAACCTTTAGTTCCATTGCCACCCCGTCGACAATATTTGATTTTTAATTCCACTAGAAATTTTTTTGAAAATATTCTCATCACGAAGCGATTTGGTGACCCAGTGAATCGAAACCTTTAAATAAAAAGGGATGTTACACACTACTATTAGAATTCTTACGATTAAAATGGCAGAAAACGTTATGAAAACAGGTACAACAACATTAGGTATTGTGTGCAAGGAGGGACTTGTCCTCGCTGCAGATATGCGGGCAACAGCGGGTCACTTGATTGCACAAAAAGACACACAAAAGATAGCAAAGTTGACAGATAAGATTGCAGTCACGATGGCAGGGACTGCATCAGATGGTCAGATGCTTATCAGGTTGACTAAGGCGGAACTGAAGATTCGCGCTATCCGGAACAATCTGCCCGCCTCAGTTCGTGAAGCGGCAAACCTCATGGCCCGGATGGTCTACCAAAACATCAGGCGACCCAGCATGATACCCGGAGTCTCCCATTTTGTTTTGGGTGGTCACGATGAATCAGGAGCGTATCTCTTTGACATCTTCCCTGACGGAACAATCTCCGAGTGTAAATATTACATCTCCTCTGGTTCAGGAAGCGTCATGGCATACGGTGTCCTTGAAACACTTTACAAGGAGAACATGACCCTTGAGGAGGGGGTAAAGCTGGCAAAACAGTGCATCAATGCGGCCATCGCGCGCGACAGTGCGTCTGGAAATGGTGCAGAGATCTACACCATCACCAAAGACGGCGCAAATAAGATCTTCCACGAGGAGATCGAATATAAGATTAATTAAAATTCTTTTTTTTGGTGTCAAGTATGAGTGAAATAATAGACGAGATACTTAAGCATATTCCAAAGAATAAGGTCAGCGAAGCCGGTTTTGAAGGAGCAAACATTGTCCTGTATACAAAGGACAAGGACTTCTTTCTTGAAAACAACGGGCTGATCAAGAAGATTGTGCATGAGATAAAGAAACGAATCGAGCTTCGGCCAGATCCGTCCATAACTGTTGAACCAGAACGGGCAGAGCAAGAGATCAGGAAGCTCATCCCTGACGAGGCAGGTCTTTGTAATGTGATTTTTGACCCGAACAGATCGCGCGTCATAATCGAGGCAGAGAAGCCTGGTCTTGCCATTGGTAAGCAGGGAGCGATTCTTCGGGACATCCGTGCGCGAGCACTATGGGTGCCTCACATTCGGAGGACTGCTCCGATCAAGACTGACATTGTCGATAACATTCGTATGGTGCTCTACAATAATTCCGAGTACCGCAGGAAATTCCTTGATAAAGTAGGTCACCGTATCTATGATGGATGGATCCGTGGCAAGAAGGATGAATGGATCAGGGTCACAACCCTTGGTGGCGGACGCCAGGTCGGGCGTTCATCCCTGTTTGTCCATACACCCGAATCCCGGATACTCTTGGACTGCGGCATAGATGTTGCAGGAAACGAACAGGACCAGTATCCTCATCTTGAGGCTCCTGAATTCAAGATAGATGAGCTTGACGCAGTCGTCATCACTCACTCCCATCTTGATCATTGTGGCCTTGTGCCATGGCTCTTCAAGATGGGCTATAGGGGTCCAGTGTATTGTACGATGCCCACCAGAGATGTCATGGGTTTGATGCTGCTTGACCTTATCAAGATTGCGCGAGGCGAGAACAAAGATCCCCTCTTCTCAGTGGATGACGTAAAGGAGATGGTCAAACATACCATCTGTCTTGATTACGAGGAGGTCACTGATATAACTCCTGATATACGACTGACCCTGTACAATGCAGGTCACACGCTCGGTTCAGCAATGACTCATCTGCACATCGGCAATGGGCTTCATAACATGCTATACACTGGTGACCTCAAGTACGCACACACAGGCCTGCTCTCAGCAGCTCACTCAGATTTCCCACGGCTTGAGACTCTCATGATCGAATCCACCTATGGTGCACGAGAGAATGTGTTGCCGCCGCAAAAGGAAGGTGACGCTCAGCTCAAGGAGATTGTCATCAACACTATCAACCGTAACGGAAAAGTGTTGATCCCTACCCTTGGCTCCGGCCGTGCCCAGGAGATAATGGTGATGATTGAGCAGTTGGTGAGGACAAAACACATCCCTGAGACACCGGTCTATATTGATGGGCTTGTCTGGGATGTGACTGCGATCCATACAGCCTATCCTGAATTCATGAACAATTCCGTACGTAAGATGATCTTCCATAAGGATCAGAATCCCTTTCTTTCACCCATCTTCAGGCGCGTTGGAAGCAAGAAAGAGCGCCGGCAGATCATCGAAGAAGAGGGCTCCTGCATCGTCCTTGCGACCTCTGGTATGTTGGTAGGTGGCCCTTCGGTTGAGTATTTGCGGGAGTTTGCTGAAAACAAGAATAACTCGCTTGTGTTTTCCTGTTACCAGGCAGAAGGTTCCCTTGGAAAACGGATCCAGTCAGGTGAACGGGAGATTATCTTCAAGAACGGTAACAAGCAGGAGATTGTGGAGATCAAGATGGAAGTGCTTCGTGTTGAGATCACAGGCCACTCTGACCGCAAGCAACTCATGAATTATATGCATCGCATCAACCCGAAGCCAAAGAAAGTTATGATTGTCCATGGTGAGAACTCACGATGCCTTGACCTTGCATCCTCGATCCATAAGTCCTGTCGGGTAGAAACCGTCGCTCCACGAAATCTGGAGGCCCATCGCCTAAAATGAGAATCTGAAATACAGTTTCATCAGGCTTCGTTTTAAGGGCGAAACTTCTTTGTTCAGGTAGTCACTCAAAGCCTCTTTGACTGCCCGCGCTCGTACTGGATATGCATAGGTTTTCCTGAGGAGCTGTGTGAGGTGGATCTTCTCTTGATGTGCAAGCGAAAGTTCCTGCATCACTTCCCCCGCCTCTGGACAAATCATGGTCCCTCCCAGAATTCTTCCTTTCGCGGCATAGAAGACTATCCTTCCACTGGTTTCATCAATGCGCGAACGGATATCTGTGAAATCCTTGACTATCCGGTCATAGGGCACATCAATCTCCTCTTCCCGCATGCCAAAGCTTGCGATCTCCGGATCCGAAAATGTTACCCACGAGAAATTCTTGTAGGATAATGCCCTCTTGACGGGAGAGAACAGGTTGGTGAGTATTATTTCAGCCTGCATTTCTGCTGCATGGGTAAACATGTGATTGCCGGTCACATCGCCGCAAACAAACACCGATTTGTTTGTTGTCTGCAGATACTGGTTCGTGACAATCGCGCCCTCCTTTATCTTTATCCCTGCCATCTCACAATGCAGTTCATCCAATGCTGGTTCTCGCCCTATTGCCGCAAGCAGTTCATCATAGGCGATCTGTGTGTTATCTTCAAGGATGATCCTCTCCTGTATTGTTTTAGGTCGTGCATTGAGGAGGATACGCATGCCAAGTCCTTCAAGCTGTTCCTTTAGTCTATCTGAAATTTCCCATGGCTCATTCGGCAGGAGTTGCTTGGCATCATGTATGAGGGTGACCTGAGAACCCAGCCGGTGGAATGCCTGCCCGAGCTCAACTCCCATGGGTCCTCCTCCGATGACAACGAGGCTGCGGGGTAGTTTAGTGAGATCAAAGATTGTCCGATTTGTATGGTGTGGTATCTTCGTATCAAGTCTTCTCGGTCTTGTTCCAGTGGCAACGATGATGTGTTTTGCGCTGAACACCTTGGTTCCCACTCTCACCTGATTGCGTGCAAAAAACTGGGCTGTTCCAAACTCCAGTTCAATGCCTGATTTCTGGAGAGCTTCCGCATTGTATACGTTCCTGATCCCCTCCTGGATTTTTTTCATGTGAGCTCGTGCTTTTGAGAAATCCTGGCCAAGCTTGGCTGCGTGTATCAGAGCTTTGCTCGGGATACAGCCGTGATTCAGGCACTCCCCACCTATATCACTTTCTTTTTTTGTGATGAGCAAGACCTCAAGCCCATACTCTCGTGCTCCCTGGGCCACATG
This sequence comes from Nanobdellota archaeon, assembly GCA_051819765.1. GTDB lineage: Archaea > Nanobdellota > Nanobdellia > Woesearchaeales > JACJVW01 > JBNJGT01. Next base: position 29,305 of record JBNJGT010000012.1, read on the forward strand.
GAGTCCGGCAATACCGCTTCCGATGACAATCAGATCGAATTTGCCCATCTGATCACCCGAACATGAGCGCGAACTCTTTTTTCAATAATTCCTTATGTTCATGTTCCTCTGAGGCAAGTTTTCTGAAAAGCTCTTTTGTATCCCCTTCACATCCATCAGCCAGCATCTCGTAGGTCTCCCGCTCAGCATTCTCACGTTGCATGGCAAGAATCAGGATCTCCTTGAGCTCTGCCAACTCATTAAGGGGGGTGAGTGTCAGTTTCTCAGCGATGGTTGCATCATGTGGTTGCCCGAGTTCACTTACCTCAAGGCTTTCCAGCTTCTCCTTGTGTCCCTGTTCCTCATGTGCAAGGCGTTCAAGCAGTTCTTTTTGTGAGTCTGTTGTCGCAAGATCCCGTGCCTTCAGGTACATATCCCGTGCCTGCTCTTCCGCACGGATCGCTGCATCCATTATCTCGGTTAGTTCCATAAAGAAAAAACAGGAAGTGAATAATTTAAATTTTTAGGTTCTTCACTTCCTTTTTGAGCAGATCACGCTCAATCTGCCCTGGTAGTGTATCCTCAAATATGCGTTCCAGTTCGTAGGCGATGCTGTCCGTATCTACGCATCTCCCCCTATTGCACCTGATATCCATCGTTCTCACCCCTTGTTCAGTTCTTTGATAAGTTCATCCGGCTCAATACCGTGTGCCTTGGCGCCCTCTTCGATGGTCTCAGAGCTTGCGATCATGCACCCGAGGCAATGCATCCCGAACCGTTGCAATATCGATGCCGCTTCAGGTTTCTTTGAAAGCACATCCCTGATTGTCATATTTCCTTCGATCATTGTATCACCATAGTGTATAGGGTTTTGATAATATATAAAACTTATAGCTTTGAAATATAAATGAAATCTCGCCCAACTTATGATCTATAGAAAAATCTATATATCTCTGTTGTTTCTCATGCATCATGGATCTGTTCCAGGGAAAACTCAATCTCGACCAGCGTGATTACACCATCATATCCCTTCTGCAGGAAAACCCAAAAGTATCACAGGAAGAGATCGCAAAGAAGATAAAACTGTCCCAGCCCTCAGTCGGTGCCCGCATCAAGAGACTTTCTGAGAAAGGAATCATACAGATCGTGAATGGTGTGAATTTCAAGGTGGTTGATCTCTTCCTTGCCAAAGTGGATGTCTATGCATCCGATACCAAAGCAGTCCTCGATGAGTTTTTGGGTTGCCCCTGGTTCATCAATGGCCTGGTGACATCAGGCCGCTATAATCTCTGTCTGCTCTTTGTATCCACCGACCTCAAATGCATTGAAGGTATCGTCAATACCCATCTCCGCGATAATGGACATGTCCGGGACGTGGAAATGAACATTGTGATTTCTGCGGCAAAGGATCTGGTTCTCCCCCTCAACCTCAATGGTGAGAATCCCCGATGCAACAAGGATTGCCAGAAGTTCTAGATCTCCCAAGGCTCGATGCGAACATCCGCTGCTCCCAGTTCTGAAAGGATTTTGCGCAGGGATGCAGTCATGGGTGGTGGCCCGCACACCAACCAGGTATGCCGGGCA
>JBNJGT010000013.1:0-7461 GCA_051819765.1 Nanobdellota archaeon
CTACGACAAGTCCGTCCTGCTTCTTGAGGGGGTTGAAGGCGACACCCTTGAACAAAAGATCCAGGCGAACGACCCTCATGTCCCCCAATACTATGAGCAGTCTCTTGATTTGCTTACAGTGTTATGGAATAAGGTTGATCGCCCTGCAAAAGATCTTGACTACAGAAAAAAGACACGGGACAACCTCGAAAATAGTGGTGTTGGTAAAGAAACCATTGAGAAAATCATACAGCATGGTGGACCGATTTGGAACCATCTCTCAGAGTTGCCTACTAACATCAGTTTTGACTATCACCCTGAAAATCTCATAGTGGCACCAGACGGTACACTAGTAAAAATTGACAATGAATTGAACCCTGCAGTACCGTTTTCATTCAACCTGGCAAACTTGTTGATCTATACCACCAGCATGCCTCAAAAAACCCAGTTGCAATATGTTCGGCTCGCAAAAATGAAATTGGATGACAAGAGTTCCGATGATGAGTTTCTGTTTGGGTATTTAGGGGCTGTATTTCAACGTGCCTTATCATTGTCCTCTGCGTGGTCGACAGGACAGCGAGATCAGCTCCATTCTAGGAGGGGCAGAGTCGTTGCCTGTGCCATTGAAGCATTGGATTACATGGAATCAAACTATCTTCATATCTATAATCAGTATGCTGCCTCAGACCAGACAATAACTACTTTGAAGGATGGCTTGATCAGTCTTCAGAGTCACTATTCAATGCAATCGTAGAAGCATGGAAGTCTACAATCTTATAGATATTGCTTAACAGGTAGTTTAGTATGACCGTGTTTTCTTGTTTGGAAGTCTTGCATAATTCCAATATATCTTTGATGATCACTTTACGTTTCTTGTCCAGTTCATTGAGCTCTTCAATCTTGAATTTGTAGAACAGGTTGTAAAACGAAACGAAATACCTGTTGATCCGTTCAAAAATATCTATGGTTGAATCATCGATCTGAGGGTTATCCAGGGGGCTCAAGTATTCGCAAATGTATTTGTAATCGTCAGCAACCTTTTCAAGATTCCATGCGATGACATACATAAAGTGGCTGTTTTTTACCACTGCGTATTTCCCTTTGTTTATTATTCTCTCACAGAAATTGGTCAATTGATTATTGGTTTTTTCCAGTTGGACAAGTTCTGACATCTCCTTGAATTTTCCTCGTTTTATGAGATCAAGCGTACTTTCTGCCAGTGATTTGGTAACAAGAAAACCTCTTCTGAGGATTGAGTCAAATTCCATCTCAGCTTCTTTTGTAATGTTTCTCAGTATACAGTATGATTCAGTCTGGTGTACCACAGCAAAACCAATGAAAAGGTTCCTCACGAGATCTTCGATGATGCGTATGTTCTCAGTACGGCCAAAATTGATCTGGATCTCATCATATCCTTTCTTATGGAGGGCAGAGAGAGTCCAGCGAATTATTCTCTCCTTACTTTCAGATAAATCAATGAATATTGTCTTGGTTTCTTCTCTTTTCCCATCGCTCCTCACCACAAGCTGATTATCCTCTTCAATGATCTCCAGCTCATCTCCCTTTTTGATATTGAGTTGTTTCACCCACTTGTTCGGCAGGCTCACCACCAATGTTTTGCCTGCAAGCTGGATCACTTTCCGTCTCATAATGTATAACAACTCTCAGGGATATAAATATTTTTCGGAAATATATAATTATAAGTTAGTATATAAGGCTTAAGAATAAATTATATATAGTGTGCGTATCTTATGGGGATAAGAGATTTTCAAGATGGCTGAAGCCTATTCACTCATCTTGGAAATGGAGGTGCCACTATGAATAAAAAGGATATGTTGATTGTTACCTGTCTGCGAAATAACGCCCGTGAATCATTGACCAACATGAGCAAGAAGCTTAAGATTCCTGTCTCCACCATCTATGAGCGGCTTCGGCAGAATGGTGGTGGCCTCATCAAGAAACATACCTCTCTCATCGATTTTAACGAGCTTGGCTACAGTCTGCGGGCAAATATCATGCTCAAAGTGAACAGATCCTGCCGTGAAGAGATAAAGGAATATCTGCTCAAGCATTTCCAGGTCAACTCCCTCTATCGGATCAACAATGGGTTTGACTATCTCTGTGAGGGGGTTTTTCGCCATCTGAAGGAGTTTGAGGAGTTCCTTGAGAAAGTTGAAGAGAAGTTCACCATAGAGAAAGTTGATGTGCACTATGTCATTGATGATCTCAAACGTGAATCCTTCATGAGCGATCTTCAGCTTCTTGAGATTTAGTCACAGATAGTTTTAAATACTACTTAATCTCCGGCAAGCCTGAGGTGAATATCATGTCTCGAAAAGGTCAAGGATTATCGATGAATGTCATCATTGTTGCAGCACTAGCATTGCTGGTGCTCGTCATACTGTCTGTGGTTTTCATGTCAAGAACAAATATTTTCTTTACAGATTCGAAGGACTGTGAGAATCTTGGTGGGACATGCGTGCCGGATGGGACTGAGTGTCCAGCAGGGCTCATCGAAAAGAATATCGGTTCTGCAAAATGCCTGAATAATGATGGGTCAGTCAACAATGATATGAACTGTTGCTTGCCTGGTGAAACGGTATGAGGAAGGGGCAGGGTCTTTCTCTGAATGTCATCGTCATTGCCGCAATCGCCCTGCTGGTACTGGTCATCATTTCTGTGATTTTTGCCAGCAGGAGCCAGATCTTCGGGACCGAAACCCGGTCCTGCGCAAACAAAGGCGGAACCTGCCGGGAGAACGGGTGCTTTGACAACGAAGCCCAGATCGGAGATTCTTCCAACACAGATTGTCCGAATGTATGTTGTTTGCCTGTCTACAAGAGTGGGTCGTAATATTTATATATCCTCCTTTCGGTAATTCTCATATGCGTGGTCAACTCAGTGATCAGACACTACGGATGATTCTTATTGCAATTATTATACTGGTGGTCATCAGCGTAGCTACCAGGATCTTCATGAGGTTAGGATGAGGGCGCAGATCAATTCCCAGATGGTGTCCGTCATTGCCATACTGGTGGCAGCAATCGTTCTCTTTGCATGGGTGGGCGCATTTGCGGGAAACACTGAGCGCCAGGAAAAAATCGAGCTTTGCCGACTGAGTATCCTTGCGGCCTCTAAGACAAAGATAGTCGGTGACAAAAATTTCATAGATTTCGACTGTCCTCGGTGGGAGGTTGAAGTGAAAGAGGATGATGTCACAAAGAATGGCGAGGTCATGAAGACAGAGATTGCGCGAACGCTTGCCGAGGAGGCTCGAATCTGCCATTACCAGGTGGATCGTGGCCGCTCAAACCCCTTCAAGCAATACAAGCTCGGAGATGCAACAGCCTGTCTCATCTGCTCAGACATTTCATTTGAAGAATCCCTCGCAGAAAAGGTATCAACTATAAGGCTTGGGGAATACATGGAATCAACCAAGATGTGCAAGGATTGCTCGACCTATGCAACCTACCTCTCCAACCACAGTGGGGTCAACGATTTCTCCGACACCGTGGATATTGATCTCACACATGAATATTATCTTATCTATGCCTACATCAGTCCGGGTAAATGGGTTGATTCAGACAACATGGTCGGGACTGTTGGAAACTGGCTCACCGGGTGGGCCATGGACAATGAGGCCTATGCAGCGATCCAGTTTGTGAGAAAGGAGGAACTTGAGACCTTGGATTGCAACTTCATAGCTAACTAAGAATGACAGACAAATTGCTCTACCGGATGCTTGCACTCGTCCTCGTATTGGTTGTGCTCATGGCCTTTATTGGAAAACTCTTCCATGACCAGGATCAGGATAACAAGGATAAGATGTGTCGTTCGAGTGTGCGGACCATGGAACTCTTGCACATCAAGGGTGCCCAACTCGACCCACAGGAACTCAAATGCCCCACAAAAGAGGTAGAGATAACAGCAAAACGCGAATCAGACATAAAAAAGGCCATCGCTGAAGAGATGGTCACCTGCTGGGACAATTTTCATCAGGGGACTCCTGAACTCTTTGAAAAGCCCCAGGTCTACTGTTCAGTCTGCGCCATCCTTGATTTCAAACAGGAAACGAAAATCAAGGATTTCTCCACCTATCTTGGCAAGACCAAATACAATGAGGTCACTTATATGGATTATCTCATGAACTATGAGACCTCCAATGCCGGCACATACATCCAGGACTCCGAGGTCCAGAAGATTGACGACAAAGTCATTGACACATCCAATGATTACTCGATCATCTTCGTCTATGTCAAGGGCACCAGCACCATCCAGGGGTGGATGCGTGAGACAGGCAAAGGGACGCTCAGCACCATCGTTGGGGTCGGTACAGGGGCAATGGTTGGGGGAATCATATTCATGGCGACACCTTCTGGCTGGATCACGACCCTCATTGCTGGATCCGCAGCTCTCGTCACAGGGGGTTACAGCTCACTTGATACCTACTTCTCAGGAGAAGAGGCCCATGTCGCGATGATCCTTCTGCGCGAGCACACAGGCGAAAGCTTTAAAGAGTTGCGCTGCGATTACTATCCATCAGTACAAGGTGATCCCAAATGAGACAAGGAATGGGCTATGCAATGCTCTTCAAGCTTATCGCACTGATTCTTGCGGTGGTTATAGTATTGATGCTGATTAGCAAAAGCGGTTCTGTTCTTGCGGGCTTCACCGACCTCTTCGGATAAAATGGCAGATATGAAACAGATTGTCTATCTTGTGCTTTTGGTATTGTGTATCATTCTGCTTTACCAGCTGTTCGTCAAACCCACCGGTTCCACCGCAAACAACATAACTGCCCTGATCAAGGATTCCCAGAAATCCATGGAGATGGGTAAAGAGTACTATGCAGAAGGTGAATACCGCGACGCTCTCGACGAGTTCGAGGCAGTCAGACAATACACTGGCCTTCGCGCAGAAGCAGACCTTTATGAGGTCCTTTGCGACCAGGCCATCGGTCGCGACGTCGAGATCAAAGCCCTTGAGGAACGCATGTCGTCTGAGGTGATCGCCAACCTCAAGGCAGAGGAGGGAGAATGGACCTGCTGTGACTTCCAGGATTTCGGGTGCATCTGGACGCGTCACTGCAATACACCCTGCACAGGCCCCTGCAACCACCACAGTCACTAATCGCAAGTTTTATTAATACCAAATCCCAGGATGGGCCTAATGAAGAAAGGAATCTCCATATCCATCAATTTCATCATAATCGCAATCGTTGCAATCGCCGTCCTTATAGTGATTCTGTTCATCTTCAATGACAAGGCCAGAATCTTCACGAGTTCCACATCAAAATTCTGTACTTGCCCTGACGCACAGGCTGCAGCAGCCAACAACTGCCCTGAAGGATACACCACCAGCTACCGTCGCCTTCAGACTGATTGCGATATAGAGAGCCAACTGAGCGTGCAAAACGCAGAGGAAACAAGCTCAGATGACAAAGAGAAGGGTGACATAGTCGAATGCTGTGTAGAAATAGGTGATTACTGATGAAAAAAGGTATAAGCATATCAATAAACTTCATTATCATTGCAATCGTTGCAATCGCGGTCCTCATTGTCATCCTCTTCATCTTCGGCAACAAGGCACAGATCTTCACTGACGCGACAAGCTCAAAGGACTGTACCTGTGCTGACTATGAAAAAGCAAAGAACGGTAACTGTGATGAATGGAAAATGCTCCAGATGAAAGAGGATTACGAGAAATGTGACGGGGACTCTCTCAGCGAAGGCCAGTATGTCAGATGTTGTGTAGAATGAACACCAAAGGAGTGACCCTCTCAATGCAGGTGATCGTGGGGATGATCATCGTCCTTGCAATTCTTGTCTTTTCCCTGTATATCCTCAACGACAAGTTCAACCTGTTCACGACCCAGACCTCCTATGAATGCCCTCAGCCTCAGACCTCTGATGACTGCCGTATCGGCGAGATGCTGGTTCCCGGCAAATACACCGGAGACCGGGACCTGGATGGTGATGACGAGCCTGACACCGGGGAGACTGTCAGATGTTGTAAAAAGCTCGGGTGACGAATATGCAAACAAGCTCAGTTGTGGTCTCATTGATTATTGCGCTAATCATCATTCTCCTCTGGACAACCCAGCTTGGGAGCACCGCAACCACCTTCCAGGGTACCGTGGACCCCCTCGTGGCCCAAAAAGCCCTCGAGGCGTGCAAGCTCCGGGCAGAGACCTCCATAACCGGCGGAGACCACTATCCTGACTGCGACCTGGACGGTTATCCTGATTTCTGTGACAACTGCATCGGAGGCGACAGCACCCGTGACCGGGACGGCGACGGCATGGCTGATGCCTGCGAGACAGAGCGCACCCGAAACGATCCAAAAGAGATTGAATGCCGCCACGTGCTTGAGGGTTCAAAGAACCGCTGCGGTGCACATAAAAAATGTGAGGATTATACTCTTGAAGGCAGCAAGTGCCAGGAATCAGACAATCCAAATACTTTCGAGTTCAAGGTTGGCAAGGAATGTGAAGATGAGTAAAGCCCAGATGGTCATGAAGGAGGTTGTCATGCTCACGCTTGTGGCAGTCCTCATCTTTGTCCTGTTCAAGCCCATTTTTGCCTTCACCTCAAACATATTTGGTGTCACAAGCCCCACCGAGAAGAGCTTTGAGATCTTGGGTAGTGAGGTGAACCGTCTTGTGGACTCAACTGAGAATTTCAAGCAACAACTCGTACCAATGACCCTTGAAAGTGAGTATTTTTTGATTGGTTTTGATAAGGAGTATACTCCTGTACAAATTTCAGATTTTGTGGCTGGTCCGGATAAAGATATTTTGGAAGATGCTATGGAGGGGATTAGCGACGCTGTCCGCAAACCGAAATTGGAAAAGCCACAGACATGCGGCACAAGTGCCTGTTTGTGTCTTATGCATGACGATGAATTCAAGCGATGCAGGGTTTATTCGGAAAACATCGTATTTGCGGGATTCCCTTTTGAAGACCCGCACAAAGATAAATATGTGCTAAAGATTGTAAAACAAGTGGCGCAGATTCTTGGCATTGATGAACTTGAGTATCCCATGCAAAACAGTGGACAGTCCAGACCTGCTGATTTTGATGAGTTCACACAAGCTGGCTTTCCTTCTACATGGTACGAGGCCTATGGGTATCTTTATTTGGTTCCCTATATCAACTATGATGGATCTGGTAGTGGTCTCTTTGCACCAGGTGGTAGCAAAGTCAGTTTTGGTGTCAGGAATGTGTATGTTGAAAAACTAAATGTCCAGGATACTGAATATGTGCTTATTTCACCACTTGATTTTAGCGCAGGAAAGGAGTTTGCTGATGCAGTTATGGAGAACCGCTCTCAAATGTATGAATCTGTACAAAAAAGACAGTCTTTGATTGCGGAAGTGAAAAAACTCTCCGAGAATATCCAAAAAGATTCCCTCGATATCTCAAAGGAAGAGATGCGACAGGAGTTGGAGGACTACGCAAGCCAGCAGATGGAACCTGAGGA
>JBNJGT010000013.1:7561-30589 GCA_051819765.1 Nanobdellota archaeon
ACTCTCCGAGAATATCCAAAAAGATTCCCTCGATATCTCAAAGGAAGAGATGCGACAGGAGTTGGAGGACTACGCAAGCCAGCAGATGGAACCTGAGGAAGACATAATCCATGATCATTTCAGGCCTATCATGTGGAAGGATAATTGGCAGGCCTTCTGGAAAGAGTTTGATTCACGCCCGGAGGTAGACCAGATCATTGCAGACATCTCACCAGAGGACGAATCCAAGGTTGTGGACATCTTGTCTCTTGACACAAACTTCAACGACGCCCACACCATCCAGTTGAAGTGGATCTTTGACACCCCTGATGAGAGACTTGAGGACCTGTATGATGAAAAGGAATCGTTCTATGAAGCCTGGTGGTATGACAACGGGAACCAGTATGTGACAATAGCTGGGCCTCCTGACAGGTTCTCTGATCTCACAACCGAGGGCCTCTCACGCTTGTATTCAGCATATATCAATTCATTGGGTACTCAGAAAGGCAAATGGTATGAGAAACTGTATGAACAGTGTCAGGAGCTTGAAGAGACCTATCCAGAAGCCCCCATCCCTGAGGAATGTGATCAGCGCATATGCCAGATGGGCCAAAGCTGCCAAATCCAGAATGAGAAACCCTGTATCTGCCGGATGGATAACGGGGTAGAAGCATGCACAACCCAGAGCTACTGCTTCAGACAGGACGGATGCGGCACCATCGATCTCTCCAATTCCCAGGAGTGTTAGCAAAAATCATATAAAGTAAGCTTCCCCAGAGCATGCCATGGACAAAGGAGGGACCCTGGACACTGACATCATGCCTATCATTCTAGATCTCCTACTGATTGCAGCATTGCTTGTGTTTTTGTTGGGAAAGGTCACTGATTATGAGAATCACACCTATTTCGAGAAGAATTATCTTGCAAAAGACCTTGCACTCCTCATTGATACCATCTACGCTGCGCCTGTGGAAGTAAGCTATCTGTATGACCCGAGCGGTTTGGATCTTTCTCGTTACTCATTTGACTTCACTGACCAGCAGGTCCAGGTAAGAGATGATACCATGATCTATTATCCATTCGCCATAAATTCCTTGACTCCCCTGGCAGCAGATTCCCTCGATAATCCCTTACGGGTATTCATAGAGAATACAAACGTTCTCCGCGTGGCCCAGGATTCCGGGACCGCAACCTGTAGCTACGCGCTTGATACAGCAGATCCACAATGGAGATCCAAACTGATCGCTCTTGACCCCTCAGACCAAATTGATTGGCAGGGTGCAACCGTTGACAAGAACATCATGTGGGATATCGCAACCCAGGTCAAAGTCTATCTTGGAACCAACATCCAGCTTACCTCCCGGGATTTCACTGCAGAGAAAAAACCAATCCCTAACGCTGATATCACTATAGCGCTTGCCCCAGGACGCGCAGAACCGACAATCATTCCGATCACCATCTCCTATGATATGGCTGACCCGCGCGCCAGGAAACTCTCCTGTCTCCTTCAGCGTGAGTTCCAGGAAGCAGGTCTGGGTGATGCGGTCAACACCGTGCGACTCCAGCGTACAGGGGGGGCCGAGTTTGTCCGTATAGAGCTTGGAAACGTGCTCAATTCCGGCTCAATCCTTGAAAAGAAACAGGAAAAGATATTCACCTCGATTACCGATGCCATCACGCAGTTTTACACAGGGTAGTATCTCCTTAACCGGGTTGTACTATATATGGAAGCTCTTCATGATCATAGTTGTAGCTACAGCACTCCTCATGGTCCTGCAATCCTCTATGGTGAAGAACGTGGACACCCGTGAGGTCGAGGCCAATCTGTTCATGCATCGGCTTCTCTACTCCAAGCAGGGACTCTCCTATTATGACAGTGCCCTTGACAAGGTTTATCCCGGAATCATTGACACGGGATTTGACATCGGTATCTCTTACAAGGAGGACCACCTTGCCGCAAAGATTGAGCTTTCCAACCAGACCTGGGAAAGGACTGAGTATTTCAATCGCGATCTCTTTGAAAAGATTGAACCCCTCTCCTATGGAGGATCCGGTCCTGGCTCAGTGACTAAGGTACAACAGAGCCTCTATGTGCTCACTGAGAGCAGGGATCCGGCAAAACTGGTCATGACAGTGGTGATACAATGAGTCGCATATCAGAAGCTACAATCCTTGTCATGTCACTCATCGCGCTCATACTGGTGTTCATTGTGTTTTTCATCCTCTACTCTCCTGGGGAACGGCTGGAATTCAATATTGAATCACAATCGCGCGAGCTTACCCTTGACATGATGCTCAACAACATCGTGCGTACACCAGCCGAAGGAGGAACCATCAGGGATCTGTATGCGCAGGCCTATGAAGCCTGTGATGCCCATGAATCTGGATGCCAGGATAGGCTAGGTGAAGTGAAGGATACAGTTGAGGATACGCTGTCATTTGCCGAGCATACCTTCACTGATGTGGTCACCCCCACAGGGTTTGTCGACTGTACCAGCATCTATCGCCTTCAGTTCTCTCCCAATGAACCAGAGATTAATTTCAGGTGGATCGACGATCGTTTCGGCGACCGTAATGAGCCATTTGGTTCCATAAAATCCCAAAGTTACTACACCAAGGAAGGGGCACAGGACCAGGCCCAATGCCTAAAGTACATGACTCCTCCAAATCCCGTGACCAAACGCATACTCTTAAAAGATGGCACCTCCATTTATGTGACACTGGAGCAAGGTTTTAGAAAATGAATCGCAAAGGTATGATCTTTCACGTTGGCATTGTCCTAGTGGCAGTCATAGTCCTGACGCAGATCTATTCAGTCCTTGATGATAAGAGTGATAAGATCACCTATGAACTGGGACATCAGCAGTTCGCATTGTATGAACAATACCAGGAATTGGCTGACATGACCGTGACCCTTGAGATACATGCCCGTTCCTTCCTCCTTGAAGCCATCTCTGAGACCGCAAAAAACGGCTGGTTCTATAGCATGGACAACACTCAGGGAAAACACGTCTCAGATTGCGGCCAGTACTACGGATACCAGGTGTGGCAGTCCAGGGATATGGATTTTGAGGAATGTGCTCCTGAATCATCCTTACCGGCTATCGAATCATACTTCAATCAGTACTTTGCCCCTATCATGGAAGAGATGGGCATACCCTCTCTCAAGATCCTGGAGGTGACCACTGGTGCAGAGTCGGTCTTCAGGTTTGTTGGCCCAAGCCTCTCATACCGGAGAGGTATCACCAGTGAATCTGTCCGTTCTGATATCGGTGAGTTGGTCACCCCTCCACTGGTTGACTATGAACAGGCAACCGCCCTGCAGGGGCCGGGTTGTGAGGATAAGGACAAGTGCTTGACTCTCCCTGAGGAAGATTTCTACAATCTTTACTCCATAGAGGATCCATTATCCCACCATCTCTACATCGAGCCCGATGTCCGTGGTGGCAATGCGATAACCAAAGAGCTTGCCCAGGCATTGATAGACATCGGGCATGCCTGGCACGAGCAAGAATGCGCTGGGGAGAGTGACTGCAAGGCTTCCATCCGCATCTCTTCATTGTCCACTGGCAAACATTCAGATTACAGTCCTCACAACATCGGAAACGCCGCAGACATCTGGGCCTGTACTGATAGCGATGGGACCAGGGTAAGCTCCCGGGATTTTCACTACAACAGGGATGGAAAAGAAGTATTTGACCGGTGCTATGATCTCATTACCGCCTACTACCAAAAAAACCTGCCGGATGGGGACCTTTACGGCCCTGCCAAGGACAGGTGTTTTTATGGCACGACCCCCTGCACCCAGGCTCAGTATGACAAGCTCATAGAAAACCACTTCCACCATATCCATCTGAACCCATGAAACTCCAACTAGCGATCTGGATTCCGGTAGTCATTTTCCTAATGTTCACAGTGCCCAAGGGAATCGAAAGCATCACTGGCATGGTTTATTCGCCATCTGAACACGCAGTACAGGAAAGTGAACTCACAGAGACTCAGCAGGCACTCTATGACGACCTCAAAACCCGTTTCAGCACCATGGACGAGTTCGCACACACATCTACCGTGGACCTCATCGTCAAAAAGGCTGAAGAGCTCGGTCTCCCCGAACCCTACCTGTACGCAGGTCTGTTCTACGTGGAAAGCGATTATTTCTCCGAGTCCCCCATCCGCTGTGAGAACAATTACGAGGAGCCCTATATAGCCTGCACCCTCAATGAAGAAAGCAAGCGATGCGCTGACAAGAAATCCTTCTATGATTTATGCACTTCCCATTGTGATGACTCGATCTACTGCACTGCCGATAACATTGGTGGGCATGACTGCACCTTTGAAACACAAAGCGGCAAGAAATTCCATCAGTTTTCCTGCAGCTACGGCCTGACCCAGATCATGTATCCGGTTGCCCTTGACCTGGGATACACTGGTCCACCAGAACAACTGGTAGAAGATGATGAGAAAGCAATCGAGCTCTCTCTCCGGTTATTCAGACGAAACCTCAACCAGCTCGAATCAGAGTTCCCGGACCAGGATGTCCTCGTTGATGCAGTGCTTGCCTACAACATGGGTGCCGGGACAGTTGAATCTCTCAAAAGGAAATACGGACCTGGGATAGATTCCTACATCAATCATGTCAAGGACGTCCAGGGACGCTCCCGCTATATCGGCCGGATTCTCGTGTTTCGGGAGGTATTGCGGGACATACATCTGGGACATGACCTTAAGGACTTGAAACAGTACGTGAAGATGGCCTACCAGCGCTTCAACTTTGACCCACCCTCACATGAGGAAAGCCTTCGGTCCACAGTATCCCAGGATATTGGATTTAGTGTCTCCATCCCCTATGACATGGACCAGTTCCAGAAGGTTCGCTCAGACGCAAAGATACTTGCAGATTCCTGTACGGATATCAATGCGTTGGACTTGTGTATTGATGAGACCACTCGTGGCTTTGAGTTTGACTGGGGCTATGGATCAGATTGTCTTACTGAGAACGAGGATTACTTCTACCGCATGGTTGAATCCATCAGGCAATGCATGGCTACGCCTGGTGATGCCTGCACCTGCCAATTACCTCAGGGTGTGGGGAGATTCACCCTCAAGGAATCCTCCGTGGGTACGATGATTACCGGACAGATCAGTGGTGAGGAATTCCAGGAGACCCTGGACATCGGTCTGCGTGACCCCAATGAATACATTGAGTTTCCCCATGATTTAAGTGACCATGAGATACGTATCATCAATGGAAAGACTGAACTGCATCTGGTCACTGTACCGTACAAGCCCACTGTTGAGAAATACCTGGCAGTCGGTGATGAACTATCGGTTGTTGAACAGGAAGATGCGTGCATCACTCCTCCCAAGACGACCTACCGGTTCTGTGTTGACACTGGAAGCTTCAAACATCGCTTTGCTCTCACCTTCAGGTCAAATGAAGCACCCCTCAGTGTGGGCACAATGCATAATGGTCATCTCACAACAAAGGACACTATCATCACAAAAGTTGGAGGGCTGATACAATGAGGCTTCTTTTGCTGGGCGTGATATGTATGGCAGTGTTTGCGCACGCAGATTGCTCGTCCTTATATGTCCCTCAGGTCAAGGACATGTCCTTGGACATCTACTACGACGTGTTCTGGTCACGGGCAAGCACCACGTCCCTCCAAGAGCTTCCCTCCTTCTCCCGGGGTCAGCCTGTCTGTCTCCAGTTACCCGAAAGCATCAATTCAGTGAAAGGAGATACTTTCTGGCAGGCCTGGCAACAGTATGGTGCCATACGTGGGTATACCTTTGCGGAGTTTGTTGCTCATTCCATGGAAACGAATGATCGTTACATAAACCCTGTCAACTTCGACCCCTTTGCCGTTGATGTCTCAGTCAAAAAGTACTATATGGACAAGATATTCAATGAGTCCTACCAGCAGGCACTGGCACAGGCAAATCAGGAGTTTCTCGATCTGCAGCTTTCAGACAATTACCTCCAATTCCTTGGGGAACCGATTGACCCCGCACTGCAACCCGCCTATGAGGAAGCATTCCAGCATGATCTGACCTATCTGCATGAGAATCTTGGGTTGGAGCTCAGGTTTCTCATAATCGACATATCCCTCATTGAACCAACATCTCTCTCACTTCCCGCGATCGCAAAGCATGCGTACGAGAAATCCGACGATGATCAGGTCTTGGTCACATTTTTGATGGATCATTCAAAGGGTAGCGTTGCGATATCCTTTCCCCCTGATTCCAGAATCAATGAAGAACCCGCATCCTTTGACACAATCATCGACAAGACCGAAGCATCCCTGAAAAAATACCTGGACGGCGAGATTAACTTTGGTCGCTTGATTCATGAGGTTGAGACCCGGATTGTGACTCAGTATCAGGCACAAAAATAAGTCCCTTTTGCCATTCATCAAGAAGCTTTCGTGCAGCCCGATCAAGATCAGGTATGCCTCCTTTCTTGAGCATGTTCCACCGCCTGGTAAGCGCCTCAAGCAACTCATCCGTGTCTCCTGAGATCTGATATGCGTCCTTGATCGACTCACTCTGATTCTCCAGCAAGACATACGCAACACCTAATGGGTCTTTGACCTGGCTCATGCTTTTCGTCCCGAAGAGCGCATGCTTGATCTCATCCTTTTCCTTGAAAGGGACAACCCCTGGTGTATCAAGTATCCGTATCCGGTTATCCACCCTGATCAGTTGGATACCCTTGGTATATCCTGAGACTGAACTGGTTTGCGCAGCTCGCTTACCCTTCAAAGCGTTGATCACCGAGCTTTTGCCTGTGTTCGGATACCCCACCACTCCTACCACTACTTTGCGCTCCTCAGCATACCGCAGGATCCGTTCACGTAAGCGTGTCAGTCCATAGTGCTTATTGCAGGATACAAAAACAGAGGGTCGCAGTTTTTTCTTCCATGATTCCACATGCTGTTTTGGCATCAGTTCGCACTTATTGAGCACATAGATGATCTGCTTTCCAGCCATCGCTACCTTATGCTCTATTTCAGGGTTACGTGATTCCTGGGGAAAGCGTGCATCCAGTACCTCGAGAATGATGTCAGCTTCATTGATCACTTCATTGACGATCTTCCAAAAGGTAGCCATAGCCCAAAAAAAGCGGGCCAGACTTAAAAAGGTTTAGAATTCGACCTTGATCACATCCCGATCGATCTTGTCAAGCGCGAAATTGATCCGATCTATCAGTTCCTCATCCTTTGTTCCCTTCTTGATTTGACGCATGTAATCGATAATCTGTCGGAATACCCTGATATAGTCCCCCTCCTCCAGGTTTGAAAGAGTCAGCAGATCAGCGAATTCACACCCATCCATCCAGTCATTGATGATCGGTGCAAGGTTTCTGACCTGCCGCGGGTTGATATATTTTGCAAGATACTTGTTAGCGAACAGTTTCTTGATCAGTTTGTTTGCAAGTCCAGAAGTTTTCTTTGTCTGGTAGAACCGGTTTCCCCGTTTTGGTTCATAGGCGATGACTGCGACAGTCAGTACCAGTTCCTTGTCATCCATCTCCTTATAGATATCAGTTGCAAACACCTCAGAGACCAGGATCTCATTCGCGTAGATGAACCGGGCAAACCATCCTTTCCATGTCAAAGCATGATCCTTGACATAGCCCAGCCGTTGCAAAAGCTTCAGCTTGTTTTTCCAGGATGCCATGATCCGCACCTGCTTGCCCCCCTGCTTTCGCTGGAAATAATCAAAGTTGCTCTTGAGTATGGTGGTTATCTCCTCCTCCTCATAGTTATTCAGGAGGTTCAGTACCGTATTGATGGAGAGCTTGAACTGCGATTGGATTGGTTCCACATCTTTTGTGGTCATCTTGATGATCTTGTCCATGTCATCCTGCGCCCGATTCACCAGCACGATCGCCCGTCCCTCTGTATCGATACCACGGCGACCGGCTCTCCCTGCCATCTGGAAATATTCCTTGGTGTTCAGGTATCTGAAGCTGATGCCATCATACTTTTGGACCGTATTGAAGCACACAGTCTTTGCCGGCATGTTTATGCCTACTGCAAAGGTCTCGGTGGCATAAAGCACTCGGATAAGCCCCTCTCCGAACAGGATCTCCACGATCTCCTTGAGTTTTGGAAGCATCCCCGCGTGGTGGAAGGCAATCCCTCTGGAGATGACCTCCCGCAGCCTGCCTGTACTCTGCATCGGTCTGATCTCATCAGTCAGGTGTTGTGAGAATACCTGGGCAATCCGTTTCTTCTCCTGCGAGTCAGTAAGATCGTATCGCTTGGCGCATTCCCTTCCCTTGATCTCGCAGGCTTTGCGTGAGAATGTGAAAAAGATGGTTGGTGTTCCGTTCTTTTTTATTTCCTTGACAACATCAAGATGGGTTGCCGGCTTGCCAAAGTCCTTGCGCTTCTTTTGTTTTCCCTTGACATGAGCATAATCAGGATACTCGTCAAGTTCCATCTTTTCCTTCAGTTTTGATGCTTTGGTCAGGCCCGTTCGTGCCTCATACACGAAATGGTTGAGCGGAACCGCCCGCTTTGCGTATTCGATGACATCAACACTGTGCTTTTGGATCGACTCGATCCAGTCAGCGAACTGCCGTGCGTTTGGGATGGTCGCAGACAGGCATAAGAATCTGATATGTTCCGGGCTGAAGATGATGGATTCCTCCCACACCGTCCCCCGCTCGATATCATTGATGAAATGAATCTCATCAAATACGATATATGATACATCGTTGACGATTGGGTCATTGACCATGAGCATGTTCCTGTAGATCTCGGTTGTCATGATAACAATCTCTGCATCAGAATTGATCACGATGTCACCTGTCAAAAGCCCAACCTTCTCTTCTCCATACTCATTCTTGAAATCCTTGAACTTCTGGTTGGAGAGCGCCTTGATCGGCGCAGTATAGAAGACCTTCTTTTTTTCCTGGATTGCCTTATCGATGATATAGTCAGCAATCAGGGTTTTTCCTGTCCCTGTTGCCGCGCTGACCACTACAGAATTATTCTTGTTGATTGAGTTTATCGCGTCCACCTGGAATTGGTCCAGGGTAAATTGTTTGTACTGCATGAGTGGTATGGCGCATCCCTATGTTTATATATGTTTCCTTAACAGTGGTGTGTGCCCGTCCTATTTATTCGGCTAACACTGTTGGTTGATTTGATATCCCTCGGTTCTGAGAATCGCGTGGGGTGTAGAATAAGTTGCCTACGTATTGTTCCGGAAGACCCGATTTCTGGAAGTCCCAAAAGTCTGGCTCTGAGGATTGAAGAGATCATGGGTTCTGCAGTATATTGTCCTTTTACCCTTTCCTCATTGGGTTCAGTTCTTCCGATCAGAAACCGAAAGGTTAAGAGATATTTCATATTCTGCTTGTTTTCCGGTCTCCAATTTTTTTGTATCCTGGTCCCTACTGGGGTTCTTACGATATGGGGCCGCTGTATCTGATTTTGGGAGGTGTATTGTTGGGAACACCATGCCTTCTTAAATGGTGATCACATGTCCATGATTTGGGGAAGAAGAGATGGGAGATTTTCATCGAAGATCTATGAATTACTCTTTCACTGTGCAAACAGGTATTTCTTTTAGAAAAACACCCCGATAACTTTATATAAATCACGCATCTGGGATACACCATGGTCCAAAACTACATCCAATCTGTTTTGGCGCAGGGCTACCCGCCTGACCAGGTGACCCAAACGCTCCTCAAGCACGGCTATGATGCCAACCATATCAATCCCCACCTTCCTGTTCTTTCCCTGCACAGCATTTCCAAGTCATTCCGGAAAAACCAAGTCCTTTCCGATCTCAGCTTCCATCTCAATGAAGGAGAGCTCTTGGGTATCATCGGCCTTTCTGGCTCAGGGAAATCAACCCTTCTCAACCTGCTGGTTGGTCTCCATCACCCTGATGAAGGGACCCTGCACATCAAGCATCCGGGTCCCGCATACAGATCAAGCCCTTCGCGGGAGCTCATCGGCTATGCTCCCCAGGATCCATCATTCTACCGCCGCCTGACAGTCTGGGAAAACCTTGACCATTTTGCGTCACTCTTCAGGGTAAAGGACAAGTCCCGTGTCCCCGGCCTTATTAGGATGTTCGGCCTTGACAACGCAGCAAAAACCCTCGCCGGCAACCTCTCTGGCGGCATGCAGCGTCGCCTTGGTATTGCCTGTGCCCTGGTCCATGATCCGTCACTGTTGATCCTTGACGAACCTACCGCCGACCTTGACCCATTTTTGAGGAAGGAGATCTGGGACATGGTTGCCCATATCAAAAGAAAAAAGACTGTATTGCTTACGACACATTTCCTCTCAGAGGTTGATGGTCTGTGTGACCGCATCGGTATCCTTCACAAGGGTACCTTGTGCGCCCTTGGCTCACCCGACTTTCTCAGCAAAAAATACTCCCGGAACATGGAGATTATCCTGGAGCTTCGCTCCAGCAATTACAAGCCGATCATCGATTCGCTCCAGAAAAAGGAGGACATCGCCCAGGTTGTCCACCGTGATCATAAGATAATAATCTACACTCCCCAGGGGGAAAAGACCCTCCGTGCCCTGATGCAGCTCCTGGAACAGCAAGGAGAATCGGTTCATGACATTGAACTGAACAGGCCAGGTCTCACCGAGGTATTTGAGGCATTAGTCAGGTGAAGGATGTATCGGCTGTTTAAACTGATCAAGAAGAACTTCAAGCTCCTCTTAAGGACAAAGAGTTCACTGCTCCTCATAGTTCTTTCTCCGTTGCTCTTGGTTGTCCTTGGTGGTGTTGCGTTCAACAACGCAGCCCTCCACGAGGTCCGTCTGAGCCTCTATGATGAGGGCTCCGGACTCGGCAGGGATTTCCTTGGCTCCTACCTCGTCCAGGAGACCCAAACCCTCTCTGAGTGTCAGGATGCGGTACGGTTCAATGAGGCTGTCTTGTGCCTTGCGCTTGCCAATGGTACCCGTCCCTCAGTTGATATCTTTGTCGACCAGTCCCAGTACAATCTAGCCTACATGGTATTGAAGGATCTCTCAGAGAAACTTGATTCAAAAAAATATGCCTTGAGTACTGATTTTGCAGCGACCCTTTTTCGGACTCTCAATCATACCCGCCATGAGATTGAATCAGACCGGGAGATTGTTACCCGTTTGACAAAAAGCCACACCGAAAAAAAGCAACACCTGGAAGCTTTGACCTCTGGTCTGGAAAATACCTCTGTCGAAACCCCTGAGATCTCATCAGAACAGGTCTCCGATATCAGGGAACAGGTTGATGCGTATAAGACACAGTCTACCTTCCTGCTTCATAAGGTCAAAAACGAACTTCGTGATACAAACACCACCGGAAATGCCACCGCACATCTGGATTCAGCCATCGATCTGGTTGAGGACTTGTCCTTTGAGGGACACATCCAACAGATTGAGCAGGATCTGGAACAGATAAGAGGTGCATTTGAGTCCATCCAGGATACCGTCTCTGCCGCAAACACTGAAGTCACAGAGGCCCTGGCACAGGCCCGCGAATTGCATACTGTCCTTGAAAAGGACTTGTCCTGGCTCATGGATCTGCAGGAATCCTTCGATCGTATCACTGATACGAGCCTGTCATTTGACGCGCAGACTGTCGCCCAGCCTATCGAGACCAGTGTCACTCCTTTGGCCACCAATATGACGCATTTCAACTACCTTTTCTCCGGCATTCTGGTACTGTTCATCATGTTCGTTGGCATCCTGCTTGCATCAACCCTGGTTATAATGGAGAAGACATCCAAGGCATTCATCCGCAATGTCCTGACTCCCACAAAGAATAGTGTCTTCATCCTTGCTGGATTTTTGACCACGCTTCTCCTCTTGTCATTCCAGATCCTTTTGCTTCTCGGGGTATTAGCCATATTCATGCCCTTCGGACTCATGTTCTATGGTCAATTATTCGGGGTTTTGCTGCTCATTGCAACGGTTTTCATTTTGGCGGGCATGGCCATTGGATACCTATTCAAGACGCATGAATCCGCGATTCTGGCATCAATCGGCCTATGTGCCATTCTTTTGCTCTTCTCTGGTATGCTCCTTCCCTTGGAAAGCATGCCTTTCGCATCCCTTGCTGAATATAATCCTTTTGTGCTGGGAGAGGGCCTAGTCAAGTTGCTTTTCTTGTATCATGAGCCTCACTTTTTGAGTGAATCTGTGATATTTTTAGGTGGGTACGCAGTGATTCTTCTGGGGGCTATAGTCCTATTCCATCACCGTATCCACCTGAATCTGAGGCGTAAATCCCGATAAAATCCTTTTGGGGGGATTATCTGATTTAGCGACACGGCTTTAGGAGGCCTATCCGAGTCATTGTGGCAGGTTTAGAGACTTTCATCCTGGTGCCCACTGGGGCAAAAAGCGAGTTTTTTTATAGGTAAGCCTCACTTTTCATCCAAATGGTTGTCATCTGTGTTACTGGAACTCCCTGTGTGGGCAAGACCACCTTTGCAAAGGAGCTCTCATCACACCTGGACTATGTCTATTTTGACGTGGGTGCTTTCATCAAGGAGAAAGGTCTCTCAGAAGGCTTTGATAACGCACATCAATGCGACATCGTTGATGAGGATATTCTGGTAGGTGCTTTGAAGACTGAGCTTACAAACATGGCAGGGGTTATTCTGGATTCACATATGTCTCATCTCCTCCCAAAAGATCTGGTTGATCTTTGTATTGTTCTCAAAGCGCCCCTCAAGACTCTCAAATCCCGTCTGGAGGCCCGAGGGTATTCTCCTGAGAAGGTGCGGGAGAATCTGGATGCTGAAATTTTTGATCTCTGCCATATTGAGGCTGTGGAGGCTGGTCACACTGTCCTTGTGCTCGATGAGGCAGGTCTTGCGGGAATCAAAAAAGTAGAAGGGATTCTTTCTCGATAGTTTGGGTCTAAACTGTTGGTTCTTTTTGGGTTGATCCGAGGGGGTCTGGTTGTCCTTTGGTTGTCTCTGGCCTGTCCTTGAAGAGGTCAGGCAGGGCTCAAAGAAGTAGGCTTGCTTCTTATATGGTTCTATTGGTCTAAACTGTTGATTCGGTTGGGTCTGTGGTGTCCTTGGTCTGTCCCTGACTTGTCCTTGTAATGTCCCTGACTTGTCCTCCCGTGTCCTTGACTTGTCCTGTCCTCAAGGACATAAGGATTTGTCCTTAGGTCATCTCCCTGAGATCTGCATCTTGGTCTCTTCGGTGATATAGAATCCTTTCTTTCTGAATCCGATGTTCTTGTCTTTAATATCTGCTCCCTTCTCTCGCATCTCATATATCATGTTCCTGATGCTTTTCTCTTTCTTTCCGAGAGCTGCTGCGATGCGCTTGTAATCGAGAGGTTCAGTGGCTCGGAAGAGCACTTCCATTAATTCGTCCTGGCTTGGGTTGAGTGCTGATTTGTCTTTTATCTGTATCTTTGGGGGTGCGATGGCTGCTCTTTGTGGTGTCCGTATCTGGGGTTGGGTGTCCTCAGGTTGTCCTTCCAGTGCTCCTTCGTCATGCTCTTGATTTGTCCTTGGATGTCCCTGACTTGTCCTTTGTTGTCCTTGACTTGTCCTTTCAAGGGCTGCGATCCGTGCGTATATGTCTTTATGGCTCTGGTGTGTCTCTCTTAGGTACTTTCCGGTCTCTTGCATGGCGTTCTTGAGCTTTTGGACATCTGAGTACACATGTTCGATTCCTCTGTACAATTTCTGCACGTCACGCCGCGTAACCTCTAGATTCGAGGAGTGGTGGGAGTGCATGTTCTCGTTTCTTGAGCTGATATGCAGGACCCATTGCCTGAGGATATCCAGGTCCTGCGTGATATTGTTGCAGGCTTTTTCCACATCAGGCTGATGTCTCTTGCTTGAGAGTCTTCTGAGATATCTGATCATTGTCGCTCTACTATTCTTTAAAATCTCTCTTCTTTAAATAGTTTTGCCCTGTTTTTGGGACATGTGGGACATGTCCTTAAGGACAAGTCACTCGAGAATCTCTACAGAATCGATTTTGCTGTCTCCATCCAGGTCAAATCCTTGGAGGACCGCATAAAATCTCTTTTGTCCGCAGAATTTTGAAAGCGTCTTATTCGCAAATCTGGTGAGGCCTATCACTGCCGTCTTCGTGCCGATCCCGCGGGTCCCTGCAAGTATAAGGCACCATTTGTGAGGGTTGAACGGGTTTGGGATCCGTGCGATGACTCCTGTTGCATCCTCTGAATATCGCTCCTTCCCATGGATGCCCCATATCTCTTCTTGGGCGAAAGTGACAGGCATATGCCTGTTGAGTTCGGCCATGGCAAGGTTCGTGACAGGCCCCCCTACGACTATGAGGTTGCTCTGTGTGGCCTTTATGTCTGTATCCACATCCAGTGCGGCAGAAAACTCCTCAGGAAGTGAGCACATGTGGCCCAGGAATACCCCTAAATCTATGGCATAATGTCCATCTCGTGCCCGTGCCTTATACGGGCCATGGGGGTCAGGGTTTCCGACAACAATCTTTCCTGTGAACTCTCCTTTTGCGATGAATGGGTCCAGGAAAGTGTGCAGTTGGTCCTTTTCCGGAGTTTCTTGGGTAAAGTGCTTCCATTCTTCTTTGAGGGGGATGACTGCATTGTGGGCACAAAGTCCGAATTTCTGCGCGATTGTACCTCGTATCTGCTTTTTTTCCACGATTTTGACCAGTTCAGCTTCAAGGAGGGCCTTGAGGTGGTAGTAGACCGTTTGTTCATTGAGGCCTGTTTTTTGGGCGATTTGTGAGGGGTATAACGGCCTGTGGCCTAATAGTGTGAGGATGTGGTGTCTGCTTTTGTGGGCAATCGCTTTGCCGTGAGGGATTCTGACTGCGCTGCTTGTCTCCCATTTGCCTTTGTTTTCCCGGAGAATCCACATTTTTGCCTGAAAAGTGAGTGTAAGCCATATGGGGTCCCTGCAAATATTATAAGTTTTATGATAATATTATCTGTTTTCTTGGATCATTTGTAGCATCTGCAACTGCTTTTGGGTCGCCTGATTATCTCCGTAAGGCTATTTTATGCTCATTTTCCTTTTCTAAACACTAAATTGGCCTATTGGCTGCTTCGAAAGATAAAATGGGTGTATCCAGCTCTATTGCCGCAACATGCGTCTTAATTAAGGTTTTAAAGCTGGCAATGTGAGCGTCAGACATGATTTTTGGCACAGATGGCATCCGGGGCACTCCCGGTCAGTATCCGTTGACTCCTGAGCTTCTCTATGGGCTTGGTAGGGCATTGGTTGAACAAAATCCCCAAAAAGTGAGACTTCCGTACCTGGTTGGCAGGGATACCCGCTGGTCAGCGAACCAGATCATCGATCCAGTAACAAGGGGCATTTGTGATGCAGGGGGTCATATCCGTGATGCGGGTATCTTGCCCACTCCTGGCTTGGCCTACCTGGTAAGGCATCATTCGTCCGCAGGTGGGATCATGATTACTGCCTCACACAATCCTGCATCAGATAATGGGATCAAGCTATTCAACTCAGAGGGGGAAAAACTGACAAAAGCCCAGGAGGCCTCTCTCGAGAGATCGATTGGGGGAAGGGGTAAGCAGCTGAAACCCTACTCTAAGAGGATTGCAAAAAACCCTTACTGTGAGCATCTCCTCTCTGGCTCTCCTGATTTTCGTGGGATGCACGTGGTTCTTGACTGCGCGAATGGTGGCGCATCCCTCATTGCGCCCTGGATTCTTTCGCGAACAGGGGCAAAAGTGAGTGTTCTGGGCGCAGAACCCACCGGCCATAATATCAACGAGTCCTGTGGTGCTCTCTATCCTGAAAAGGTGAGCCATCATATCCATGGGCACCAGGCAGACTTTGGGGTCTCTTTTGATGGAGACGCGGACCGGGCTGTTTTTGTCGACGAGAACGGAAAGGTCATAGATGGTGATGCGATCCTCTATCTGAATGCCATATATCTCAGGGACAAGGGTTTGCTCAACCAGAATACACTTGTGGCTACTGACTATAGCAATACAGCACTTGATGACCTGCTCGAAAGGGAAAGTATCCATGTGGTACGTGAGGAATGTGGTGATCGTAACGTCTATTATGCCATGAAACACCATGGGTACAGTTTTGGTGGTGAGAACTCTGGCCATCTCATCTTTCCGGGAAAATCGACCGGTGACGGCATCTATAGCGCGCTTATGCTGGCTCGCATCCTCCAGCACTATAAAAGGCCCCTCTCAGGATTGGTGGCAGGTTTCAGACCTTATCCCCAACTTCTCAAAAGCTATCCGGTAGAACAAAAGGTACCGTTGGATAGGCTGGCCAAAACAAATGCAGTTATCGCGGATCTCAAGGCAACACTGGGCGGCAGGGTCATGCTGCGCTATTCAGGAACTGAGCCAAAAGTGAGAGTTCTCATTGAGGGTATGGCCCAAAACCTTGACCAGTATGCTGAGCGTATCTATGCCGTGCTCAAGGGGGAGATCGCATGCAGGCAGTGATTCTTGCTGGTGGCAAATCGACCCGCATGCAGCCTCTTGGCCTGCCAAAACCCCTCCTTCCCCTTCTTGGGTCCTCCCTCCTTGCCCATAATCTCGCTCAACTTCGTGGTATAGCCCATGAGATCATACTCGTGGTAAACCATAAGCAGGAGCTATTCCCCCGCCATCCCTCCCTTCGGATCGTGGATCAGAAGGAATCATTAGGGACTGCCCATGCACTCCAGGCTGCCCGCCCCTTCTTGAAGGGACGGTTTCTGGTCTTGAATGGTGATGACCTCTATCACCACGCGGATCTCAAGACTCTTACTCCCTTTTCCATCCTGGTATCCCGGGTCACCCATCCTGAACGATATGGGGTAATCGCTACGCACGGGGATAAAGTGAGCGATCTCATCGAGAAACCCGATGATCCTCCCTCTGACCTTGCAAACGCTGGTGCCTACATGCTGGACACAACCATCTTTGATACCACGTTACAGGCCTCAAAACGGGGAGAATACGAGATAACCGATTACCTCTTGCCACTCATCAGGCAGCGCAAGCTGAGGTATCATGCGGTCAATCGATACTGGCTTCCCATAGGGTATCCCTGGCAGCTCCTTGAAGCGCAGGAATTCTTCTTCAAGCGGCTCAGGGCCAGAATCAAGGGCCACGTTGAAAGAAGGGCGACAATCAAAGGACCCGTGCGAATCGAGAAAGGTACCTGCATCAAGGACGGCGCCTATATTGAAGGTCCCGTCTATATCGGCAGGGATTGCAGCATCGGACCGAACTGTCATATCCGGGCCGGAACAGTCATGGGTGAGAATGTGAAGGTTGGCAACGCCTGCGAGATCAAGAATTCCCTCCTCTTCTCACGCGCATCCGTCGGCCATCTCTCCTATGTTGGGGATTCCATTGTTGGCACGGATGCAAACCTTGGTGCAGGGACAATAACCGCTAATCTCAGGCATGATGATAAGGAGATCAAGACATTAGTAAAGGGGATACTCTGTAATACTGGACGACGCAAGTTCGGTGCAGTCATTGCGGATAATGTGAAGACAGGCATCGGGACCAAGCTGTATCCTGGTGTAAAGATTTGGCCTTCTCAATGGACCCTGCCAAATGAAGTGATAAAGGAGGATAAACAATGTGCGGAATAGTTGGAATAAGCGGAACGGTTCAGACCTCTGAGGTGCTTGACAGGCTCCAGCGTCTTGAATACCGGGGATATGATTCAGCAGGCATTGCAACAGATACCGGGATATATGTCCGTTCGGTTGGAGACGTCGATACTCTCAGGAAAAAGACTCCCTCTGGAGGCATTGCGCAGGCAATCGCCCATACCCGCTGGGCCACCCACGGCCAGGTGACTGAGAAGAATGCACATCCTCACGCCAACATCTCTCATAGCATATTTGCCGTCCACAACGGCATATTGGATGTGGACAGGACCGATTTACCCGAGTATGCCTTCTCTTCAGAGACAGACTCAGAATTCATCGTCCACTACATAGACCGCAATCTTTCAGAGTACACGATGCCTGAGATCTGCCAAAAATTTATCACTGAGATAAAAGGGACCTTCGCCATACTTATCCTTTACCAGGGGGCCATCTATTGCCTCAAACGGCAATCCCCTCTTGCGATTGCCCAGGCAGGAGATGCAATCTATATCGCATCAGACATTCATGCCTTCAGCGATGTAGCCACATCTGCACTCTTTCTTGAAGATGACTCCTATGCGATCGTTGATACGAGTATTCATGTGTACAAGGATGATCGGTTGTGCCGCCCGCCAGCTCATGTCTTTAGCCACCATGAGAGCACAGGCAAGGGTGATTATGCTCATTACATGCAAAAGGAGATGGAAGAGCAGCCAGAGACTGCCCGTGCATTGATTGACAGCTGTCAGGATGATGCGTTCAGGGAGGCTGCCAGATTGATCAGGAACGCAGGAAAGACAGTGCTTCTTGGTTCAGGTACCAGTTACCACGCCGCGATGATCGGCGAGTACCTCCTTCAGCAGTGTGGTATTGACGCCGAGGCCCATATCGCCTCAGAATACACTGGCACGGGTGACTGCTGTATAGCACTCTCTCAGAGTGGGGAGACCATGGACCTGCTTCAGGCAGTAAAGCATGCACGAGAAAGCATTGCCATAGTGAATGTGCCTCATTCAACCCTGTATCGTCAAAGTGATGTTGCGATCGAACTCTGTGCCGGTCAGGAGATCGCGGTTGCATCAACCAAGTCCTTCACAAACCAGGTTATTGTCATGCTCAGGCTTGCCCACCTATTCGGCTACGAGATTGATCTCCCAAAAATTCCCGGCCTTATTAAGGAGACCCTCAAAAAAGACGTCTCCTGTGAGATCACCGGTTCCTGCTTTGTGTTGGGTAATGGGCCATTCTACTCCATCGCCCGGGAGATTGCCTTGAAACTAAAGGAGATAGCCTACATACACGCAGAAGCCATCATGTCAGGTGAACTCAAGCATGGTCCCCTCGCCCTGGTGGAGGAGGGTTTCCCGGTAATCAGTCTGGCAGGCTCAAACACCAACCAGGAAGTGAAGGCCAGGGGAGCCACGGTCATAGAGCTTCCTCACACAGGGATCCAGGACCTTATTCCTGCCGCAATCATGGGTCATCTCATCAGCTACCATGCAGCTCGATTAAAGGATCTGCCCATCGACAAGCCACGTAATCTGGCAAAATCCGTCACTGTGACATAAACTTTAAGAATGCTGCTTCTTCAGGAATTTGGATGGAGGCAATTATTTTTGACATGGATGGTGTGCTTGTAGATTCCATGCGAGTGCATATGCGGATTTGGAAAATCATCTTTGAAAAACGGGGATTGACCTTCAATCTCGAGGAATTCAAGCGCTACAATGGCACCTCTTCAAAACAGATCGCTGAGAAGCTCATAGCAGAGCATGGGTTTGATGAAGACCCTGGCACCATAATTGGAGAGAAGCTCCTGCTCGAGAAAAAGTTTCAGGATGAGATCAACCTGTTTCCTCAGGCTCTTGAAGTATTGCAAGAACTTCGCAAGAGATATCGGCTTGCGATTGCGACCTCTGCCAGGAAGGAGATGCTCGAATACATCGATTCACGGTTTGGTCTCACGTCCTTTTTTGATGCCGCAGTCCATTCTGATATGGTTGAACGGACAAAGCCTGAGCCGGATATCTTCCTTCGCGCCGCAGAGGAACTCCGCACAGACCCCTCTTGCTGTGGTGTTGTGGAGGATGCAGTCAATGGGATCCTTGCAGCAAGGGTCGCGGGTATGACTGCCATAGCAATCACCAACACCTTTCCCCGGGATTCATTTCCCATGGCAGACCACATCATCAATCAGTTGTCAGATTTGCACGCGATAGAATAGGTCCAGGAACTCAAGGATCTTCTCCATGTCAGCTATGCTTGCGTATTCCTGGTACTGATGGGCATTGTAGTAGGCTGAACCGATGGGTACAGTCTGGATGCCTTTGCTGTTGAAGATGTTCGCGTCAGACCCGCCAAAAGTACTATGGAATCCCGGAGTCAATTCAAGTTGCTGATACACTGATCGCATGGTTTTCAAGAGCTTGCTGTCAGGTCCCACCCTATACCCATAATACTTTTGAGCTTGCTTGAACCGCAACTCCAGGCCATGCTGGTGGCATGATTTCTGTAATAATCCCTGGATTCTTTCATACTCTGATTCCACCTCAAGAGTGTCGTATCCCCTGAGCTCGGCACGTATGTTCATCTCTCCCGGAATGGTGTTTCGTGCCGAGCCTGCGGTTATCGTGCCCAGGTTCCAGGTGACACCTGCTTTTGCATAGCCCGGTGGCACATCCTGCAGGAGTGTTCGCAATGGAAAAAGGACGTTTCTCCCTTCCCTGGGATCCCGCGGATGGCCCTGCTTTCCTCGTACTTGGATATCGATCTTGATCATGTTGGGTGCCTGTGTGATGACTCGTGTCACCGGTCCATCCTCATCAAGGACAATCCCCTGCCGGGCCTGCAGCATTCCGTAATCAAGATTAGTGGCACCGATCAACCCCGCCTCTTCA
Source organism: Nanobdellota archaeon (assembly GCA_051819765.1). Lineage (GTDB taxonomy): Archaea > Nanobdellota > Nanobdellia > Woesearchaeales > JACJVW01 > JBNJGT01. The sequence goes on from JBNJGT010000013.1 coordinate 28,026, forward strand.
CCCCTGGTAATGGCTGCCTCAATCGGGTGATGCGTCTGCTGCGAGTGTCGCATTTCAATGAGAAACTCGAGGAGCACCGCAAGCCCTGCCTTCGGGTCAGCTCCAAGGATGGTCGTTCCATCAGTCAGGATCCGGTCCTCTTCTGTGACCACAGTCAAAGAATCATTTGGTTCTGGGATATCCATGTGCGTGTTGACGAGCAACGGTTCGCCTGAGCCCTCAACCCACGCGATCAGGTTATTGAATCTGTCCCGGGCATATCTGATTCTCGCCTCATCTAATCGCTTCTCGATGTACCGGATTATCCTGTCCTCGTGAGGATATACCTCACTTATATGCACAAGGTCCAGGAAGGTGGCTTTCAGGCGTTCCCGCATGGCCGATTTCTGGGTTGTTGCTTCTATTTAAATATTGTCAGAGCATTTAAATATCAAGCCCTGCCTCTCAGGCACATGAAAGATCAATTGTCCGGATTTGAGATATCGTACTTGGTATCAGAACTTCAATGGCTGGTTCGTGGCAAGGTTGACAAGATATTCCAGCCGCTGGCAGATGAGTTTCTGATCAGGCTCCATGTGCCCGGTCAGGGTAAGGCGATGCTTCGTGTCATGCTCCCAAATCTCTGCTACCTGACAACCGTAAAGCGGGAGAACACTGGCCACCCCAAGGGGTTTTGCATGTTTCTTCGCAAGCGTCTAGCCGGCGCCCGCATCGAAAGGATTGAACAGATCCGTCTTGAACGGATCATCAAGATCACCTTCGAGACAAAAGAGACCCAGTATGATCTCATCATTGAATGTTTCGGCAAGGGCAATCTCATCCTCTGCGAGAACAACAGGATGATTTCTCTGCACAAGGCCCAGGCCTGGAAAGACAGGACCATGAAGCCAGGGCATGAGTACCAGACACCCCCTTTGCGCCCCTACATACCTGATCTCTCTTTCGAGGAATTCCAGGAGTTCCTGGGAGACAATCTTGAAAAATCCCTTGCGGTTACCTTTGGCCTGGGTGGAACCTACTCCCAGGAACTCATCCACCACCTCTCTGATCCGCAAAACCTCCGGGTAGTATATGACAAGGTACAATCATTTCTGAAAACCCCTGCAGACCCCCTTGTCCTTCCCAACCAGGAGATTTACCCCTTTCCCCTCTCCAACCATTCAGAGTTCACTCGCTATCCCAGTTTCAACGAGGCAATCGATGCAGTCTTTGCCCAAAGGCTTGAGTCAGAAGTCCAGCAGGTGGAGACTCCCCAGAGCAAGGCACAAAAGAAGCTGCAAAAGATCATTGACACACAGACCAGGGCCATCACGGATATGGATCAAAAGATTGAGGACAACCAACAACGGGCACATCTCATCTACGCCCATTACCAGGATCTCGCAAAGATGCTCTCTGACATCCACACCCAGGACTGCTCCTGGCATGAGATAAAGGAAACCCTTGAGAAACACCCTGCTGTGGAGCAGGTAAATCTGAAGGATAAGAAAATAATTCTGGATCTTTAGTAGTGGCTCAGGGAGACACGACCCACGTTCGGTGTATCAGGCGTGACAAACATCACAGTCGTCTGGGCTCCCGACTTGGTCATGACATTGAGTGTCACTACCTCTTCTATCCCGAGTGGTTCCTGTGTCTCAAAGTGGATCTCATAGATGTCTCCATCATAGATCATACCTTCCTTAGGATGGTCTCCGCGCTTTACATATTTCACCACAAAATAGCCTTCTCCCTTTTGATGCGGGGTCACGGTTACAGAGGTGACAGTTGAACTCTCGCAGGTCCCACTGACTTCGCTGATATACTCATTGTCTAGTGATTCAGGATTGAACGTCGTCGGGCCTATGCAACTTCCAAGCCGGATATCCTCGCCGCTACTCAGGTTAAGCCAGGCATAGTTCCCAGCCCACGAAACTGACTCTGAGAGATTATCGCCATCAAAGTCTTCCTCTGTGGTGCCTGGTACCGCATAGGTCTCAATCCCATAAGTGAAGTATCCATCAGCACTGTGCGTTGTATCCGCTCCCAGTCCTTTGTATACCAGTTTGGAGGTGCTGTTCGGACTCTTGAGGCTTAAGACAATATCATTGAGGCTAACCCCTTTTGAACCGGTACCAAGGCGCAACTTGCCTTCCAGATGCTGGAGCGTGTAATCCTTCTCATAGACAGAGACCAGATCATCGAGCTTTAGTTTGCTGCTGATATAGCGTTCTGTCTTGTCAGCTGTCTTCAATCCCTGGGTCTGCATCTTGTTGGTGCTCACCAGGTACAATCCTGCCACAGCGGTGACAATGAGAATACTTCCAATGATTACGAATAGAACACTAATCCCCGTCTCGCCTTTTTTATTCATCTCAACAAGTATCAAGTAAAGACATATAAAAAACTTACTATTTGAGAAAAGGGTGACGGCTTTTCCGAGTTCCCGTACTGAAGTACAGTACAATCGGAAACGTGGGCCAGCTTGACTGCTGTGTTCGAAATGGGAACAGGTATATCCTGACCACTTTGGCCGTCTATTTACTGGGGAATCATATCTCTTTTAAAAATATATCGGTTACCCG
>JBNJGT010000014.1:0-28747 GCA_051819765.1 Nanobdellota archaeon
CCTCTTGTTTGATTATCTTGATACACCGCTCGTCATGACGAGTGCCAACCTGCCGGGCGAGCCTGTGGCAGTGACTGAAGAGTGTGGAGACTATTTCCTTACCCATGAACGACAGATCGTGAACCGTTGTGATGATAGTGTGGTAAAGGTTATCGATAAACCGTACCTGTTGCGGCGTTCCCGGGGTTATGTGCCGCAATCAGTGCGCTTGCCGTTCGCATCTGAGCCAGTGCTTGCGCTGGGTGCTGAGATGAATAACACCTTCTGCTTGGCATCGGGTCATACCGCATATCTGTCGCAGCACATTGGTACGCTCTCTCATATGAAGACCTTTGAGTTCATGAAGGAGGCAGTTGAGCGCTTGCTCAGGCTCACCAAGATACGACCGAATCGGATTATCAGTGACCTTCATCCGGAATATGCGAGTACGCACTATGGAAGGGAGCTTGCGCGCCGTTTCGGCTGTGAACATGTCCAGGTACAACATCATAAGGCACATGTTGCGGGGGTTGCAGCCGAGCATGGCTTGGACCGATACATGGGGATTGCCTGTGATGGGTTAGGCTATGGTGATGATGGGTGTATCTGGGGGGGGGAAGTGTTTTGTTTTGATTCAGGGATCAACCGTATCGGACATCTTGAGTATCAGACTTTGCTGGGAGGCGATAGTGCTACAACGCACCCAAAAAAGATACTCTTTGCGATCCTTGCTAAGATTCTTCCGAAGAATCAGTTGTGTGCCCAGGGGCTTTTTTCTCCGGAGGAAAATGAGCTCTATTATCGCCAGTACCAGGAGGGCTTCAATTGTGTGGAGACCTCAAGCACCGGACGGGTGATAGATGCGGCAAGCGCATTGTTGGGCTTATGTGATCATGCAAGCTATGACGGCCGGCCGGCGCTACTCCTTGAGGCTGCGGCAACAGAGCCTTATGTACTTAATCCTGTGATCGCGGATGGGGTGCTCATGACGTCTCCTCTGTTTGAATACCTATGGAGGCATCGGGACGCTGATGTTGGGCGGTTGGCTGCGACTGTGCTGCATTATCTTGCAGCAGGGTTCTATGAGCTTGCCAAGGGCACGCATCCTATAGTGTTTGCCGGTGGGGTGGCATACAATCGGCTGATGACCGCTTACCTTGTGAAGAAGGGGGTCCTTACCCATACGGAGGTGCCCTCAGGTGATGGAGGCCTTTCTTTTGGTCAGGTTTGCCTGCAAGGGTACTATCTGAAAAATGCATGATGTGTTCCTGTTTGCACCGTTGGTTAGGGATATTCTTAAGCTGAAGATTTTCACCTGCGGGTAAATCCTTTTTCACCCGCATTAAAGACCTCGAAGGGATAACTTTTTATACTACTACGTTGATAACCATTACATGCTTGTCTTTAAACGGAAGTATCATGAGGGAATCAAGAATGGTGAGATCACCGAGGCGATAAAGTATTGGTATCACTGGAAAGCCCAGCGTTTCAAGGCGGGAGAAACATACTATTGTTATGATTTGGGTTATTTGCGGCTTGACAGTATTGAGCGTATAACCTTGAATGATCTTACCCAGAATGATGCTTTCCGGTGCGGGGAGCCAAGCTTGGATAAACTCAAGGAGGTCTGTCTTGAGGTATATGGAAAAATATTTCCTAATAAGGACATAGAGAATGATATCTGGTACAGGCTTCGTTTCACCTTTGTATCAGGTGAGTGATTTCAGTTGAGTCTCAAGTTTCTTGAATGTATTGTCAAGCGTGTAGAAAAGGTTTTCTCCAGTGAGTTCAGCGGTGAGTGGCTTGCCGTTTGTGCTCAGATTGGTCTTGATCTCATAGCGACTACCGTGTATCTCTTTCAGGTGCACTTTCAAGCTTTCAATTTCAACCAATTCAGAGAATTTCTTCACATAGTTTCCAACAATCTTCTTGATGACAATCAGCTTGCTTGGTTCAATAGCAGAAAAACCGGATAACTGGATGTTCCCTCCGAGGTGCATGTCTTCGTCCATACTAGTCACTAATAAAATATTTATATTCCATTGTTTATATATTTTTCGTACGTTTTGGGCTCCAGAGGCGCTTAACCTGGTCTGATTTGCGGATATAGCGCCTGAGGATGGGGGGGATGGTTTCAGCGATGGAAGTGGGGTTTGACATCCTGCTCAGGAAGACTTCGATGTTTTTGGTAAATTGGTTGTACATGGATTTATCATAATAGATGGCGTTCTCTTTGATCCGGTTGTAGGCTTCTGTCCCTTTTGGTGCTAAGACAATGTAGCCACGCTTGCCTTTGATGAGCTCTGAGTAGGTGTCCATGCCGATGAGAATGTCACGATAATCACTGAAATACACTCCTCCTGTTACCTGGCTGGGATCGACAATGAGCAGTTCATCTCCCTGAACCCCTGTAACCAGGGAATAGTGCGCAAATTTTGCGTCAGGAAAGAGATATTTCTTCTTGTAGTCAATGATTATGAGCGCGCCTTGGTTGAGCCAGACAATGACTTCGCGCTTGAAATCATAGATGTTCTCAAAGCCAATCCATCTGGCAAGCACATGCTTGTTGGTGACCTTTTCTATTGCATTTGTGAGGGCTTTTGGATGAGTCCCTGCGACCCGCTGGCTGTCGCTTGAGCGGGTTCTGGTGTGCATTATGTCGCCCAGTTCCTGTTGGTCCACTGAATAGTTGAAGAGGCTGAGTGCCATCTGCACGGTTGCAGGTCCGCAGTGGCTCTTTTTCTGGGGGACGAAACTCTCTTTGAGTTCCTGGAGGCTTTCAATCTCTTTCATGGGCTTGTCAAACCCGATCTCCTTTGAGGCCAGAATCCGGTTGGGGATTATCTTGTAGCCTTTCTTGTTGTAGAGTTCTGTGTGGAACGAGCGGATCGCTTTGATCTGGTATGATCTGTTGTCCAGTTTTATGGTGTTGCCTTTCCGAAAGTGGATGATGTTGAGCAGGTAGATACGGGCTGAGAAATCCCGGACCGGGTTGATCAGGGCGATCGCGACAAAGATTGCTATCAGTATGAGTATCGGGTAGAGGATGAAGTCAAGTACCTGTTTGATACCGGGAACCTCGATTATGGAGAAGATTATGTCTGCCAGCACAAGGTAGAGAACAATACGGATGCCTAGCATGAGTACCGGGATGATTATTGCCCGGGTTTCCCGGGTGAATACCTCCTCTGTCCGGGTGTAGTGCAAGAGTTTCTTGACAGACCAGACAACGATGTTTATGAGCAACGATCCGAATACGAAGATGAGTATGATGTATAAGAGGGAGGGGATGAATTCTATGAAGGATAGGATGAGTTGGGTTGACTGGTCAGCGCCGACAAAGATTATGGCGATTACTATGCTGAAGAGTATGATGACCTTTTCACTGATGGTTTCGAAGGTTTCGGTCTGGTTCAGGAAGTCAGTCCTGGTGTTACGGAGTGATTTGATTGCCACCCGCGAGAATATCTTGGAGACAAAGTATCCTGCCATGATGATTACGAGCGCTCCAATGAAAGGGGTTATATCCATCAAGTAGTGGTGATGTTTTGGGCTTTTTAATAATTTCGGCAGAATGGAGTTTTTCGAATGACTTGCATCAGTATTGCGAAGGCACTCAGGATTCTCATGTAAGGAGAAGGTGTTGTGCACAATGTTCGGAGCGCTAAGTCGCGAATCACGGGATGTCACTTACAAAGAAAATGAGGCCGATGCTGATTCTTCGAAAAACTGGGGCGGAATCTGGATTTTTCCAGGCACTGGAGCGGCAGGTCTAGAACGGATGTTGTATGAGTACCACGGTTGTGGTCGTTCTTCGTGGCTCCGGGGGTGCCAAAAGAAAACTTTAAAAACACATACTACCCGGGATGTCTGATGGGCATCGTTGATCCGCAGCGTTACATCCGGTGGTTGAAGGAGCAAAACCTCTATCAGAAAGCATTTGAGAATCATGAATCATTCAAGCCGGTCTTTTCTGATCTCATGAAGATCAAACGTCGGGATGAGCTACTTATCGTCGGAGACCTTGGATTGGACGGGAAGAAATCGGCGCCCCTCATGACTGGCTGTTATGTGCTCTGCGCAAAGCGGATGGGACTCTCGTACAAGCTTGTGCTGCAGAATCCGAAAAAGACAAAGGATTCGGCTGACCAGGGAGTAGTTGGGGCATTCGATCGATTGCAGGAAGATAGTTTCTTGGTCATTGCGTTGTCTGGAAAGCTTGGCTCCATGCGCCGTCTGGGGAAAAGCTTTCGTAAGCTGGCACAGCATAAACGATGGCGGTTTGTGTCAACCCCACGGCTCTCTGAGCTTGCGACGACGCGGTTTTCATCATTGGTTGATGCCATCAATATTGATTACCGGGCTCTGCAGGTGGAGGCCCGGCGGCTTGAACGGACCCTCACTGGCGGGAATGAGGTCCGGATCTATACAACAGCTGGTACAAGTCTGAAAATGAAGATCACGGGGATGCAGGCTGTCGCCAATGACGGCCGCAATTATGATAGGTTCGGGGGCAATATTCCCTTGGGTGAGGTTTACCTGCCACCGCGGACTGACCATGTGGAGGGAAAGATTGTCATCGATGGCTCGCTTCGGACCCGGTATGGGACACATCTTCTGCAAAACCCGGTTACATTGTATGTTGAGAAAGGTAGCATAACAAAGATCACGGGAAACACGGAAGGGGTGCGAAAACTAAGGGAAACCTTGGAATGGGCTGAGAAGAAATCGAAGTTCCATTGGGGAGTCCGGCGAATCGGAGAGCTTGGCATCGGTATCAACCCAAAGGCCAGCATCGTGGGGCCGACTATCGTCAATGAAAAGGCCCGGAATACCGCGCATGTCGCGATCGGCAGCAATGCGTGGTTTGGTGGCTCAATCTATTCCATAATCCATCTCGATCAGGTCTTTCGTGATCCACGCATCATCGTGGACGGAAAACGCATCCGGTAGAGCATGAAGCCTGCGATGAGGATTCCTGCGATGCTGAACAATTGTGCGCTGTCAAGCCCCAGGAAATACTTGGTTTCGGGCCGCAAGAACTGAACAAAGAACCTGAGCATGGAATAGCTGAGGATGAAGTACCAGAATATGGTCCCCGGCTTGTTCTTTCGTTTGAGATGGAGTGTCCAGAGAAACACTGAGATTGCTGCGTTCTTCAATGCCTCGTAGAGGACTGTCGGGTGGCGGCAACCCTCGTGGTTTGGGAACTGGACACACCAGGGTAGGCTTGTCTGGGGTCCCACGAGTTCTGCATTGGTGAAGTTTGCGATACGACCGAAAATGAGGACAATTGGCAAGGGGAGGATTATGATATCTGCGGCCTTGAAAAAGCTGATGCGGTAGTTGTAGCAGAAGAGATATCCTGCAAGCACTGCACCGACGATGCCGCCATGGATTGCCATGCCCCCGTGCCAGAGGGCTATTATCTCTGCTGGGTTGTCAAGGAAGTATCCAGGTCTGTAAAACAGGACGTGAAAGAGGCGACCTCCGGCGATTGCTCCGACCATGCACCAGAAATACAGGTCGTTGAGGCGGGTTCTGGTGAGATGCTTGATGGGGTGCTTTTCTAGTATCTTTTGTGATACAAAGAGCATGAACAGAAAACCCAGGGCGTAGACCAGGCCATAGTAGCGAACCTCGAGGCCAAACACCTCGAAGAGGACGGGGTCGATTGAATGGACAAACATGGTGGTTGTTGTTCTGGCTTTTTATTTATAGTTTGTGGTGTCAGGGGGTTTTGTTCTAAGAAATGACTCACATCATTGTCATGAAAGCCAATTATTATCTCTATTCAAGGTGTAAGGGAGTTGTGCACAACATTCGGAGCGCGAAGTCGCGAACCCCTTACGGGGATGTCACTTTTTTTTAAAGGAAGCCGATTGGAATTTTAAGAAAAACTCGCTGTCAGGGTGACAGAGAAGTTTTTTATATTCTTCAGGTATATCCCTTGTATGGTCAAGCATAGAAGAAAAACCAGAAGACAGAAAGGATTACGGGATGGACCCAAAAGTTCTATCTATTTTTTCTCCTACTCGCAGAATATGCTTGGAAGAGCTATCATAGACTCTGGGATCTATGAGTGTTCCACCGATAAGATCACGTGTGATGACAATCTGGTGCTAGATTTTAAACTACCGGTTATCCCTAACGATTGGTCTGCTGAATATGGAGTGATCTATTTTGGCAGGAACAGATTGGAAGAGTTTTCAAATCTTTTTAAAGGCTCACAGTTCAGAAGTATTGGGAAGTGCGAACCGAATTCACTTGAAAAGAGGTTAACTTTCTTAGAGGACACAGAGGACATGCATGAGTATTTTGAATGGGTGGATTATTATGAGGGAGAATTCCCGGGGTTTGAAAAATTGCCTTCAAGATTCGAAAGTGTTAAAGTCAATAATCTGGGTGAATTCTTATATTATACTTTGCACCCAAAAATTGGGGCAGTGTATCGGCATAGTGAAGCTATTGATCCTATTCAAGTAGGGATGGAGATTCTAGGGTACACTCCCACTGTCCAATTGAAAGGAATCTCTCGGCACCGTTATCAAAAGGATCTGTGCTGTAAGGAGGCCAGGAACAAGAATCCCCATAAAGTTATCCCTTATTATGGTGGAGATACAAATCATCCATACGTAGAATTGTTGAGATTGGCATCGTGATACCTATGTCTTAGCTTTTGGTCCAATCCTTTGAAAGGCAAAAGATTGATAGGGAACTATGCGCCAGCAGCTGGAAATCATGAAGTGCAAATCGTGTATTCGCAAGTATGCTTTCTCAAGGATTGAGGCTTTAAGGATTTGATAGATATTTCCGATCATTAGTGATACAATCAAGTTACTATCGGAAACATATATGGGACAATATCATATACCTCTTCTAAATCAAGATGGTAGTCTTTCTATCTATTAATTGAAATCGGTAAATTCTCCTTCAGAGGGGGCATTGATTTGCACTTGAACAACCAGCACAGGAATGCTGTCTGAGGTACTATTGGCATGAAAAGTAGTATATCAAGGATACAATTATTGCTCTCCTGTTTGGTTTTAGCGCTTTGTTCCATTGTTGCTATTGATTCTTATATAATTCTCTAACGAAGCGCTGATTAATATTGCGTATCTTCTTAGATCATGTGGACGCAGAGAGCACAATGTCCCTAAAGGCCAGAATCCTATTCAATTTTATCCAAGTTACCATTAAGAATTGTTGGTTTCAAACCAATAATCTCATCAGAATAGGCAATTTGTGGTATTGGATTCAATAAAAAGACTTTTTTGTCCAATACATGAGCAAAAGCCATCTCTATAAAACTATTGCCCCCAATATAATTCTCGATACTGTTCTTTGAAAGATTTACAACCCAAGTTTGACACATAGGAATTTTTACCTATTTTAATAGTATGCATTTGACAGTTTCTTAATTATTCAGACTTCTTGTATCCTCGTAATTTTACAATCTGAAGACTTAGGTAATATTTTTCAGCAATTTTTCCAGCACCTTATTTGACAGATAATTCAATGTTGCTAGCTGTCAAAAATTCATTAAAATTATTATCGAATTTGACAGTTGTGATAGAAAAGACAAAAAAAACAGAGAAAAAGACGGCTTTTTTCTAATTTTGACCACATAAATAAAGGTATTTGCCTCCAAAATAGAGCAATAACCTGATATTTTGTCCGAATAATAGCTTAAATTGGTGAACTGTCAAATAGAAATCCTGCACCAAAATATTTGACAAAGTGTCAAACTTGGGTTGGTACACATGTTCTTGGCAGTTTCGATCTCACGTCATATGTTCTTCTCGGATGAGCACAGAGCCCGCTTCGGCGCAGTTGACCCTTAATAAGAGACGAGGGGTTCAATACGGATAGGGGAGGTGCGGCTCATCCCTGCAGACAATCTGTGCTGAAACCCTACTCCCTTCATGACCCGCCTCATCTGGTTTTTTTCCCTTCAAGAGGGCTGAGAGGAATCCGGCAGCATAGGCATCGCCTGCACCATTTGTGTTACAGAATGCGTGATGATCTGCCTGACATGCTGGCACATAGGTATCAGTGTCAGCAGTTATGACACGTGAACCCTTCGAGCCTTCCTTGAGGATCAAAATCTCAAGATTGTCATGTCCTTTGAGGGGGTCATCCTGGTTGAACGGTCTGTCGAAGAGGGCTTCGTATTCCTCGTGTGAAACGAACAGGATCCTTGTATGCTTCATCAGTTCACTGAACAGGTGCGGTTCCTTCCTGACCACGTCGGGTGAGGCAGGATCGAATGCAAAGGTATATTGAGGATTCTCGGCTAATCCCATGACACTGTATCCAATCTTTGCCGCTTCATAGCCCGAGAAATAGAGATAGGTTGCAGGCGGAAACGTGCGGGTCAGATCAACCTGAGGCGTACATCCCGTATATGCCAGGAACGTACGTTCCCCATCGGTGAACAAGGCGTGGAGGAACGGATTTGTGCCACCGGGTACGTGTTGCGTATGATCAGCGATCCCATAGGCTCTGATCTGTCGATGGTAGAGATCACCCTTCTCATCATCCCCTAAAGCGGTTATCATACCGATGGCATGTCCCATAGATGCCATGGTGAAGGCAAGATTGCCGGGTGAGCTGCCAGGTACTTCTGTGGTTATAGGTAGGTTGTTGACGTGTTCAAGGATGCGTTCACATTCAGGATCGCCCGGGATGTAGAGGTTCCAGCTTCCGGGAGTCAACCCGATCTCTCTTAGCGTGACCTCAGGAATCTGCTCGTGGTATATGTCTATCATAGCTTCAGAGAGTGTGAGTACGTCAAGTGCCATGATAGAGGAGCATATTTCTCTCTTAATAAAAGTAGTGCTTGAGTCTCAGCTATGATTCCAATATTCTTGAAGGCAATCCTGGGTTTGGATTCTGAGGTGCGATCTGCATGGATATCTATCGAGGCTGTGCCTATCCGTGTTGTCAGGCTTTTAGCGGTGAGACTGGTGGCTTATCTTGCTAGCCGGGCTTGGGGTGGATTCTTGGGGTCGTGGATCGCAGGCATTGGTGCTGGGGGTCCACTTGGGAAAAGCTTTATAAATGATGTTGTGCCAACAGGGAAAATGCCAGAACTGAATTTTTGTCCATTCTGTGATTCCCCTCGCCATAAGCTTGCATTGGTGCGGGAGGACCTGTGGTTTTGTCGGGAATGCAATACGTTCTTCAATGTGAAGACACGTTCGTTTCGGTGCTTCAAGTGCAATTCGAACCGGTTTGAGGATTCTGATTTCCCTTCCCCTGATGGACAGTTGGTCTTTCAGTGCCGGAAATGCAAAAAGATGTTCTCAGTAGAGGAGTTCTTGCGGAAGAACGAGGAAGAATAGTTTTAAAAACTTGCAGCCATTAATTCTTGCAATGTTTGGGTTCTTTCGTAAGGAATATTCAGTGGTACTGGATGGCCAGCGTGTCTCTGTCTTGCACCTTAAACATATGGATAAGATGGAGAAAGATATTGATCGCAACACAGCACAACTTCATAGGATGTCTGTGCAAGATGCTACCCGCTATATTGTGGAATTCACAAAGATCAATGGAAAGAAGGTCTATTTTGACCTTCCGGAAAGGTACGCCCAGTTACTATGAAGGTATTCGTCAAGACATTCGGTTGCAGTCTCAATAAGGCTGATTCTTTGCAGATGACAGGCTATCTGGAAAGGGCAGGTTTCACACTGGTGGATTCAGAGGATACAGCCCAGGTGGTTGTGGTCAATACCTGCTGTGTCAAGGACCCGACTGAGAGTAAGGTTGTCCATTATGTGGAGAATCTGTCCCAGGAATATGTGGTGGTCACGGGATGTATCCCGCAGGCACTGCCGGATCGGTTGTCCGGCTATACCATGCTTGGGACTACCCAGCAGCACCATATTGTTGAAGCCGTCGAGGAGACAGTCAATGGGAATACCCTGGTGATGCTCTCACCTGAAGAGGTCTCCTTTGATACCGCACGTCATGGCACCGAGGTTGAGATCATACCCATCTCACGGGGGTGTCTTGGCAGTTGTACATACTGTATTGTAAAGCGCGCACGCGGGAACCTGCGTTCCTATCCTCCTGATCAGATTGTCAAGCGGGTGCGTCAGTCAGTGGCCAGGCAGATCTGGCTGACTGCACAGGATACCGGTTGCTATGGGATGGACATCGGGGCTACATTACCAGCATTGCTTGATAAGGTGGTACGGCTGCCAGGGGATTTCATGGTCCGGTTGGGTATGCTGAACCCAGAATACGCCTTGCAGCATTTTGACGGGCTGATGAAGGCCTTTGAGTCGGGAAAGCTCTACCAGTTCATACACATCCCTGTGCAGGCAGGCAATGATACTGTGCTTAGCCGGATGCGCCGGAATTACACGCGAGATCTGTTTATCGACCTGGTGGGACGTATCAGGAAGCGGTTTCCGGGTATGACTATCGCAACAGATATCATCTGTGGATTTCCGGGTGAGACAGAGCAGGCCTTTGAGGAGACATTGGATCTTATCAGGAAGACTGCTCCTGAGGTTGTGAATATCTCGCGCTATTGGCCTCGTAAGGGGACGCCAGCACTGGAGCTTGATGGGCAGGTTGATCCCGAGGTTGCGCGGGACCGGTCGCGTAAGGTGAACTCTACAGTTGACTGGGTCTCCTATGAAGCGAACAAGAAATGGATGAAATGGAGAGGGGCAATCCTTATTGATGAGCATGGGAAGGACAACACGTCTGTGGGGCGTAATTATGCCTATCGTCCTGTTATCGTCCCGGGCCGCTATGCGTTGGGCACGCGGCTTAAGGTGCAGGTTGTGCAACGGACCCAGCATGATCTGCGGGCAACAGTCATATCAGAAATCGGGGCGGCTGTGAAAGCCTATAAGTGAGATTCGTAGTGCTTACCGAAGAGCTTGTCTGTTTGGGTGGGCGGTACCCTGAGTTCTGCCTGTTTCATCATGGATTCGAGGAGGGCTGAATTTTGTTTCCTGAGGTCTTCAATCTCCACGTCCTTTCGTTGTATCTGCTCGATATACCACTCTTTCAGCTGTTCGTATTCTTCTCGTGAGATCCACTCAGACATCACTACCTATAGTGTTTATTATTTATATAAAGGTTTCGTAAGGCTTTAGAAACGCCAGGAAATCAGTGTCTCAATGAAGGTCGGGCCATTGTATAAGGGCAGGTTGGTGAGGCGGTACAAGCGCTTCCTTGCTGAGGTGGAGCTTGAATCAGGGGAGATGATAACAGCCCATTGTCCTAACTCCGGCAGCATGAAGACTCTTATCGATCCTGGCAATGGGTGTTATGTCACGCATGACCCTGCTCCACATCGAAGGCTTTCGTATACATTGCAGTTCATTGATGCAGGCGGTCTTGCCTGTGTGAATACGCGGCTGCCCAATGAATTGGTATTTGAGGCATTGCAAGCGGGTAAGTTGCCCTTTTCATCTGATCAGATCGTGCGTGAGCAGACGTATGGGGACAGCCGGCTGGATTTTTTTGTTGCGCCATGGTATATCGAAGTGAAAAACGTGACTATGTTGTATGGAACCACTGCCTCGTTTCCGGATGCGGTGACGACCCGCGGGAAAAAGCATCTGGTCTCTTTGCAAAGGGCCGTGCGTGAGGGGTATAAGGCAGCGATCTTCTATACCGTCAATCACATGGGGGCTAAGGATTTCTCGATCGCTGAGTGGATAGATGGGGAGTACGCTGCAGAACTGCGACGGGCCCTTGGGGCAGGTGTCTCTTTGTTCGCATACAAGAGCAGGATACGGTTGGGACGGATGGCTGAGATCACTATCTCATCTCCTCTGCCCGTTCTTTTCGAATGAGAATGTCTGCAATAGTCATTGGCAGGTTTGCGACATCCTCCTCCTCGAAGGGCCCATAGTGTTCCAGTTGGGGACCAACGAATTTGGGCACTGGTTTCTTGAAGCGCACCTGCTTGTTCTTTCTTTGGACGTTTGGAGCAGATGCCTCTTCTTGGCTCTTCTGGATCTCGGGGTCCTGGCCAGAGAGGACCTTGCGTAAGACTCCTTCGCGGTACCGGTTGAGCTCTTTTGTGAGGTCCTCAAAGAGTTTCTTCTCTTCGGGAAGGAGGTTGGTTGTGTCAATCAGGGTGGACTCGTGGCGTGCCTTGTTTATCGCCATGTTGATGATCTTCTTTTCCCGACGGTCGTACAATTCATTGAGCATCTGCACGAAATTGTCAACATGGTTCTTGAGCTTTCCCTTTTCTGTCGCGTTGAACAGATCAATGTTTTGGTTTTCCTGGAGCTCAGAGCGTTTCTGCTTTATGTATGCGACTAGCTCGGAGAAGAATGATTCTGGTAGTTCCTGGATGTCCTGCCGACTCTTTTCCTTCCTGAGGAATTCGTACAGGGTCTCATAGGAAAGAGTAAGTTCCATGAGTCGAACAAGTGGCCTTGTGTTTTTAAATATTTCTTAGATGGTATCGGATACGGCAGCCGGGAATCGAACCCGGGTTAGAGCCTTGGGAGGGCCCTGTCATACCGCTAGACCACTGCCGTCTACATGACTGGTAAGAAGGACGGATATAAAAAAGTTTAGAGTTTGAAGCTGGATTCGCCAGTGTAGACGAGATACGCTTCTTCCACGGATTTGTTGCCAAGGACAATGGCTGAGATTGCGTCACACATGCGGACTGCCTCGTCATGGGCTTTTTGGTGGATGTTCCTGCCGGTTGCTGAGCCCCGGGCGCCTACGTCCATCTGATTCTTGACGGTCTGCAGGAAATCCTGTGGGCTTTGGGTGGAACCACCGGCACAGAGAACCCCGCATCGTCCGGCTGCGGTTATCGCTTCCTTAAAGATCTCCTCGGATTCTTTTCCGGTCTCTTTTGGATAGTTGACTTTCACGAAATCGGCACCGAGGGCGACTGCAGTGCCACAGGCACCGGCAATGAGGTGGGGGTCCTTCTCATGGGTAATAGATTCTCCCCGTGGATAGATCCAGATGACCGCGAGGAGGCCATTCTCATGTGCTTTCATGATGATCTGCGCTGCTTCCTTGAGCATCCTGCTTTCATAGCGGGAGCCAAGGTAGATTGTGTAGCCGATGCCTGCGATGCGCAGGCCGTTGTGCTTGAGGCGCATGACATCCTGCATGGTATAGAGCTGTGAGGAGTACGGGTCATCACCATCGAAAAGATTGGTCTTTGAATTCAGCTTGACCAGATAGGTGATGCCTCTATACTGTGACCCATAGCGGGCGATGAGGCCGAGCTGTGCTGCAAAACATCCGACGGTGCCTTCGGAGGCGACCCGGAAGAGGTGTTCGGGGTCGTTGTCATCCTCTGCTATGCCTTCACCGAAGAAGTCGGAGTTGAGGTGCTCGATCTTTTGGTCACCTGCAAAGAGCATGAGGTTGCCGGTGCTGCGTGTCAGTGTCTGGAGATTGTTTATGTATTCGTGGCGTTTTTCCTGCGGTACGTCTGCGGGTATATTCATGTTCCTACCTCTTTTTGTATAGTGTCACAGGGCTTGCATGGGGGATGAATGTCTTTACGTGTGCGAGTGTCTTCGGATGGAATTCATTGCCGAAGACAACCAGGGTCCCTGTCAGTTCCCGGTGGAATTTCTCTTCAAGATCGATGGAGTGCTTGTCGGGGTTGATGAAGACGATGTCGTAGCCTGAGATGTCATGGTGCATGTAGTCTCCCTGGATGAGGGTGGCGCGCTCTTTTGCGATATCAGATGCCAGCTCGTGGAGTTCTTCATCGTATTCGATGCCTGTTGCTGTGGTGAAGATGGATGCGATGACTGCCGCTCTGCCATCACCTGAGCCCAGGTCGATGAAGTTTTTGTGCTCTTGGAGTCTGAGTTGCCTGAAGGTCTGGTAGAGATCATCAGAGGTTGCGATTGCCCAGTAACCGACGCCAGTGTCTTTTAAGGGAAGTTTTCCCTGCCTGAGCCTGTCCTGGATGAGAGTTTCGTATTCCTGCTTTATCTTAAGATATTCGTGTAACATCATTCAAGGGGTAATTCGCTCCATAGCTTCCATTCATTGGAGGGGGTATAGGGTGGCACGTGGAACATGGGTGGTGCGATCTGGCCTGCGTAGAAGTTTTGGGCCTGTCCCCAGGTCTGGGGGAATGCTGGGCCCTGGTATTGCGGATACATGCCTGCGCCCATGTTCTCCCAGGCTTTCTTCCATTGCCGCCCCATGCCGAAGCGTTGTTCCTCACCATATCCCTCTGAGACGATAGTTCCATCAAAGCCTGCTTCTTTGAGCTTCTTTATGGTGTCTTGAAGGGGAAGCTCACCTTCCCCTGCGGGGACGTGGTTGTGGCTGCCTCCGATGCTGTCGACCAGGTGGATGTGGCCTAAGATCTTTTTCTTTGCCAGTTTGTCAACCTGTTGGAGATACCAGTCGTTGAACCTTTGGTTTGTCTGTTCACGGGTTTCGCCTGGTTTTGGCATGAATTGCTTGCGCCAGAAGGAAAGGTGTTCAGTATCAAGCAAGGATTTGATATGACGTTCTGCATACTCCTGTGCCTGTTTTTTTGTGACTTTTGGATCGTAGTAGGGATTCTCGAGCTTGTCCCCATTTACTTCAATGTAGGGGTTTGTGAGCTGGTTGATCATCTCTTGCCTTCCATTCTCAATGAGCTTTATCATCTCATCAGGGTGGCCGCCGTACATGTTCTGGTCAACATTTTCATAAGCAATGAAGATATCCCTATTGGTATGTGGGTTTTGTTTTGTTTCCTGCATTGCCTGGATGCCGGCGCGCGCAAGGGTTTGGGAGGTTTGCTTTAGTGCATAGTCTTCAACTGGCTTGATATGGCTCATCTGGTCCTTGATCTCCTCGGCTTTGGTCTGGAGTTGTGCCGCGTGCTCATTCATTGAGCGTAACTCCTGGGATATCATCTTCATCTGGTGATCCAGAGCCTCAGTCGGATTCTGGGTGCCGGGCGGTACCAGCTCACCGTAGGGTTTTGGTACCTGGATCTTCCAGCGTTCCTCTTCAGGGACCGTTGCTTCGACTTTCTGGTAGTATTCAAGGGCTTGCTTGATCTTCTCACGGCGTTCCATGAGATCATTATAGTTTCTGGAATAGTAGAGGGCCTGCCCTTTGAGCCGGGCAATCTCGTTCTCGGCTGATTGTTGGTGAGCATAGACTGCCTTGTGTACCCCGTACTGTTCTGCTTCTTTCTCCAGCTGTTTCCAGTGGATGGTCTCTGTCTCGAATTCTCCGTTTTCCTTGATGATAGGGACCCGATCGGTGATGTTGTCATCGGGGAGGGGAACACCGTCATAGTCAAGATACTTCTCTTGGTTGAGCACTTGGGTCTGACCTGTCTGGGGGTCTGTGTAGCGGTATCCCGGGCTTGCCTTTCTCCACCTGGGACGCTTGATCTCCATATCCTTTCTTGCGGTCTCGTGGACACGGCCGCTTTTCTCGTCAACCACATGGAAGGCTGCGCTCTTTGGTTCCTCAAAGTTTGAAAGGAACTGGTAACGTTTTGTGCCATCTTTGGTCTCCTGGGGTTTGTTCCAGTCGGCTTCAGATATGGGTCTGAAAAATTCACCTGCGTGCACGACAATGGCACCGCCCTGGGCGACGTCTCCTGCAAAATGCACTGCGCTGTTTATCTCATCCAGTGCCTGCTTTCGCATCTGTTCTGAAAAGCCCTGTTGTTGGGGGTTGAAACCAGACAAGCCATTGATCTCCACGGGGGTGTGAGTGCTGGTGAATTGCACCTCGTTTGCCTGGGCAAGCTCCCGAAAGGCTGTTCGTGCTTCATTCCCATAGCCGTCGGCTCCGCCTTGACTGCCAGGGGCGTTTTGGGTGAGGCCGAGTTCGATCTTTCCGACCCCGCTTCGGATGGCTGCCTGGACCATGCCCTTGAGATTTCCCTGGGCACCGGTGGTGGTGGTACCGATCTCATTGGTACCGACAATCGGTTGCTCCATCTTCTGGATGGGTGGGGGCATCTCATGGATGTCCTCGTAATAGTCACGGTCCATGGCGTTGTACATCGTATTGAATTCCATTCTTAATCAGTCCTGTATTGTCCGACCATGTCCTCGATGATCTTTCGTGCGGTGTCAAGCTGACGAACGACTTCATCGGAGGGGGTATATACTCCTTCATCGATATTTCTTCTCTTTTCCTGCATGGCTCCATGGAGTGTGTACAGTGAATATGCCTGGTTCTGACCTGCTTGGGGGTTCTCTCCGATCTCCTGGGCTATTGAGTAGGCTCGCTGGTAGAGTTCGCTTGCGGGGCGTTGGGAGAGCTGGGAAATATACTCCGTAGTCTCGGGGTTGTGCACTTCCTGCTCCAGTTCGCGGACGAAGCGTTTCTGGCGGAAGATCTGCTTCTCATCCTCGGATGTGAGTTCATCGAGACTGTTTGCTTTGACCTGTTCGATGGGAATGTCAAGCTTGTTGGCAAATTCCTCATTGGCGTCGATCCGGGATTCTTCAATGAGCTTTTCTGCTTCCTGGGCTTCCTTGTCGAGTTCCTCTTTTTGCTTTTTTAGTTTTTCCTTTAGTTCGTTGAGTTGCTTGATCCGTTCTTCGGGTGGGAGGTCTTTGAGATCTACCATGTTATCATAGCGTGGGATTTCTTGTAAAGTTTATAAATATTCCATACCCGCCAGCCATAGTTGTTCTGGGCATTCTGTCTTTCCTTGCTTAAGTTGGGGCCCTTGGATTTGCCAGTGTCAAGGATATCCTTTATGGGTTTTGTGAAATTGCTAAGGAGGGCGTCAAAGGGTTCAAACAGGCTTTGCTTTGGGGGTTCTTCTTCCTTTTTATCGTCCTTCCACTCGCCGCCTTCGATGAGGTATTTCTCAAGGTCATCTCCCAGGGCATCAAGGGCGCTCTGCAGTGATTCTTCGACACTTGCGATCATGTCAAGGTCCTCTTGCTCACGCATCTTCTTGTATTCGGCGATCTCTTCATTGGTCCAGGCATAGCCTCTGCATTGCAGCTTGATCTCGCCCACGTGGAGGGGGGCCCGCTGGTACCCCTCGCCTGTGTAGTTCATCTCAGGTTTTGTCCGGTGGGTGAAGTGGACGCTGACACAGGAATACACTTCCTTGTTGCCTTTTGGAAGAAATTTGCCAAGGATCTCGATCTCCAGGAGGGATGTCTCGAAAAAGGAGACCAGGTCTGCTGAATCCTGCTTTTCCTGGGAGGTGCGCAGCCGGTAGATCGCCTTGAGGTATGGCTTGATCCAGGCGATGTAAGCCTTGATGACATTGTAATGCTGACGCAGGTACTTGATCTGGTAGTGGCGACGATTTATGAGCTCTTTGTAGGTATGCTTTTTCCAGTTGAGGTAATCGATGAGCTTTCGCTTGAGGATCCATTTGAGGTTCTTGGAATAGTTGAGTTGATTGACATATTGTGCCACTTGCTTGTCATTCTTTGGCTGGATGGTGAAGAACAGGTCTGGAAGGGTAGTGTACTGCAGTTGTTGGGCAAGACCAAAGACTGAGTCAGGGTTCTTGCCGCCTCCCTCTGCCATGTTGACAAAGAGTCCTTTCAGGGAGACCTCATTTGCGTCCTGGGTCTCTTTTGTGCGTTCCTTTTCCCACTCAGGCTTGTCGTACTTGAACCCGTCAAGCTTGAAGGATTTATAATAGATCTCTTCCCGCTGATCGATGATCCGAAGTTCCCTGACGATGGCAAACAGGTCTTTTATGAGCTTTCCGATGCTTCCCAGGTACTGGAAGACTCTTTCCTGGTTCATGCCGATCCGCTGGGCGCCTACATTATAGAATGTCGAGTGTTCGCCTGCACCGTAGGAGTCGGTGATCTTTTCGATCTCTGCCATCCCCATATCGTACTGAAGGGTATTCATGATCCAGAAGTAGCTCTCCTCGATGGAGGCCTTGAATGATTCGTAGATGAGGTAGTAGCGCTGGTTGGTCTTTGGAAAATCAAAGGTCACCAGCTGGTCTTTTGCAAATTCGAACCTATCCTTTGCGTCGTCTGGTTGGGGGTCGGTGAGGTTCAGTATCTTTTTCCCATAATCCACAAAATATTGCTCTTTTTTTGATAATTCTTGACTTCCCTCTCCCATGTCTGTATCAATGGTGGGCTGTCTTTTTAATTTTTTCTGATTGTGATGGCAAATCCGCGTTGTTCCAGCAGAGCTGCCTGGGTCTTCTCAAGGATCTCCCGGGTGGCCTCCTTTTTGTTGGTGGTGTAGAGAAAGCTTTTGAGGAACTTGACCTTGATTGTCTTCTTTGCCTTGAGTTGCTTGATTATCTCCTGGATGGTCTCTTCACTGAGTCCTTTCTTTCCGATCTGAACGGTCACTTTGATGTCGGGCATAGGAGATGCTAATCGGCTTCTCTTTAAAAAAGTCTGCGTATGCTGGCAAGGTGTTCTTCTGACAGGAAGGGTCGCTTGGGGGCGGCCTTTCCGTTTATGTAGGCTGCCTTTCGTGCGGCCTCAACGGCTGAGTAGCCTTGGGAGCGCAGCGCTGCGCAGATCCCTGCCAGAATGTCGCCGGTGCCTGCCCTGGTCATGTACGGGTTGCCGGTGCGGTTCTTGTAGGTCTTCTCTTTGGTTATGATCTGGTCTGTTGGTCCTTTGAGGAGGATGCAGTTGGTGCCGATGTTTCCCTCTAGCCGTTGGTATTCACTTGCATGGGGTGTTAGGAGGGTATCTTCAAGCTTATCAAGGGAGAGGCAGCCGATGGCGTCGCCGTCGATCACCAAGGGTTTTGGGATTTTTGGGATGATACGCCGTGCAAAGGGGATGCCTTTCTTTGCAAGCCCATTTCCGATGAGGACGGCGTCGTATCTGCCCTGAAGGATGGTGCCCTGTTTTCTCAGGTAGTCACCAGGGCACTTGATTGTCACGAGGTCAGGGCAGAGGCAGTTGATGGTCCAGGCAACCTGCGTGGGTGCTGCGATTGTGACATAGTCGCATCCGGCGCTGAGGGCTGCCATACCTGCAAGGGCCACGGCTCCCGGGTATTCGATGGAGCCACCGATGATCAAAAGGCGACCGTTGTCACCTTTTTTGCCGTCTTTTTTTCTCATAGTCCTTGTAGAGTCTCCGATAGGTCTTGTCCGATGTCCTGGTGCTTCGCAGGAGCAAATCTGCGTGATCCTTCCTGAATTTTGGAAGGGCAATGAGCTTGGTGAGGTTCACCACGTGGCTTGCCAGGGGGCCTGGGTCGTCCCAGTGGATATTTGTGTAGTGCACCGGACCGATTGGTTGCTTCCGCCTGAAGAGGGCTTTCTTGTCAGGGTGCCTGATGAAGTGGAGGAGGTCGGTTGCAAGCTGACGCTGGAAGATGCCTGTCTTGTAGTTGAATTGCTTCTCAGTTGTTCCCTTGGTGATGATCTCGTAGAGCATGGAGGGAAAATCAAGACCTGCGCTTATGGAGAGTGAGATTGAGCTTGAGGAGCGGGGGTTGATCTCCATGAGAACAAGTTCGTTTGTTCGTGGGTCCTCCTTGAATTCGACATTCACGATCCCCTTCCATTTGAGGGGTTTGAGGAGCCGAAGGGCCATGTCCTTGAGGCCCTCATCGTAGATTGTCTCGGTGAAGGTGTCCGGTCCACCGTAGACTGGGTAGGTGCGGTGCACTTTGCTCATGTAGAGGGATACAAGCTTTGATTTGCGGTCGAAGAGGCAGTCAACACAGTAGTTATAGCCACCGAAGGGGATGAATTCCTGTACCAGGCAGCCCTTGTACTTGTGCAGGAGGAAGTCACGGTTTTGTTTATACTCATCCTTGTTGTCTGCGATGCAGACACCGCGCATGCCCAGGTCTTTTGTGGGCTTGAGGATGACCGGGAACTGGTAGGGTGATTTTTGTTTCTTTGTCAGGTAGGTGGACCGGGGCCGGGGGACTTTCTGCTTGTCGGCAAGCGCCATGGTCTCGCTCTTGTCCCTTGCCTGGATGTAGTGCTTGTAGGCTGGCAGCGCTACCTTCTTCTTGTATTCAGGGCGCTGGGCGAAAAAATCAGTCGCCTCGTCGCTGATGGGGATGATCGCATCAAAATTGTGCGTTTTCATGAACTTGGCAAAGCCGTCTGGGTCTTTCTTGATAGAGGGGTAGATGAGGGCTCCCTTGCAGTACCGGGAAAAGAAGCTTAGTGCCTGCTTATGCTCTTCGCCGCAGACGACTGTCATGTCTTTCCTGCCCAGGGCGCGTACGAAGGGGAGGGAGAAGTTGAAGTTCGCGTCGGTCACAAAGACTGTTGGCATGGGTTTGCCAAGATGGGATTGCTATATAAAGGTTTGGTCATGTCTGGATGGGAACGCCATTTTCGGGTATTAGCGTTTGGTTGGCGTGAACCGTTTGGAATCTATCATCACTACGGGCTGCTTTAGTTTTCTCTTGGTTTGCTGCAATGGTAGAAGATTGCCGGTGGAAGGTTCTTCCAGACAGTGGGGGTCTTTTGCACTGTAAAATGCCTGGAGAGGAGTCTGCGCAGACTTTTGCCCTTTTTTGTGTGTATCCCCAGGGTGTAGGCGATTGTGATGAACTCACCACCATCGGACAGGTTCTCATCGATCACCTGAAGAAGTCTTCTTTGGTAGGCTGGTGAGAAGAGCGCCCATGGTAGGGTGGAGATGATACAGTCTGCCTTTGTGGCATTGTGCTTTTTCAGGTAGGTTTTGATGTTTTCAGCTGAATCATGGTATATCGTGGAGCCAGGTGCATTCTTTCGGGCCAGCCTGATCAACTCATGATTGATCTCCATTCCAAAGAAGACCTGGTTGTCGGTCATGTCTCTTTGGATGTGCCTTGTGAAGACGCCATCACCACATCCCAGTTCGACTATCACCTTTGAGGTCTTAAGGTTCACATGATCAAGGCACATCCTGACTGCATCTCGAGAGCAGGGAGAGATTGCGCCAATCTCCTTGAATCTCTTTGATGCTTCTTTGAGGAATCTCATGGGAGATGTGTCTTATGCATTTGTTTAAAAAGGTATTGGGTCAGATGCCAGGGGATGAATTGTTCGGGACGTCACTCATGATTGTAGTATAAGTAGTAATTTCAAATACTGCTAATATCTTAGATGACAGGCGCTCATTTGGTCTTGTTGCGTCCCCGGGACTCGACGGTCTCAAGGCGTTTGAGGACTTGTTTAGGGCCGGTGTAGTGTTTGAGGACCTGTTCAGTGCAGCGCTCTGCGATCTCATGGTGTTTTGAATAGAGTGCCTGCTTGAGGAGGTGCAGGTCCACTGCCATGTCCTCGTGCTTAGTGGAAAAAAAGCTCAGGCCGAAGTCGATGAGATAGAGCCTGTCTGCACGGATCATGTTGGAGGTCGTAAGGTCGCCGTGGATGATGCTGTTGTTGTGGAGGGTGCCGATGAGTTCTCCGAGGATTGCGCAGTCGAATGATTTGTCAAGCACGTCACGGAGTTTTTGCCCGTGTATGCGCTCCATGTGGAGGATGTATAGTTCCTGGCTGATGAGGCGGGGTGCGGGGAAGTCAAGCTCTGCTAGTTTTGTGAGAACCTTTGCCTCACGTTTTGTGCGGGATTTGCGCAGGCTCTCATCGATCTGTGGGATGCGGTACTCCTTCCTGATCCTTTCTTTGGTGACATGCTCACCCAGGGTCACTACAGCCTCTGCACCGGTTTCCATCCAGTTAAGAATACGGGGTGTGCTTATAAATTTTGCTTTGCGTGGGCGCTGATGATATTGCTGTCAGGTTCCTGTTTCTTTGCGATGGCATCAATCTCGGTGAGCGCCTTGTTGCAGAACTCCCGGGCGCTCTGGTAGTAGGTTGCGACCGGGTCCTTGTCATTGTCGATGAGGACGTCTATGATCCGTTCTTTGGGGTCATGGGTGATGTTATAGAAGCCGTGCGCTTTTGAACCGAAGATCTTTTCCTCGCTTTCCTCCATCTTCTGGAGCTGCTTGTCGATCGCCATCACTGCCTGGCGAAGTTTGCTGATGTTCTGGCTGATCTGGTCTGGTGGTACCTCAGAGAAGAGGTTGTACATCTCTTTTGGGATGCGGATCAGTTCGCGCAGTTGGGCGGACCCGCCATGCTTGTTTGAATATACCCTGCCGATGACGAAGTTCAAGGCCTTTGCCTTGTCCTCGATTGCCTGGATGTAGGATTCAATGTTCTTTTCAGTGTTATGATACAGGACGCTTTGCTCGAGCTCGCTTTCCCGGCTGTACTTTTTCTTCTTGCCTCCCTCTGCCTTGATGAGTTTCTTCTCCAGGGGCCTGATGAGGAGTTCGTCGATTGACTGGAACACGTCCAGGATGATGAGGTAGATGATTGATATGACGAAGTTGAGGAACGTGATGTTTCCTGCCTGCACCTGGTTCAACGGCTGGAACTGACCGGATACCGCAAGGGCATACCAGAGGATGGACGTGAAGATTGGTACTGTCCAGACTGCGATCTTGTGTCGGAGCTCGCCTGTGGAGAAGAACAGTATTGATGCGACAATGGTCAAAAGCGTGGGTATGAATGATACGAATATGACAAAGAGTGGTGAGTTGGTCTCGACATTGATCCAGCCGATGAGGAAGAGGACGAGGGCTGCGTAGAATACCATGAAAAGCTTCTCATTGAAACTCATCTCTTTAGCTGGGGTGTGGGATTCACGGGTGTGGTTATGCGGCATCTTGTAGGGTGCCTTGTTGAGGATCTCAAAAATCCCTTCTTCTGAGTAGTTGAGGCGGGTCAGTTCCTGCTTCACATAGTCTGTATCGTAACCTGCGGCAAGAAGGGATGCGGCGTAATACTCGCCTTGGGTGTCTGCGGCGCGGGAGGGGCCTTTGGCGGGCTCATAGCTCTCTTGGTCGGCCTTTTGCGGGGCCTCGGGCTGGTTGGTCTCTTCCTCATAGCTTTCTTTCTCTGAGGCTTTTTGGGAGAACTCTATGGGTGCGCCGGTTCGTTCCATTGGGGGTTTTGAGCACTAGGTATTTATAAGTTTTGTTGTATAGCCGTTGATCCTGATGGTGCGGGTCCCCTTGGGATTGACGTAGTTGATTGTGTAGACCGGAAGGTAAATGAGGTGATATTCTGTGACATCAGCCCTGAACCATGCCTGAAAGAGGGTCTCGCATTGCTTGATGGTGACAGACGCTTTCTTTTGCTTTGCGTCAAGGGGGCGCCTTGTGAGTTGGATAGAGGAGTTCAGGTCTTTGACGCTGAATGCCAGGTGGTTGGGGTCAATGATCGTAAACCACATGTTATGGTTGCCTTCCTTGATTGCGGAGACCAGTTTTTTCTTTCGCATGATGTTCAATGCCCGGGTTATGGCCTGTTTCTTGAGCTTGAGCTTGATTGCGATGTCATCGACTGAGACGTTTGTGGCATGGTCTGCCAGGTGCCTGAGGATGAGGATCTCGTTTGATGTCAAGTCAATGAGTTTCTTGAATTCTGTGTTGCACTGGAATTGCTTGTTGGATCTGCAGATGGTGCCGTTTTCCGCGTTGATGAGGATCTTGAATATCTGTATCCCTCCCCTGCCGATGATGGCTGATCGTTTCTGGACGACGGTAAGAGCATAGAAGGGGATGAGGTCGAGGCTGTAGGAGCCAAGCTTCTCTTTTGGTCCGATAAGGTAGGTGCGTTTCTTGTGGTACTCGATGAGCTCAGTGAGCTTTCGGTCATCAATCAGGAGGGGGAAGTGTTCAGGGCCTTGGGTTTCATCCATGCCCTCTAGATTCTCTGGTTCCTGTTCAGTTGGGCTTTCCTGGGAGGTGGTATCCGTGACCTGGGTTTGTCCTGTTGATCCTCCCTTGTCTTTCTTATCTTCGTTATGGGTTGTGGGTTTTTGGACGTGGAAGTAGTCACGGTCTTCCTGGGTGGTCAATTCCTTGAGTTGGGTGTCGGGGATGGTCGCATGCTTTGTGTAGAGCCAGCGGACGGTGATGTCTGTTATCTTGTCGAGGACATCGGGTGAGAAAAGCAGGAAGTTGCCGGCTTTGAGTTTGGGGAGGCGGTGGGAGATGTCCTCATCGGTGATGGATTTGAGGGCGTTCTCTATCTTCTTTTGGTCCTGCTTTGTGGTGAGGCGGCCGATGGCCCACGTGCCGAACTGGGCGAAGGCCTTGTAATCGATGTCTCCAGGGTTCTGGGTCGCGATGATGATGCCGATGCCATACTTTCGGGCCTGCTTCAGGAGCATGAGGAGAATCGGTTTTGGCATAGGTTTTTCCGAGCCTGCGGGCATGAAGGGTGCTGCCTCGTCGATATAGAAGAGGCCCTGAAGCTCTTCTGAGGGGTTTGCGAGCATCCATTGATACAGTTGGGTCGCAAGGATGGTGAGGAAGAATTCCTTTTCCTCCTGATTGGTGAGGGTGTTCAGGTAGATGACTGATATCTGGGTCTTGTCACGATTTTTCCCGAACAGTTCTGCGATGTTGACGGGTGTCCCGAATTGGAAGAGGAGCTCTTTTTGGCCGACAGTGAGAAATTTCACTTTCCGCACCAATTCATCGATGTCCTTGGTGTCTTTTATGAATTCTTTTACCTGTTCGTGGGTCTCCTTTTGCTCAAGGATCTCTGCCAGGCGTTGAAAGGTGCCGATGTTGTCCTTCTTGTCGTAGTGGTCTTTGAGGATGGTGTAGAGGATGCTTGCCGCGGCTTTTCCTTTGTCATTCATGTGGTTGTAGCCAAGGAGTTTCGCAAGGGAGGTTGCGACCTCATTGAGGACAGGGATGATCTCTTCAGGGTCAGAGACGTCATCGAACCTGAGAGGATTGATGCAGATGGGGATCCCTTTGGATGAGATAGGCGTGAAGATTGTGACCCGCACGTTTTCCTTGTATTGCCTGACTTCTTCCTTGTCATCCTCGGCAGGCTGGATAAGGGATGCCAGGTCACCCTGGGGGTCCACAAGGATCGATGGCACTTTCGCAAGGGCTGCTTCTTCGATTATAACTTTGGAGAAGACGGTCTTTCCTGAGCCAGAGGAGCCGAAGGTGAAGAGATGTTTCTTGAGGTTGTTGATTGGGTAGTCGAAAGGCTCCTTGTTATGGTGTCCGATGAATGCCATGAGGACTATGAAAGGAATGTGGTTTTTAAAGTTTTGGCCTGGGAGACACTATCTCTGTTGTGATTTTTTGAGGATTGGTATCATAGGGTCAAAATCACACCTATAGTTCCATTGGGCTCGTCGCGGGGGGATGTCCCTTACGGGGACGCAGAGGCAGCCATAAATAAGATTTTGAAGATACAAAATCCTTAATCACTCATTTTTTTGTACCACCTGGTACTCTCAGAATTCTACCTATTGTGTTTTTGGATCAGGTGCTTGTAGATGACTTACTTAGTCTTGGAATGCGTTTCTTACGAAGAACCCGTTGGCTATGGGTATGTGATATCATTATGACGGGCTCTTCTCAGTTCCTCTCGCATCAGGTCTTGGGAATAGAAATGCTTGAAGATTGAGCGGTGATTCTTGATCGCTTCATTTTTCAATCGATCCAACTCGTCATCGTATTGCCCACGATAGGAAGGATTTGATTTGATAAGCTTGATTCCTGCTTTCACATCTCTAAGATTATAAACATGGGAAAAGCATTCCATTGAATCATCAGAACATACAATACCTGCTTTCTCTTCCACCTTTTCAAAGGCCCGTGATAGAACCATTGCATTCTGTTCTTGTGTAAAGTGGTTCTGGGTACTGCGAAGCTGATAGGGATACAATGAGCCGGGATGCTCAATGTTGTATGTTACCATCTTTTCTATTAGCTTATCCTGGGATTGCTTGCTCAACCGGACAAAGGCCTTGGCCTCGACGGAGGCATTTGAGTTATAGAACTTGTTTGCCTGTATTATCTTTTCATACACTGGATCGCCCAATCCTAGCGTGGTTGCAGCCTGATACAAGAACTCATTGAGAAGCGGCCGGTCCTGGAGGTCAGCTGCTATGTTTATTGCTTCGCTCACGTCAGGGATCTTCCATATCAGATGCTTTTTTGGTTCAATTTGCGGATCATACCAGTGACTGCGGAATTCCTCCTTAAGGTACTTTTGTATCCGCAAGGCTTGCACGGGGTCAGTCTCTTCATACTCTCGTATCTCTTCTTTTATGTCTTCGATGCATCCTATGACTCTGATGACCGGTAGCTGCTTTTGCTCAGCGTAGGATCTGGATGCATTGTGTGTTATCCGCTTAAACAGGCATTGGCAGTCGGTGACCGGCTCATCCTTCAACTGAGTGGTTGCAGTGGCATCGAATACAGTCCATCCGGTGTAGGGATTAAAGGCTTGTGTCATGGCATGTCCATTGTTGGTCTTTGCACGCTTTGCTTTCCATCCTCCTACATGTCGGGTGGGGATACCAATCTCCCGTAAGATTGCACTCAAAAATGTGCTTGCATATTCGCAATCACCGACCAGGTTCTCAAGTGCCTTGTCTGCTCGGTTCTCTGCGTTCTCTATCTCTGCTATGAGTGGTGCTGCTCGTTTCTGATATCCCTCGTTAAGGTAGTAGGTGTTTGATGAGAAAAATGAGGCGATGGAATCGCAGAAGTCGTTGAACTCTCTTGAAGAGGATATTTTTTCCTGCCACTCGGTTGTCAGGCCTTCAAGCGATGTTGCTGTGTAGCCTTTGTCTTGGAGGTACAACAGCAGTGCTTGTGAGACACTTTCAGGAATCTCCATAATGGGCTTGGTATAGACAGGATCTGGGGTGGACTTGCGTCGAGTAGCGCTTTCTTTGCGTTTGCCATATGAGGCAACCAAATAACTTGAGAATCCGTCTATCTTCACAATATCACTTATCTCCTCATTCCCGGACGGTTCCGCTGAGAATGGTCTTGTCTGGTGCCATGCATTCCCATCAAAGGTATCATATACCTCGTCAATGAAAATGCCATGCTGATCAGCCTCAAAAAGGATAATCTCTTTGTCAAGTGAATCCGCCATGGTGATCTCTTGGGAACTAAAAGGTCTTGTATAGAAACTGTCTGGCAGCACATGTCGTAGATATGGGTTGGCCGGGAGAAGACCAGACATGGTTGCCCCTGCAAGTAATGCGGTTCCCAGTGCTATACCGGTGGCCAATCCTGCTGCTCTTCCCAGGATCCCTTTTGTTGATACCATCCGTGAGGTACGAAATCAATACGCTTTATAAAGCTTGTTGTGTGGGTTTTGGATAATTTCGCTAGTATCGACTTTGCTTCCTTTTTTAAGGTGACACGCCCGTTAAGGGATTAGCGAAGGACCAGGTGCTTCCAACGTCGTATACGCTTTCCTATTATAGAGATGAAAATTGGTATTTGCAATAGCAAGTGATCAGTAGCACTGGGTTCTCTCAGAATCATTGTGTTTTTGAATCAGGTGCCCTTTGGATATCTCAGTTAATCGTGCAGTGATTTCTTTCGACGGATCTTCTATGGATAGGTGCTATCATCATGACGCGCTCTTCTCAGTGCCTCTCGCATCAGGTCCCGGAAATAGAAGTACGTGAAGATTGAGCGGTCTTGATCGCTTCATTTTTCAATCGATCCAATTCATCATCGTATTGCGCGTGGTAGTAATCATGCGTATGGCTTCATTTAGGGATATTCTATATCTGTTCCTCTAGTCTGTGGTTCATACCAGTGATTGTAGAACTCATCCTCAAGGTATGCCTGTATAAGCACTGAATGAATAGGATCTGTCCTGTCAAACTTCCTTATTTCTGCCATTAGGTCTTCCATGCATTCGATTACCTTGATTGCTGGCAGTTGTTTCTGTTGATCATAGGGCTTGGATGCGTTGTATATTGTCCGTTCAACCAAACATTGGCAATCGGTAATGGGTTCGTCTTTCATAGGAGTATCTGCAGTGGCATCGAATATGGTCCACCCTGTGTAGGGATTAAAGGCTTGTGTCATGGCATGTCTATTGTTGGTCTTTGCGATCTTTTTCGTTTTCCATCCGCAGACATGGCGAGTGGGGATTCCAATCTCCCGTAATACCGCACTCAAAAATGTGCTTGCGTATTCGCAATCACCTACCAGGTTCTCAAATGCTTTGTATGCCCGGTTCTCTGCGTTCTCTATCTCTGCTATGAGTGGTGCTGCTTCTTTCTGATATCCTTTGTTGAGGTAGTAGGTGTTTGAAGAGATGAATGAGGCGATGGAATCGCAGAAATAATTGAACTGGTTTGAGGAGGATATTTTTTCCTGCCACTCGGTTGCCAGGTCTTCAAGGGATGTTGCGGAGAGGCCTTTGTTTTGGAGGTACAACAGCAGCGCCTGAGAGACGTTTTCAGGGATATCCATGATGGGCTTGGTATAGACGGGGTCTACCTCTGTACGGAGTCTAGTGGTATAGTCCTGGCTTGGAATAGTGGAATTGTATATAGCAAAGAAATCTATTCTGTTAGTTTTGAAGTTTATGTTCACTATATCACTTATCTCCTCATTCCCAGAGGGTTTCGCAGAGAATGGTCTTGTGCGGTGCCATGCATTACTAGCAAAGGTATCATATACTTCGTCAATGAAAATGGCTTGCTGATCAGCCTCAAAAAGCACAATCTCTCTGTCAAGTGAATCTGCCATGGTGATCTTTTGGGAATCGATTATTTTATTATGGACACTGGGTGGAAACACATTCTTCAGCAAGCCACTTTTTGGAAGAATCCCATACATCCCAAGTTTGACACTTTGCCAAATATTTTGGTGCAGGATTTCTATTTGACAGTTCACCAATTTAAGCTATTATTCGGACAAAATATCAGGTTATTGCTCGATGTTGGAGGCAAATACCTTTATTTATGTGGTCAAAATTAGAAAAAAGCCGCCTTTTTCTCTGTTTTTTTGTCTTTTCTATCGCAACTGTCAAATTCGATAA
>JBNJGT010000015.1:0-22260 GCA_051819765.1 Nanobdellota archaeon
TGATTGCCTGGCATGCTTGTATGTGATGGGCAGCTCGATTGCGACGTGGTGGGGCGGACTTAACCCTCAATTTGTCCCTTTTTAGGGGGGACACGGCGGAAGTTTTATAAAGCTTCGTGGGTTTGCTGCCAGTATGGTGTTCAGTGGCAATGCTGAGTTCAACCGGTGTCTTTCTGCTGCCGAGGGTGACGTCTTATGTGATGAGGCGATGGATGGGTCTGGTGGCTATGCTGATCTTCATCTCGGTCGGGAAGGGCGCTCATACGCATCGTATTTCCTTGAGGGATTGGTTCCCCGAATTGTTGAGGTCGCCCAGGAGAAATACCGTAAGCAAACCGGTCAGAGGTACAGGGGTGGGCTGAACAACAACATCACGAACGAGATGCTCCTGCGCTTCGCAGGTGATGAGAATCCACAGGGCCTTGATCGAGGCTCGCTTGAGCGGCTTGTGAGAAAGCCACGTATCGAGGGTCTGAACCGGCTTCGCAGCATCTATTATGGCTCTGCCATGCTTGACCTGCCTGAGGAGGCATGGGAACTTCTCAATCCAATCCAGCGCATGGCGCTGTATGATGGCTTTGGGAGGATCAAAGCCACACCGGAGCAGTATGTCCCAAAACGAATCAATGGACAGCCGGTGCAGGACGTGTTCCAGGCGCCGGTGGATGAACTTATGTATGAGCTTGCGTCATTCGCAGCCGCAAAATGCGACACCTACGAAGAACTGGCACAGGCCTATGGGGCTGAACTTATGGATGGGTTCAGGAGCAAGGCAGGGTATCTTTCGCGGGATGATCTGGATGAGTTGGGGCACCAGTTGCGCATGCCTGCGGCAACCTTTGAGACGCACCGGACAGGGTATGGCCGGGAACGGCTAATCATGGTGCAGATACCTGACCCTTACCAAAAAGATCCATGGACCAGTATCGGGCAGGGTCTGCGAGCCCCGTCAAAGAAGCTTCTCAAGAACTATATGGGTCTTATCAGGCAGCAAGATGCCTTATGATGGTTGCCATGCTGTGGGGTTCACCCTGGATGATATAGTGGTTGAGATTGGTAAGATTCTTTATGCGGTAGATGTAGTAGTGCAGCTCCGTGGGCGTGAACCCTCCCTGTTCAGATGGGACGTTGCGGCGGCTGAATACCGGGTCGAGGATAGACATATCTATCACGAGGAGTGATTTTTCTGCTGGTCGTGTCGCTTCCATAACCGAGTCACAGACATTGTGCCTGCCTTCGATGAGCATGAGTTTTTCGGGGAATATGTTGTAACCTTTTGGGTATGGCATGCGAGTACCAAGAAAGATGGATTGGGGATACTGCTTGTGATAGGCGCTGATGTAGATCATGCGGTGCTGGGGATTCTGGAGGAAGGTTGCGATCTCTCCTTGGGCATCCTTTCGTATGAGAAGCTGCTTTTGGGTAATGTCCAGGTTTCCTTCCCGCTTATAGGGAAATGGGATGTTGAATTCTGAGATTATCATCGTGTTGTTATCCTCACGAGTATATTCTTTTTGGTGCTCTCCACGATCATGTGGAGCCTGCGGGTGGAGAATGTGTCTTTTTCCTGCAGTTCCTTGTTGAGGCGGCGCTGGAGGAAATGCTGGATTGTCTCAAATTCTTCCTTGCCTTTCAGTTTGAGATGGCAGATGCGATTGAGGTCATAGATTGTCGTTCGGCCGTCAACGATGTAGTTGTTTTCTGTAATCTTTCTGATGTGGGTCTTCTCCAGGTCCGTCTCATCATAGATCTCGCCGACAATCTCCTCGAGGATATCTTCAAGGGTTATGATTCCTGCTATGCTATCATCGTCCTTTTTGAGGATCGCAAAATGCACCTTTTTCTTCTGGAGTATGCGCAGGAGGTTGTCAAGGAATATGTTTTCGGGGGCAAAGATTGCCGGGCGCATGAGTTGTCTTACGGTAATGTCCTTGGTTCCCTTCCTGAGATGCCGTAGGATATCCTTTATGTAGAGGATGCCGATGAGGGAATTGTGTTTTTTCGAGTAGACGGGGATACGGGAGAATCCGCGACGGTTGGCCCGGGGTATGATGTTTGCGATGGATTCATCCTCATCGACATGGAATACCTTGTCATAGGGTACCATGATCTCTTGTGCAGTCATGTCTGAGAAACGGAATATGTTGTGGATCATCTCACGTTCATCCTCTTCTACCTCGCCCAATTCCTCTCCAAGGTTGATGACTGATTTGATCTCCTCTTCAGTTATCTCAGGCTTTTTGTGTTGTGGGAATATCCGGGAGATGATAAGGGTTAGCTGTTGGAAGATGAAGCTTAAGGGTCTGCAGATCTGGACAAGCACATTTATGGTGGGAGCTGTGGCAAGGCAGATCTTTTCATTGTGCATCATTGCGATGTTTTTCGGGGTGATCTCACCGAAAACCAGGATTATGAAGGTCATGACTCCTGTTGCGATGCCTACCCCCACAGAGCCGAAAAGGTCGATCGCGATTGCGGTCGCAAGGGAGCTTGCGCCGATGTTCACAAGATTGTTTCCGATCAGAAGGGTTATGATGAGGCGCTCATGGTCATCTTTGAGCTTCTTTATGAGGCGTGCCCGTTTTTCCTTGCCTTGTATGAGGTGGTGGAGCCTGAAGTTGCTCATGGATACAAAGGCTGTCTCAACCCCTGCAAAGAAGGCTGAGCCGGCAATCAGGGCAATCAGCAATGGTATCTGTATGAAATCCATTTACATCCGCTCAAGGGCTGTGATTCCAAGCAATGAAAGCCCTTCTTTTAATACCTGTCGGGTCGCGTCTATCAGGACAAGACGTGCATCCCTGATAACTTCGGTTTCTTTGAGGATGGGGTACTTATGATAAAATTCATTTGTTGCCTGGGCGAGTCGCATGAGGAAGCGCGCGATGATTGAGGGATCATT
This sequence comes from Nanobdellota archaeon, assembly GCA_051819765.1. Taxonomy (GTDB): domain Archaea; phylum Nanobdellota; class Nanobdellia; order Woesearchaeales; family JACJVW01; genus JBNJGT01. Next base: position 2,903 of record JBNJGT010000015.1, read on the forward strand.
CCGGTTGGCGCTCTCCTTGATGGTTGTGGGAAATTCCTGGAGCTGCTTGAGGATCTCCTTTGTTTCCTGTTCCCGTAACGCCTTGAGGTTCACATCCTCGGGGACCTCAGCTTTCCTGAGGATTGAACACAGGCGGGCGTGGGTGTATTGTATATAGGGTCCTGTCTCGCCGTCGAAGGAGATGGATTCGCTTGGCTTGAATACAAAGTCCCTGAGCGGGTTGAACTTGAGGAAAAAGAACCGGATTGCAGATTCTGCGATGGCGTTGATCCTGAGTTCTCTCTCATCTCTGGTGAGGTCCTCATAGCGATTGTCGATCTCCTGTTCTGTAATCGTTCGGACTTCATCGAGAAGCTCGTCGGCATCCACAACTGTGCCCTCTCGGGATTTCATCTTGCCCTCCGGGAGCTCGATCATGCCATGGGGGAGATGCATGCACCCGTCAGCAAAGGGATAGTTGAGTTTCCTGAATATCTCAAAAAGGACATTGAAGTGGTAGATCTGCTCGTTCCCGACGATATAGATCATGCGATCGAATCCGAAGTCCTCGTAGCGTTTCTGGGGCAAGTAGAGGTCCTGGGTTATATAGACTGCGGTCTTGTTTGCCCTGAGCACGATTTTCTTTCCATAGCCTTTGTCCTCCAGGTCTATGGTTACTGAGCCATCCGCTTCTTCCTGGAAGACTGTGCCAAGGTTTTCCATGACGATTTCCTTACCGTTCTGGTAGATCTCACTCTCAAAATAGTCCTTGTCGATTGTGAAGCCGACTCGTTCAAAGGTCTGGCGGAATCCCTCGAGCACCCATCCATTCATCGTGCGCCAGAGTTCCATGACCTCGGGGTCACCTGTCTCCCAGCGTTCCAGCATGTCGAGTGCTTCTGCTTCGAGTTCAGGAGTCTTGTTCCTGGAAAAGAGGACATAGTAATCACCAACAAAGTGGTCTGGTTTCTTGCCAGTGCTTTCAGGTGTGCCTTCTCCCCATCTCTGGTAGGCGAGCATGGACTTGCATATGTGCACGCCCCTGTCATTGACTATGTTCACGATGTAGGGGGTGTGGCCTGCAGCTGTGTTGATGCGTCTCATGGCATCTCCTATGAGCATGTTCCGCAGATGACCAACATGCAGTGGTTTGTTGGTGTTTGGGCTTGGGGATTCGAGCAGAACGACCTGTCCTGTCTTTTCGGCTGAACCGTAGCCCGGGAGAATCTTGGGGAGGAGTTCTTCTGCAAGCTTTTGCTCGTTGATGAAGAAATTGAGATAGGGTCCTTTGACTTCAACCTTTTCTATGGCGTTTCCCAGCTGGACCTGTTTTGCGAGGTCTTCGGCAATCTGGGCCGGTTTTTTTTTCAGTTTCTTTGCAAGCTGAAAACAGGGGAGGGCAAAATCACCCAGTGCAGGGTCAGGGGGTTGTTCAAGCTCAACATCCTCTCCGGTCAGGTCCCTGATATGATCTTTAATGATTTGCCTGTGGTCCATTGCTCTGGGGATGGGGTGGGTAGTTTATTAAGTTTGTGTCCTTTGGGTATTGCGGGTGTGGTATCATCTGGCCAAAATCCCATCCTTATAGAGCGGTGGGGGTCTTACGGGTAGAGCCAACGCAGGAATGGTGGGATACCAAACCGTTAGAATCATCTTTCAGATGGTGTGGGCTCTCTAAGGGTTTTGAGAGGTTCTCGCAGATACAAAGGCTGTTAAGGTATGAGAATTTCTGGGGAATATGGCCATATAGTAGGAGTACGCAGCGGGTCACGAAACTTTTTTGGACATTTCTTTTATTAGGTATGTTTCTGATGGAGCCAACCTTTAGTTCCATTGCAACCCCGTCGACAATATTTGATTTTTAATTCCACTAGAAATTTTTTTGAAAATATTCTCATCACGAAGCGATTTGGGTGACCCTAGGCAACGAAACCTTTAAATATGGCTCTAATTTTTCTAAGCGTATAGTTCTTCTTGATAGTGAAAAGCTATCCAGATGAAAAACCAAAAAGGAGAATTCACAATGAGCGCAATAAAGAAGCATGACTTCATAGAAATAGATTTTACTGGTACGGTTCAGGAAGATGGGATGGTCTTTGATACCACGAAGAAAGAAATCGCTCAGGAACATGGACTTGACGATGGATCCAAACCGTTTGAGCCGCTTGTTATCTGCGTGGGAGAAGGGCATGTATTGCCTGGCATCGATGAGTTCCTGGAAGGCAAGGACTTGGGTGAGTATGAGCTAGAGATTCCCCCTGAAAAGGGATTCGGGAAGAGAAACGCATCATACATCCAGCTTGTTCCGACTTCAAAATTCAAGAAACAGGGAATCCAGCCGCAACCCGGAATGCAGGTCAATGTGGATGATTCCATGGGGATCGTGAAGACAGTCAGTGGAGGCCGGACAATTGTTGACTTCAACCATCCATTCACAGGCCGTTCGCTGCATTATGCCATTGAGGTAAAGCAAATCATAACAGATCCGCAAAAGCAGATCTCTTCACTTCTTTCAGTGAAATATGGTGTCTCACAGATTGGTGTAGACGTGACTGAGGGGGTATGTACTCTTACGTTCAAGCAAGAGTTGCCTGAGGAGATCAGGGAGGAACTCAAGAAGGAAATCATGCGGCTCGTATCGGTGAATGATGTTGTCTTTGCGGTGGAAGGGCAGAAACAGGATGTAGCGACTGAATCACCAAAACAGGTCGAAGCAGACAAGCACGCTGAAGTCTCACACGACAAACCGAAAGAGGTGTCACATACCAAACCAAAAGAGGTCTCTCATGATAAGCATGAAGAACTGAACTGAGGTGCACCCATGGATGAATCCTTCATCAAGGAAGATACAAAGGCATCAACGGATAATGAGTTAGAGCAATACCTTGCAACCCGGAGGGCACGTATCAAGGTTGTGGGAACCGGCGGGGCTGGAAATAATACAATCAACCGGATCGCGCAGGTCGGTATTGCGGGCGTGGACAGTATCGCTTTGAATACTGATGCTCAGGATCTCTTGTATACTTCTGCTGACAGCAAGATCCTTATCGGTAAGGATGTAAGTGGTGGTCTTGGTGCTGGATCGCAGCCAAAGGTCGGCGAGGAATCTGCTCGGGACAGTGAAGGGGACATCAAAAAGGCGCTTGGTTCACCGGACATGGTGTTTATCACCTGTGGTCTGGGTGGCGGCACTGGTACCGGTTCAGCGCCGGTTGTTGCAGAGATCGCAAAAAAAGTCGGTGCTCTTGTGGTGGGAGTGGTCACAGTCCCTTTTTCGATGGAGGGGAAACGGCGTTATGAGAACGCGGTTATTGGCCTTGAAAAGCTTGAGCAGACTGTTGATACCCTGATAGTCATACCAAACGATAAGCTTATGGAGATGGCACCTGACCTTCCAATCAGCACAGCTTTCAAGGTCGCTGATGAGATCCTTACGAATGCAGTGAAGGGAATAGCAGAACTGATAACGACTGCTGGTCTTGTCAACCTTGACTTTGCGGATATCCGGGCGATCATGGATGGTGGCGGTGTCGCGCTCATCGGAACCGGTGAGAGTGATAGTGACAATCGGGCGATCGAGGCAGTGGAGAAGGCTGTGCAGAATCCCTTGCTCGATGTTGATATCTCCGGGGCCAGTGGTGCCCTTATCAATGTTGCAGGGGGCCTGGACATGACTCTTGAGGAGGCGCGCAAGGTTGTGGAGACCATCTCAGAGCGGCTTGACGATGATGCCAAGATAATCTGGGGCTCGCAGATTAATGAGGATCTTCAGAATTCAATCAGGGTGATGATTATCGTGACAGGAGTCACCTCGAGTCAGATACTGGGCTCGAACACGCTTCGGACACGGCGCAAGGAAGAGATCGAAAACGAATTAGGGATAGAATTCATCAATTAAAATGGAAACAAAAAACATTAAAGCAAAGCTGAATCACTGGTTAAAAGAATACTGGCGAGTGTTGCGGTTGACAAAGAAGCCCTCTATGGTTGAATTCAAATCAATCGTGAAGATATCCGCCCTTGGCATGGCGATTATCGGTTTCATTGGCTTCATGATAACAATGGGCAGACAAGTACTATTTTAGGGATGTATGATGGATAAGAAAAAAGAACAGATGGATGAAGACGAATTTGCAGAGATGAAGAAGGAGTTGGCAGCAGATGAACCTGAGGAAGAGGTTGCTGAGCCTGAGGAAACAACTGAACCTGAGGCTTCAGACGAACTGAAAACTTCACTGTTTGCGTTGCGAACCACTGCTAATCGTGAAGACCAGGTGATGGAGTTTCTGGTCAGTAATGTCAAGAAGAAAAAACTTGCTGTTTATTCTGTCATAAGCCCGCATGGAATGCGAGGGTACATATTCATTGAAGCAGGTAACCGGGCAGATGCTGAGCAGGCAGCGTTCAACATCCCGTATGCCCGGGGACTACTTCCAAAGGAAGTGAATTACAAAGAGATCGAGCATATGCTTGAACAGGTCAAAAAGGATGTCAATATCCAGAAGAATGATATCTGCGAGATCATCTCAGGGCCGTTCAAGCGTGAGAAGGCAAAAGTGACGCGGGTTGACAAGCAGAAGGAAGAAGTGGTTGTCGAGTTGCTTGAGTCTGCTGTTCCCATCCCTATCACGGTGAAGGTTGATGCGATCAAAGTTATTCGGAGAGATTAAGGAGAGATAGATATGGCAAAAGAGAAAGTCGAGATACTGATTGAAGGTGGCAAGGCGACAGCAGCACCTCCCCTTGGCCCTGCACTTGGTCCAATGGGTGTAAACATCGGAGAAGTCGTTACTGAAATCAATAAGGTCACTGCATCATTCAAAGGTATGCAGGTCCCTGTGATTGTCACTGTTGACACTACCACAAAAGATTATGAGATCAAAGTGGGAACACCTCCTGCGTCAGCGCTTATCAAAAAGGAGGCTGGGGTCCAGAAGGCTTCAAAGAGTGCTGAGGTTGCGGGAAATCTTACGTTTGACCAAGTCCTGAAGATCGCTGATATGAAGAAGACGTCATTGCTGGGTGTGAGCGTGAAACAGCGTGTAAAGGATATCCTTGGAACCTGTAATTCAATGGGTATCACTGTTGATTCAAAAGATCCCAAGGCTGTGACCAAGGAAGTGAACGAGGGGGTCTACGACGAACAACTTAAAGAATAAGTTTTCTATTTTTTCTATTTATGTTTGCCTGTTATCTGCGAATCCTGATCCTGACAATCCCTAAATCCTAGTGTACAAAAGAGCTATCCTTTGAGAAGGGCCTTGCTTCGTTGGACCTCGATGTCCATTCCCTCGAGGATCTTCTTCACCTGTTCCTTGTGGGTGCCAAGGCCTTTCCAGTCAAGCACGATGAGGTCTGCAGGAGTGGTGTGCTTCTGGATTGCCTGTCTCAGTATCTCTGTGTCCAGATGTCCGAGGAGAAATTTCGCGCAGATGTGCCCCACCGCTAGGTCGGTGCGCCGTATGAGCTTGTTTGCGGTCTCATTGTAGTGGCCGCCTCCAAGGACTATCGCTGTTTTTCCTTGTTGTGGATGCTCACTGGTGATGCGCATGATGGCCTGGGCGATGAGGCGTCCTGCTTCAGGATTTTCCCACTCTTTGAGGCTTGAGCCTATCTCGATGAACATGCAGGGTTTGGTGATCTTTGGGCCGTGGTGGGTCTGCTCGATGCTTACCTCGAAGTCCAGGGTGTTGCTCTCATCCAGGACAGTGAGAGCTTTTTTGATGTGGCCCGCGGGTGCTGTGCAGAGGGTCCGCTCTGCTCCCCCCATATCTGCGTTGGTCCAGTTGCCAGGCACATGGCAGCACAAGCAGGGTCGTTTGGCCTCGCTTTGGTGTTTTGTCGCAAATATGATGAAGTCTTCAGGGACGTTGCGGTCCATGTCCTCGCAATAGATTGAGTCACTGTCTGTGGTGTAAAGCGTGAATGTATCAAAGGTGTGGATTGTGTGGCCGAACTTGGTTTCCTTCCTTTCGTGATTGTAGGCTAACAGATGTTCTTTTATGTTCATGCCTGCGGGGTCCTGTGTTGATACGATCACTGCCGCTCTCATAGGTATTCCCTCTCTATCTCCAGTTGGTCCCAGGTCGGATACTCTTCAATGATCGCACAAGGTTCCTTGAGTCTCTTTTTGATGTTCTTTAGTGCCGCGGCTCGGGTGAGGACACGGTTCTTCTTCTCATCGATCATGACATATTTTTCTGGGACATTGCATCTTTTTATGATCCTTTCCCTGGTCTCTTCCAGGTTGTTTTTCTCTGGAAATACCGCGCCACGTATCAGGAGGCCTTCGTTTGTTATCTTGTCGAAGGGCTGGGCCACATTTTTTGCACGCCGTTTGATGCGGTTTGCCATCTGTACAGCATCTTTAAGCTTTGTCGTGCAGTAATGCACATTGACGTGTTTGTCCTTGAGGTATTCAAGAAGGCGGAGTGCCTCTTCTTCGCTGCCCTGGATGCCGTAAGAGAGCAGGGATTTGCATTCGAAGCCATGCTCTTCGAGATCGTTTGCGTTGGTGTCGGAGAGCTCAAGCTCGTTGAGGTTGATGAAATCGACTGTGTCTCTCGCATAATCGATGAGCTTTTTTGCGTCAGTGCCGGGTATGACTGGAATCTCGATTCCTACGTCCCAGTCAAATTCTTTGGCGAGCTTGAGTCTTGGCCATGCCTCTTCTGATCCATACTCAGGGTGGAAGCGGATCTCGTCTAGTCCTGCGTCATGGAGTGCGGTGAGCTTTTCCCTGTCTACGTGCCTGAGGGGGGTATAGAGGTGAATATGGAAGCGAGCTCCAAATTGTTTTTTGAGTTCTCTGATAATCCTTGTCGTGCGTTCCAGGCGAAGGAGGGGGTCTCCACCAGTGATGCCTGCACCGGTTGCGCCTGAGGTTTTGGTTTCCTGGATTATCTCGTCGTCAGATTCGACAGGGCGCTCATTGGCATACATGACATCTACGTTCTTCTTGTGGTCTGATATAGGGCAATAGTAGCAGTTCTGGCTGCAAAGGCCAGTGATAAACAGTACCAGTTTCTCGCCTTTGACACAGAGTTTGCATCCTTTGGGTAGTTCTCCGATCTTTTTTGAAAAATATGGGGTGTCCATCTGAGGTGCTAACTGGTAGTTTTTTAAATAGTTTGCTGCAGGTTTGGGCCAATGGAGAGCAATGAATAAGTATTTTAATTAAAGTTTTAATAAGTATTTATATATTAATTTATTAGTGTATTTTTAGACGTATATAAAGTTGTATTTTAATAATAGAGAATATAAAAGCAAAAATAATATAAACTCCAAGGTTATAATAATGTATAGAAAAATGGAAGTTTATAAGTATAATTTTGAGATCGATGATGAGGAGCCGTCTACTCTTGATTTTTCTGTCTATGGGGATGACCTCTTGATCGGCTATTTTAGTGATGTTGATCACCCTACACTGTATATTTAAGTAGAAAAATAAGTATAATGGATACGACAACCTTCCGGCGGAAATTGTATAAGCGGGGGTCCAGTTATGAAACTACTATCCCCATGCCTTTACTTTTCGCTGTTGATAAGACCAAAAAGAATAATGTGCTTTTTGTCTATGATCGGGACCAAGGGCGATGGTATATTGATTTTGAGGAGACAGATTCATGAGCGAGACTGGGTTGGCAGAAAGGGTTTTTAGGATCATTCCCTAAAAACCTTTTCTTTTAAGGTGATAAGATGAATTACTTGCGTATACGGGATGTGATTCCACGACTGGATCTTGATGAATTGATCAAGATCAAGAGAGATCTTGATAGCGGATCGATACATTTGAAAAGATTAATTAATGATGAGATCAAGAAAAAGCAAAAGGAGCATTGCACGCAATGCGCGGTCTGCATGAAAAGCATCGACCCTAGCGACAGTAGTACGTACACGCTGCTCTTTGGTCCGGATGACTTCAAAAAGAAGGCAACGTTTTGCGCGCATGATTGCATGATGTATTTCATCTCAAAACTTAAAAGAGAGGTATAAGGTGTTCTTTGATAAGGAGCCGGATGCAGTATTTGAAGAGTTGGTCAGTTCTCCTGATGGGCTGACTAATGATGAAGCCGAGCGACGCTACTCCATGTATGGGAAAAACATTGTATTCCGCGTGCCGAAGGTGCGGGTACTACCAATCTTTCTGAGCCAGTTCAAGCGTGTGAGTATCTATGCACTCCTATTCCTGCTTTTCTTGTCTATCCTTGTCGGAGATTATCTGAAAGCATTGATTGTTGTTCCGATCCTTATATTCAATGCCTATATGGGGTATCGAAAGCTCTATCTATTCCAGCACACCAAATATCTTTTGAGGGATCTTAGCACCCAACAAGTCAAAGCCCTCAGAGATGGGGCTTTTCGACCTATAGATTCCAAGGATATTGTGCCGGGAGACATCATTTATCTTGAAGCTGGTGAACGGGTTCCGGCTGATGCACGGTTGCTTGAACTGGATGATCTTGAAACAGTGGAGTCGCGAATCACTGGTCGATATGAGACTGTCAAGAAATCACTTAAACTTGTGGTTACCGGTAGTCCTTTTGAGAAGCAAACCAATATGGTCTTTTGCGGGACTACGGTTATCAAAGGATATTGCAAGGCGGTAGTTGTACGGACCGGCAGTGATACCTATCTTGGTGATATGTTCAAGAACCAGGAGCTGACTTATTCAGAACATATACCTCTTCAATCACGGTTGGCCTGTTCAAAGAAATGGCTAGAGCTATTCATTGTTGGTGCGAGTCTGTTTGTACTGGGGGTTGCAATCTTCATCTCATCGAACTTCTTAGATGTCTTTCTCAGGTTTGACTGGGGTTCTTACGCATGGTACAAGAGTCTTTTTGTCTCAGTCCAGGAGTACCTCTATCTTGCGGTCGCTTTTAGTGTGGCGTCAGTTCCAGCAGGATTGGCAACACTGGTGAGCGACTCGTTGTCCCGTGGATTTGGGCGGTTAAAGAATCTGAATCTCTTAGTCCGCCGCCTCAGCCCTATTCTTGACCTGGGTTATACGAGTGCATTATGCTCTGACATAACCGGCATTGTTACGGAGCACACTATGACTGTGCGTAAGATGCTTGTGAATGGTACTGTCATGGAGGTGACAGGCGAGGGTTATGATTCCCAGGGCGATATCCTCAAAGAAGGGGTGCAAGTCAAGGCACATGAGGTGGATCTTATCCTGAAGCTTGGCATTCTCAATAATGATGCGAGTATTGATGGAGGATCTTATTTAGGGGATCCGACAGAACAGGCTCTGATCATCAGTGCAACCAAGGCAGGCTTGCAAAAGAAGGATATCGACCGGAAGTTTCCCCGCATCGCGGATATCCCATTTGATTCTGATAGGCGCAGGAAGGCCACGCTTCATAAGACCGGGAACAAGAATTATCTGGTTGTCAAGGGGGCGTGTGATTCTGTTCTTGATTTGTGTGCCGGAGTCATCATAAAGAACAAGGTGCAGAAGATGACTCCTGAGTTGAAGGAATCAATCCTCAAAGAGAGTGATAACTTCTCACACGAAGGGTTGAAGGTTCTGGCATTCGCGTTTCGGACCCATGAGGGGACTGAGATACATGAGGAGAAGTTGATTTTTGTGGGGTTGCAGGCACTGGAAAATCCGTTACGTAAGGGTGCGGTGAAGGCTATTGAAGAATTGCACCACGCTGGTGTGAATACTGTTTTTGTGACTGGTGAAAATCTCAATACCGCTCTTGCGATCGGTTCCAGGTTAGGTCTGCAGGGTAACGCTATCAATGCCTCGGATCTTGACAGGATCCAAAACCTGGAGGATTACGTTGATGATGTGTCTATTGTGGGTTGTGCAAGTTCTGCCCATAAGCTAAAGATTGTTAGTGCGTTGCGCAATAAGGGCTATGCTGTAACGGTAACCGGGGACAGTATGAATGATGCATTTACGCTGGAGAAGGCAGATGTTGGTGTGTCCTTGGGGGTGGGAGGCACTGATATTGCAAAAGAGGCCTCTGATGTTATGGTCTCTGATGATGACATATCCTCCCTTGTGGGGGGTGTCAGGGAATCCAGAGGCATCACTGAAAATATCAAGAAATTCATGATGGCGATCCTCTCTGGAAATCTTGCGTTGGTTTTCATTCTTCTGGTCCCATCATTCATTGCCCTTTTGTTTGGTACTGATTTTGTCTCACCAGTGGAAGGTATCCATCTGCTGTGGATCGCACTGATCACTGATGGTATCATCTCTTTCATGCTGTTACGTGACCCGGTGCGGCCTTCGATCATGCGGCGTAAGCCTCATAGCATGGAGGGATCCTTGCTCAAGAACTGGGATATGCTCAGTATTGCAGTTATCGCTGTCATGATTTATGGGTTGACAACATATCTCATGAATCTTGATACGAATATTGAAAAGGTCCGCACGATGGCATTTACCTCGATTGTTGTGTTCCAGATAGTGAAGGTGATGATCGTGCGGCTGCAGCATAAGGTTTGGTTCTTTTCCAACAAGAAACTGTGGGCATCCCTGGCTATTGGAATACTGCTGCAAGGTGTTGTGGTCTATGTGCCGCTATTTCAGCAAATCTTCCATACAGTTGGGCTTACTATGAGTGAGCTTCTCTACATCGGGACTGCTGCCACTGGAATGTTTGCGGTTGGTGTTGTGCTTTCAGTCCTTATGAGCCTGCGAAAAGATATTTAAAGGGTCCTGGTTTCTACACCTGCATGTACCCCAAAGAATTCATCCGGGAGCTTCGGCAAAATTATCATCTCGCTCCAGACCAGTTCATGAAACTTAAGGCCCACCTTTGCAAAAAATACGGCGTCTCGAAGATACCCACGAATATCGAAATATTCCTGTATTCTGATGATTCCCAGGCGCTTATGACTAAGCCTACACGAAGCCTGAGCGGCGTATGCGTGATTGCTGTCATGAGCAAGCCTTATCCGTGCCCACATGGACAATGCAGCATTTGTCCGGGCGGGCCTGATTCCACATTCGGTGATACTCCCCAAAGCTATACAGGAAAGGAGCCTGCTACCAGAAGAGCTATCCGGAATCAGTATGATGGCTATCTGCAGGTCATGAACCGGCTTGAGCAATATGTTGTGACCGGACATGTGCCTGAGAAGATTGAACTTATCGTGATGGGAGGTACCTTTCCGTCTTTTCCAAAGCGATATCGGGACAGGTTTGTGCGAGACTGTCTCATGGCCATGAATGATTTTGCGGCTCATTTCTTTCCTAAGGGAAAGCTGCGCCTGCGTAAGTTCAAGGAGTTCTTTGAATTGCCTGGAGACCTAGCCGATCCTGAGCGGGAGAAGCGGGTGTTGAGGCGGCTCAAGGCACTGAAACGTTCCAGCACGCTCGAGGATGAGCAGCGACGAAACGAACGTTCGGCGGTGCGGTGCGTTGCACTAGTGCTTGAGACCCGGCCTGATTATGCGAAGAAACGCCATGCCAGGGAAATGCTTCGTCTTGGATGCACGAAGGTTGAGTTGGGTGTCCAGGCAGTGTCAGATGATTTGCTGGAACGGATGAACCGGGGGCATACGGTGCAGGATTCGAAGGACGCGACGCGTGTCCTCAAGGATTTTGGCCTTAAGGTCACGTATCATATGATGCTTGGCTTGCCTGGGGCCACTGATGATCGGCAGGCCTTCAAGGAGATATTCTCGAATGAGGCTTTCAAGCCGGACATGCTCAAGATATATCCCTGCATGGTATTGCGGGGCACCAGGCTCTATGATGAATGGAAGAACGGTCATTTTTGTCCTATCAGTACAGCTGAAGCAAAGGAGGTCATCAAGGCAATAAAGCGGGATGTTCCTCCGTATGTGCGCATAAACCGGATACAGCGAGACATTCCCACATACATGACTGAGGCAGGGGTTGATATGACAAACCTGCGGCAAGTGGTCCTTGATGAATTGAAATCTGAGGGTCAATCCTGTGGGTGTATCCGATGCCGTGAGGTGGGTCGAGCTGGCGCATCGGGTGAGCCAGGCTTCAGGCTTTATGCATATTCTGCATCCGGAGGAGAGGAGTTTTTTATCTCAGTCGAAAACAGTGGGTTATTGGGATTCTGTCGCCTGCGGTTTCCTTCACAGTGTCTGACTCCGGAGATAACCACGGATTGTGCGCTGATACGAGAGCTTCACGTCTATGGGTCCGCTCTTGGGATCGGAAAGACGGGTGAGCACCAGCATAGTGGGTGGGGGAAGAAACTGCTTGCCAGAGCAGAGTCTATTGCAAAAGAGAACGGGAAAAGAAAGATTATTATAATCAGCGGCATCGGAGTCCGTGCATACTACCGGAAACTGGGATATCGTCGACAAGGAGTGTATATGGTGAAGCATGTTTAAGCAAAAATTCATAGAACGCTACAGCCAATTGACCGATTTTGAGGCATTCAAGGAGGCTTCACTAAGCTATCCTCGTAAGTCTATCCGTGTGAATACACTCAAAATAAGCGTTGCTGAGGTCAAAGAGCGACTGGAGAAGCATTGGACGCTCACACCTATTCCCTGGTGTGAAGAAGGGTTTTGGGTTGAGCATCATGAAGGTCGTCGGGATGTGGGGAACCTGATAGAACATGCATTGGGCTACATCTATATACAAGATGCGGCTTCCATGATACCACCTCTTGTTCTTGGTGTCACACCTGGTGACCTGGTTCTGGATATGTGCGCCAGTCCTGGTTCAAAGAGTTCCCAGATCGCTTCAATGCTGAAGGGGAAGGGATTTTTGGTCTCCAATGATTATAAGGGGATGCGTCTGGCACCACTTGGGCTCAACCTGCAGCGGGTGGGTGCTCACAATGTGCTCATCAATCTTTCAGAGGGCCGGTTTTTCAAGGATGTTTTATTCGATAAGATTCTTGTGGATGCGCCATGTTCAGGAACCGGCACGATACGGAAGTCACAGAAGACAATGCAGATGTGGAATCCCAACATGATACGCCGATTGGCTGGTACGCAGCGACAACTGCTTGTTACTGCCTTCAACTGTCTAAAACCAGGGGGGTGTCTGGTGTATTCAACATGCTCATGTGAGCCAGAGGAGGATGAGGCAGTGGTCAGTTATCTTGTGGAGAACTATCCTGCGGTTGTTGAGGAGATTGAACTGCCATTGGCACGAGGTGAGCCAGTACTGGCTTTTGAAGGAAAACGATTCAGTCCTGAGGTCAAAAAGACCCTTCGCATCTGGCCACAGGATAATGATACGGAAGGGTTCTTCGTCGCCCGGATCAGGAAACGCTAAATTTATAAACAATCACGTCGCTGGTACCCTAAAAGGGGTACTATGGACAATCTTATTATCGTTGTCAGTCTATGCTTAACCTTATCTCTTATCTTCTCAGAGATCTGCTATCGGCTTCGGTATCCTCGGATACTTGGGCCTATGATCACTGGTATCCTGCTGGGATTTGAGCCATTCAAAAACTTTATTGAGCCATTCACTGAACAGATATCATTCCTTTCTGAGCTTGCAATAGTGTTTTTGCTTTTGCTTGCTGGGTTGGAGATAAACATCCGTAAGCTGGGACGGACCAGTAAGGATGCAGTCCTGGTTGCCTTCTTCAGTGCCTTGGTCCCTTTTGTGTTCGGCTTTTGCCTGACGAAACTGCTTTATAGCATGGGTCTTATCAGCATGCTTGCTGATCAGAGCAATGTTGTGGCTGCGGTTGTGGGTGCGTGCTTGTCCCTCACTGCAGAGGGGACTTCGCTTGCCATGCTGATTGAGATGAATGCGCTTAACACCCGGTTAGGGACCATCATCCTGGGGTCGGGGATCCTGGATGATATATTTGAGATAACCTTCCTTTCAGCATTGCTGGTCTTCGTGACTGATTCAATGACAATGGTGCAGTTGCCTTTGTCAATCTTTGTCTTTGTGGTATGTATCATTCTCATCTGGAAAGTGGTGCCGGGAATCATCAAATTCATACAAAAAGAGGATTCCCGCATAACGACTGTCTCAACGATAATTGTTATAACGATGATCATTGCTTCCCTTTCATCTGTATTCGGGCTGAGCCCTGTCATCGGTGCCTTTATAGGGGGTCTTATCATCCAGGTGTCAAATAAGGATAAGGATGATGAACGCATGGATGTGGAAGAATTGAAGACATTGAGTTTCAGCCTGATCGTGCCCTTTTTTTTCATCAATATCGGGCTAAATTTTGATGTATCAAGCCTTTTGACCCATCCTCTGCTTGTATTATTGATTGTATTTGCGGGATTTGCAAGTAAAATCCTGGGAGCCTTGCTGGTCACTCCCCTCACCAACCTGACCCTTCTACAGACTTATCTTATCGGATGGGCGATGAATTCACGAGGGGCAATGGAGCTTGTCATACTGGAGCTTGCCAGGGTCCATAATCTCGTGACGCCTGAGATATATTCAGCAATCGTTGTGATGGCGATTGCTACTACCATCATCTTCCCGGTGATGTTCAACCGGATCGTGAGAAAGGATCGCAAGATTCTTGATTGATTATCTCAAGGAAGTGGGTGGAGCAACTGATGCAGGGATCATATGCTCTTACCAGTTTTTCTGATTCTTCAAGGATTGTCTTTTGGGATTTGGTCTTTTTCATGATCTGTGGGAGCAGTTCCTTTATGTCTTCTTCGATATTCTTGAGATTCTGTGTGGTTGGCGCAATGATGTTTGCCTGTTTGATGATGCCTTTTGCATCGATCTCATACTCGTGGAAAAGCAGTCCGCGGGGTGCTTCGATGGCGGCGAATCCGTGTCCTGCCTGAAATTTGGTCTTTGGTTCTTCATCCTTGATCTTGAGCTGATTGAGCAGGGCAACAGCCTTATCATAGAAATCAATGAGCTCAAAGGCCTGGGCTGCATTGTTATGGTAGGGATTGTTGCTGGGGAACTTGATTGTTGACTGGTTTATGAGCCGTTTCGCATTCCTGGATAGAAGGGTCTTGTTCAGGTTGATTCTTGCCAGGGATCCCACCATGAAGTCCTTGTCCTTCAATGTCACACATTTGGTATTGGAGTAATTGACCACTTGTTCCTTTATGTGCTTGTGGTAGTTTTTGACAGTGGTTGCAAATCCATCGGAGACAAGCTTTCCTTTGACGTAATTGATCTTGTTGTTGTCACGCAAAGCAAGGTATTGGGTCTTTCGTTCGAATTTTGGATATTTGAGTTTTGCGAACAGTTTAGTGGTCTCTTCGAAATCCTCTTTGTGAGCTTTGAACTTATTCAGGAGGCTTTTGATGTCTTCCTGTGAAGGGACCCGGGTGAAACCGCCTACCACTGGGGTTATGCTGTGGATCTCACGACCTCCAATGGTTGTCACGATGTCATTGGCGAAGCGTTTTAGCCTGAGGGCCCGTTCGACTGTTTTCTTATGCTTCTTTGCCATCTGAAGAGCATTGTCGAATCCGAGGTACTCGGGCAGCGCAAGGAAATACAGGTGCAGGACGTGGCTCTGGATGAGGGATCCAAGCATCATGAGCTCTCTTAACTGTTGAGTCTGGGGGCTGATGCGGATCTTCATCGCATCCTCAATGGCGTAGAGGGCGCAGAGCAGATGGCTTTGGCTGCAGATTCCGCAGATCCTTGATGTGATGTCGGGAACTTCTGTGTAATTCCTGCCTTTGACAAGGGATTCGAAATAGCGGGCACCTTCGAAGATTTCCATCTGGACGCATTCAACCTCACCCTTGTCGATATTGATATAGAGTTTACCATGACCTTCAACCTTTGTTATATGATCTATCGTGAGTTTCATTTTACCTTCTCAAACTTTTCTTCAACAAACAGGTTGAATGCTTCCTGGATGTTCTTTCGGGATCGTTTTTTTGATTCCATCAGCCTGATGAATGCTTCAAGGCGGGCATCATCATTGGGTCCGCGGCATGCCAGACAAGGCTGTCCCTGGGAGGGGCAGGGTGCACCGCATCCCATGTAGGAGAGGGCGCCCAGGCAGAGTTCTCCCTGGTCGAGCAGACAGGCGTTCTCTTTCATCCTGCATTCTGTGCAGACAGGGTAGGGACGCTGGTAGGGCTCCTTGCCATTGAGAAGACTCAGGACAAGTTCGACAAACTCTTCCTTGACGAGGGGGCATCCCCTGAGATAGTAGTCGACATTGACATGTTTGTCTATGCCTTGAGCCTGGATGGAGAGGTGGTGGCGCCGTTTGCCGTAGATCTCAAGCTGAAGCTTCTCGCGGCTGGTCTCGTTTTTCATTGCGGGAATACCACCTGTGCAGGCACAGGATCCAATGGCTACCAAGACAGTTGACATTGCACGTAGTTTCTTCAGCTTTTCTATCTGTTTTGCTGTGGTTATCGCTCCTTCAATGAATGCGATATCAACAGGCTCTTCCTTATTCTTTGCCTGGATGAGGTGGAAGTATCGGATGTCAAATTTGGAGAGGACATCAACAAGTAGGTCCTCAAGGTTGAGGATCGCAATCTGGCATCCTGAGCATGAGCTGAATGAATAGACCCCTATCTTCTTTTTGCTCATTCTTCCCGTATCCCCTCTATTGTGCTGTAGTTGAATACCGGTCCGTCCTTGCAGACGTAGTATGAATGTATCTGGCAGTGCCCGCATTTGCCCATGCCGCACTTCATATCCCTTTCAAGGGAGAGCCAGATCTGTTCCTTGGTGAATCCTGCCTCAAGCAGGTGCTTGATGACAAACTTTATCATGATTGGTGGTCCGCAGATGAGAACGTTTGCATTGGTGTCAAGTTTGGCTTTCGCCAGCAGATCCGTGATGACTCCTACCTGTCCCCGCCAGCCTTTTGTCTTCTTGTCCACGATGAGCCTGGCATCGAGTTTTTCGATCTCTTTTTTGAAGAGCATGTCCTCTGGTGTCCTGAACCCGAAGAACATGGCAGTCTTTGGGAATAGATCCTGATTTTTCTCAATATATTTTATCACACCACGAAGCGGGGCAACACCGGTTCCGCCTCCAATTATAATGATGGGCTTTTGCTGGAATGTCTCCATGGGGTAGCCATTGCCGAATGGACCCCGGATTCCGATCTTTTCCTTGGCTTTCAAGTCAAAAAGTTTGCCTGTGACTGAACCGACCCGACGGATGCAGAGATCAAGGTAGGTGTGGTCATAGGAGCTGATGGAGATTGGACATTCTCCTATGCCTATTTTTGAGACCTGAACAAATTGGCCCGGCATATGTTCTGACTTGTATTTGACCCTGAATGTACGGGTGTCTTCAGTCTCCTTGGTTATCTTCTCGATCGGTACCAACATGGGTTTGTAGCTAGTCATTCTTACCTAAATTGTCTATGAGTTCGAGCATATCGATGCCAGCCGGACATACGCTTATGCAGCGGCCGCAGCCTACACAGAGATGAGTCCCGTGGCGTTCTTTGAAATAGCGGAGTTTGTGGAGTATACGGTGCCTGAAGCGGTTCACCTTATTCTCACGGAAGATATATCCGCCTGCGACTTTGGTAAAATCTTTCATATGGCAAAAGTCCCAATAACGGACACGTTCTCCGCTCTTCTCATCAGCATTGAGCTCGTCCCGCACATCAAAGCACATGCAGGTTGGACAGACCGTGATGCAGGCATTGCAGTTGATGCACCGGTCGGCTTGTCTTTTCCATTCTGGGTCATTCATGTGGGTCTCAAGCTTATCCAGCCCTTCTGCTTTCCGGGTGCAGTCGAATACTATTCGTCCGTCCCGGATCACTGGAGCAAACCTCTTGTTCTTCATGAGCTCGTGTCCCTTTTGGGTACCAGGTATTATGATATATTGGCTGCCGATGTCTATGAAAAGCACATCATACCCCTGTGGGTCCTGGGTTCCCATTGAGCTGCAGAAACAGTCTTTACCTGGCGTCTTGCATTTGAATACAAACAGATAGGTGTTCTCTCTGCGTTTCTTGTACACTTCATCCGGGTGCTCGTCAAGGTAAATCCGATCAATGTTTTGGAGGCTGTTTGCGTCACAGGGGCGCATGCATAGGATCTGTTCAGGGATCTCAGGTTCCTGGTTCACTGGTTTGTCATTCTTGAATCTGAAAAGGGTCTCGCGATTTGGCAGGATGTGTTTTCGGGGTGAATAAATGCTTTGCTGGTCAAGCCTTATGTCTTCGAAGGATGAGATCTTGTTGAAAGCGATGACATCTCCCTGGCATGTTGGGGCGATAATCTCGTATCTTTTCAGAAGTTGGGCAAAATGGTTGCTGAGGTCATTGTGTTTTGCCAGCAGATTCATGATTAAAATGCATGATTCTTTTAGTTTATAAAATTTGTCTCATTTGAGGGTGCGTTTGGATAAACTAGTATTGTATTTTGTCTATTCGATGTGCTACTTTTTTATAGGGGGTCTCTTTACCATCCAGCTATGATCCAACGGATAAAGGACTTGTCCCGCGTGGTTGCGGAGGTTGATGCTCTTAAAGGCCATGTCCGGAAAACGGCTGAGGAAAGCAGGGCTTTGAAGGAGGAGATATCGTTGGTCCGCAGTGAAATCGGAGAATTGAAGGAACTCCTGACGCAACAGAATGGGCTGATTGATGGACTGGAGTCGGGAAACATGCGCCAGCATAAACTCTGTGAGGGCCTGGATCAGGAACTCTTTGAATTCAAGCGCATGCGCGGCTCACTACAGAAAAAAATCGTGGAGGAGTTCGACGAAGTCCTGCGTTCAGAACTGCAGCGATATTTTGATGGCATCAAGGCAGATGCGCGGGAGTTCACCCAGTTGCGTGGAGAGGTCTGTGCACTGGTCTCCCGGGTGAGCAAGACCTCGGAGGCGATTGATAAGTTCAATGCGATCGCCCAGCAGATCAAGGCAAAGGATTTCACTCTTGAGCGATATGCAAAAACGTTAGAGCAGCGGGATAAGGAAAAACTTGATCTGATGAAGCGGATCGATACGCTGGAGCGTATGGTCTCAAAGATGCGAAGAACGCAAAAATTTAAATAGTATAATCTTTAGGCCCTGTAAAAGAGGTATTACTATGGGAGATGATCTTTCAAAGGATGTTCTTAATGATTTGCGTGAAAAAAAAGAGGATGATAAGATGGCTAAAGGGGTTTTTGGGAAGCTAAAAAATGCGTTGGGTAAGAATGATGAGAGGCTTGATCTGCCTGAGGCCCCCTCGACGGATCTTCCACCACTCCCTTCCACTCCTGGGGGCTTATCTGATCAAGTTCAATCTGCTGGCGACCAGGCCCCTGGGACAGAGCAGGCAACTGGACCTGATGTCCAGGCTGGAGAACAAGATGTAGGGGCTGATCAATCTGCCACTAGTCCTGCTCAATCAACGGGTCAGGATGATACAACCCAGCCTGGTGAGGCTCCTGCACAATCTGATGCAGATGGTCTTGGACAACCTGTCAATCAATCTGATCAGGCTTTCCCTACTGGCGCTCCGGTACAATCTAAT